>JAWOGY010000234.1:0-83975 GCA_046496425.1 Vicinamibacterales bacterium
ATGATATTAATATAACCAAACTTCTAAATTTACAAGAGGAGATTGTTAAACGAGGTATTAACACTGCCATTCGCTCATGCTGCCCGACAGCGAGCCGGCGTACTATTTCTGGCGCGACCGCCGGACGGGCGCGTTGTCGCGCCGCTCGGAGTGGTTCGTCGCGCGATCGCCCGAGGTGCGCATCGGCGGCCGCCGCGTGTCCCACCTGATCTCCGTCGCACTGCCGCGCTTCTGCGACCAGACGCTGAGAGACACCCACAAGGAGGGCGTCTACGGCCGTGGGAAGGAGTGGGTGGCCAAGCTCGATACGATCGTGCACGAGCTCTACCACGTGGACCCGCACCAGGGAGGCATCCGCCGGAGCGTGAAAGCGGACGGCAGCCCCGCCGGGCAGACGCACACGCCGCAGTTCTTTCGAGAGGTCCAGGGCATCGTGCGGGAATACGTGGCCGGCCGGCCCGACCCGGCCGTGTGGGAGTTTCTCACCCTGGACTTCGACGGCCTGGTGAAGCGGTATGGCGGCGTGGCCGGCACCACCTTCCGCGAGTTCCCCGCGTTTCCGCAGCGCTACCGCGAGCGGCTGGCCGACCAGCCCCGCGGGCCGCGCGCCGCCCAGATCGTGCCGCTGCCGCAGCGGCCGCCCCGGCGGCACTTCACCGAAGCCGACCTGGTGATGCGCCAGTTCCTGCCCGGAGCGACGCGGCGGCTCGCACGGGGTCAGACCCCGAGTCCGGGCTCTGACCCCGACACGCGCCGCGCCGCCACGAACCGCGACGCCCAGTAACCGGCCGACATCGACTCGACCCGCACGAGGTCGCCGCGTTTCGGCGCGTGGATGAAGCGGCCGTCGCCCGTCGCGATGCCCACGTGCGTCGGGCCCGAGCCCGTCGTGGCGAAGAAGACGAGGTCGCCCGGCAGGATCTCGCCGCGGGGCACGTCGATGCCGAAGGCGGCCTGCCGCCGGACGTCGCGCGGCACGGCGATGCCCTGGCGCGCGAAGATCCACGTCACCAGGCCGCTGCAGTCGAACCCGTCCGGCAGCGCGCCGCCCTCGCGGTAGGGCGCGCCAATCATGGTTTCCGCGAGGCGCACCGCCTCGAAGCCGGCGGCGGCGGGCTTCGGCGCGGGCGGTGCGGCTGGCGCGGGCTCGTACGCGCCCGCCGGCAGCACCGGCGGCAGCACCCGGATCCGCGGCTGGTGCTCCGCGCAGGCGGACGCGACGCTTGCCGCCACGGCCGCCGCAAGCACCGTCCTGATGCGTCCTGACATGGTCATCTCTCTCCGGGTATCGGCATCCGCGCGCGGGCGAAACAGCCCGCCGGCCCGCTCCCGCGGCGGCCGGAAGGGCCCGCCGCAGGCCCGGCCACTGCGCCTCTTGTTATACAATGCGCGCATGGAGCAGACGCTCCTCCTCAACGCGTCGTTCGAGCCTCTGAAGGTTGTCCATTGGCAGAAGGCAATCACGCTCCTGTGCCAGGGGAAAGTGGAGGTCATCTCCGTCTACGACCGCGAGGTCCACAGCGTTTCGATCACGTTCAAGCTGCCGTCGGTCATCCGCCTGCTCCGCTACGTCCGCATCCGGCACCGGTTCGACTACGTGCCGTTCTCGCGGGCGAACATCTACGCGCGCGACGAGCACACGTGCCAGTATTGCGGCCGCGTCCATCCGACCAGCGAGCTGACGTTCGATCACGTGGTGCCGGTCGCGATGGGCGGCAAGAAGGACTGGGAGAACATCGTCACCTGCTGCGTGGGGTGCAACCGCCGGAAGGGCGGGCGCACGCCGGCGGGCGCGGGCATGCACCTGGTCCGGCTGCCGAAGCGGCCGGCGTCGGCGCCCGCGCTGCGCATCACCATCGGGCTTCGCCAGGCCCCCCAGAGCTGGCGCGACTACCTCTACTGGAACGTCGAGCTCGAGGACGATTGACGTCCGCGCCGCCCGAAACCACCCGTGCCTGATTCCACCTTATCCCTCGTCGACGCCGTTGAGCCGTCTTCCGCGCTGGTCGGCGCCCGCGTGACGATCCGCGGCCGCGGCCTCGCGCCTGCGGACGGCGGCCTGCCGGAGGCCCGCGTCGGAGGCGTGCGCGCGCAGGTGGTGATGGCGTCGCCGTCGCGCATCGGGATCATCGTGCCCGCGAAGGCGGCGCGGGGCCGTCAGGCGGCGGCGGTGGCAGGCGCCGGCGGCCACGCGGATCTGGACGTGGGGACCCCGATGGTGAGCGGGGTGCACCAGGTGGACAACCCCGCGTTCGGCCACGACGGCATGCTCTACGCGACGTTCAGCGGCACGCGTGGGCAGCGGGTGCCGGTGTCGGTCTTCCGCGTCCCGGGCGAGGGCGAAAAGGCGCCCTTCCTGACCGAGATCACCAACGCCACCTCGATGGCCTGCGACCGCGACGGCGTGCTGCACGTCACGAGCCGCTACGACGGCACGGTACGGAAGATCCATGCCGACGGAACCGCCGACATCGTCGCCCACGACCTCGGCGTGGCCTGCGGCATCGCGTTCGGGTCGGACGGGACAATGTTCGTCGGCGACCGCAGCGGCACGGTGTTCCGCGTCGGATCGTCGGCCCACGTCGTGCCGTTCGTGTCGCTTCCTCCGAGCCTGGCGGCATTCCACCTGGCGATGGGCCCGGACGATGCGCTGTATGTGACGGGCCCGACCATGGCCACTTACGATCACGTGTACCGCGTGGATCGTCAGGGCGCGGTCTCGGTGGTGTCGTCCGAGTTCGGCCGGCCCCAGGGGCTGGCGGTCGACGAGGACGGGACGCTGTACGTGGTGGAGGCGCTCGCGGGAGGCGCGGGGCTCTACCGCGTGCGGGCCGGGGCCCCGCGCGAGCTCGTCGTCGCCGCCGCCACGCTCGTCGGCGTGGCCATCGACCCGCACGGCGGGCTCGTCGTGGCCTCGAACGACACGATCTACCGTCTCGACATGGGGCTGAAGCCCTGGAGAGCCTGATGAAGCATCTGTTCGCCGTCAAGTCGCTCGACCAGATCAAGAGAGACAGCGAGGCGCCGGGCCAGCAGCTGAAGCGGACGCTCGGCCCTGTGCAGCTGACGGCGCTCGGCATCGGGGCCATCATGGGCGCCGGCATCTTCTCGACGATCGGGTCGGCGGCGGCCGGCGGCGGATCGCACGTGGGCGCCGGGCCCGCCATCATCGCGTCGTTCATCCTGACGGCCGTCGCGTGCGGGTTCGCGGCGCTGTGCTACGCGGAATTCGCCGCGATGGTCCCGATCTCCGGCTCGGCCTACACCTACGCCTACGCGACGCTGGGAGAAGCGGTGGCCTGGATCATCGGCTGGGACCTCATCCTCGAGTACGCCGTCGGCAACGTCGCCGTCGCGATTTCCTGGTCGGGCTACTTCCGCGAGCTGCTCGCCGGCTTCGGCATCTTCATCCCCGGCTGGCTGAGCATCGACTACCCGACGGCGGCGGACGCGGCCGAGCACCTGGCCCAGCTCCAGGCGCAGGGCGGCGATGTGGCCTCGCTCAGCATCGCCGCCACGCGGGCGGCGGAGGCGTTCGCCTCGGCCCCGATTGTCTTCGGCGTCCCGATCATCCTGAACCTGCCGGCGTTCATGATCGTGATGGGCATCACGTGGGTGCTCGTCGTGGGCATCCGCGAGAGCGCGTGGCTGACCGGGGCGCTGGCGGTGCTGAATGTCGCCATCCTGATCTTCTTCTGCGTGGTCGGCGCCTTCTACGTCGAGCCGTCGAACTGGGTGCCGTTCGCGCCCAACGGCTTCCGCGGCATCTCGAGCGCGGCGGCCATCATCTTCTTCGCCTACATCGGCTTCGACGCGGTGTCGACGGCGGCCGAGGAAACGAAGAACCCCCAGCGCGACATGCCCATCGCCATGATCGCCAGCCTGGTCATCAGCACGATCATCTACGTCGCCGTCGCCATCGTGCTCACCGGCATGCTGCCGTGGACGCAGCTTGGCACCGCCGAGCCGCTGGCCACGGCGTTTTCGGCCAACAACATCACCTGGGCGTCCGGCATCATCGCCTTCGGCGCCGTTTGCGCCACCAGCGGCGTCCTGCTGGTGTTCCAGCTCGGCCAGCCGCGCATCTTCTTCTCGATGGCGCGCGACGGCCTGCTGCCGAAATGGGCGGCCAGGGTGCACCCCAAGTACCGCACGCCGCACGTCACCACCATCCTCACGGGCGTCATCGTGGCGGTGTGCGCCACGTTCCTGAACATCAACGAGGTGGTCGAGCTCACCAACATCGGCACGCTCTTCGCCTTCGTGCTGGTGTCGGTCGGAATCCTGATGCTGCGCAAGTCCGACCCGGACCGGCCGCGCCCGTTCCGCACGCCGCTGGTGCCCTGGGTGCCGCTCATCGCGATCGCCATGTGCTCGTACCTGATGCTTCAGCTGCCCCTGCTCACCTGGATCCGCTTCGTCCTGTGGCTGGGAGTCGGGCTGGTGATGTACGTCCTGTACGGCATGCGCCACAGCATCCTGCAGAAGCGGCTGGCCGGGAGGCTCTGACCGGGGCCTGGCGCGGTCAGAGCCTCCCGGCCTCGCCGAAGCCCGCCCCGCGAAGCCGAGCGGGCGAAGGCGGGCGGCTTGACAATCAATGGGCGGAGGGGCATCGTTGAACGTGGGCGCGCCGGCCGCGCCGGGAGCACCAGCATGCGCAGCAATCGCGGATTCACCCTCATCGAGCTCCTGATTGTCGTCGCCATCATCGGCGTCATCGCCGCCGTGGCCGTCCCCGGCCTGCAGCGCGCGCGCCAGTCGGGCAACGAGACGGCGGCCATCGGGTCGCTGCGCGCCGTCACGGGCGCGCAGTCGCTCTACGCCGCCGCGTGCGGCAACGGGTTCTTCTCGCCGTCGCTGTCGAACCTGGGCACGCCGCCGGCCGGGGGCCAGGCCTTCATCAGCCCCGACCTCAGCACGGGCAACACGGTCTTCAAGAGCGGCTACCAGGTCACGGTGAGCAGTTCGAGCGGCGTGGCGCCGGACGCGCCGCCGACCTGCAACGGGCTCGCCGCCGGCGCCGCGATGCAGGGCTTTTTCGCCACGGCCACGCCCTCGGCGGGCGGCGGGACCAAGGCCTTCGGCACGAACACGAACCACACGATCTACTGGGCGACGCAGATGACGGCGCTGGCCATGACCGACGACACGGCCCCGGCCGGCACGTTCTCGATTCAGTAGGATTGCGGGCCCGTCCCCCTCAGCGCGCCACCTGGATGCGCACGTAGTCGGTCGCGCCCCCGAGTTCGCGCGCGTCGTTTCCCATGCCCACCGCCGCCGGAACGGCGGCCCCCGTCCAGACCAGCTGCACGCGGTTCACGCCCGCCCTCCATGCCGCGGCGTCCGTGGGGAAGTCCACGCGCTGCCAGTCGGCGCCCAGAGGAAAGGGACCGAAACTGCGGCCGTTGATGCGCACGGCGAGGTTGAGCGACGCCCCGGGATACGAGAACGGCTTCAGCCGGAGCTGGACGATGAGCGGCGCCGGGTGGTCCAGCGGCAGCAGCACCTCGGCGGTGCCCCGCGACAAGCGGGCCGTCGTGCCGTCTGGCTGCGTGTCGGCCTGGTACCAGCCGTCGCCCAGGTACGCCTCGTCGCGCCAGCCGATGTCCACCCGGCCGTATGGCCTCTCGGGGTCGCCGAGCATGGGGAACGCGAAGAAGTCGTAGCGGAATGGCGCGACGCCTTCACGGGCCGCGTAGGCCAGGTTGGCCGGGTAGGAAAACGGGTGCCCGAACCAGCGCGAGAGCGTCCGGGCCTGGTCCACGGCGAGGTCGGCGAACGACTGAGGCACGCTCCCGCCGAACCGCCCCGCCACGCCGGCCGCGATGGCCGTGATGTTCCAGAGAACGAACAGGCCGAGCAGGGCCGTGACGGCCGCCAGCGGCCGCCGCGCGATCCACCGCTTCAGGCCGTCGACGGCCGATGCGAGCCCAACGGCGAGCAGCGGCACCGTGCCGTCGAACCGGCGCGCGCCGAAGGCCGCGCCGCCCCACCAGTCCTCGACCGAGGCGTTGACGTAGACGGCCAGGGCGAACACCGCGAGGGCGAGCCGGCCGAACGACCGGTCCCGGACGGCGAAGACGACAAGCCCCAGCGCCGCCAGGTAGGTGACGGGCGAGGTGGAGAACAGCCCGTTTCGCGACGACCAGAGCATGCGCACCGGGTCGGGGCTGAGCCACAGCATCTTCGGCGAGAGGGGCGACACCGCGATCGGCGAGCCGTAGATGGCGTTCCATGCGACAAGCTGCGGCAGGAAGGCGACAAGCACGCAGGCGCCGAACAGCGCGCCGTGCAGCAGCGCAGTTCGCCGCTCTCGCGCGCCCGGGCCGGCGGCGAGCGCCGCGGCGATCTCCCAGGCCGGGAAGGCCATGAAGACGAGGTTCTGCCAGCGGATGGCCAGCATGAGGCCGCCGAGCAGCCCCAGCGCCGCCCATTGCCAGGCCGCGCGGCGGCCCCGGGTGACGGCCCACGCGTAGATGAACGCGGCCACGGCGCACATCGACGTCGCGTGCGACATGGTCGGCTCCTTCACGACGTACCAGAGCATGAACGAACCGAGCGCGAGGGCCGCGGTCGAGAGGATGGCGAGGCCGCCCGCGAAGTGCCGCGCCGCGAGCCGGTAACAGAACCAGAAACCCAGGAGGCCGTAGAACAGGCCGGCGATGCAGATGGCCTGCCGGTATGGATACGACGACCCGTCGGTGGCCGCCTGCACGCCGCGGGCCGACAGGTAGGCGGCTCCGGCGTGGCCGATGGCGTAGAACGGCATCCAGGCGATGGCCGGGCCCACCGACCAGGCCGTCTGCGCATAGCCCGTCGCGGTCGGCGTCATGATCGCCTCGCCGCCGATGCCAATGAGGCCGTAGTCGTTGGCGAGGCTGACGTCGTGGTCGTTGACGATCGACCGGAGGAAGGCGAAGTAGAAGAACCCGTCGCTCTGAAGCCGCGCCCCAAGGCGCTGCTGGGCCGCGAGGCCCGCCACGAAGAGGGCGCAGAGCGCGAGCGCGACGGCGCGGTTCATGGTGAGGTCCCGGCGCAGGCGCAGCCAGGCGGCGGCGACGAGGGCCGCCGCCGCGGCGAGCGCCACGAGAACAGCGGCCGGAGGCGGCGCCGCGCCGGTGACGTTCTGTAGCAGCGACTGGCGGATGACCTGCCGGCCGCCCATCTCGGCGGCGAAGGCGAGGATCGCAAGGGCCGCCAGCCAGACAGGCCAGGTGGCAGCCAGGCGGCGGGTGCTGGAATCCTTCACCCGGCGATTATAAAGGTGACACCATCCACGCCCCGAACAAGATGAGAGTTCCTGGGTAACGGTTCCCGCACCGGAAGTGGGACGCGTCGCCTTTTGTATACTGTGCAGCGGAGGACTGGGGCGATGTCCGTGATGAATCCCGACCAGCAGCCTCGTTCAGGGGGCATGGGCAGATTCCTGCTGATTGGCGCGGCGGCGCTCGCCGTGCTCGCCCTGGCCTACGCCGGCGTCACGATGCTGATGACGCCGGAGGCGAAGTCCGAGCCGGCACCGGCTGCCCGGGCCGAGCCTGAACCGGAGCCGCCGGCGGCGAAGCCGTCCGAGCCCGAGATGCCCGCCGACGCACCAGCGGCCCGAAGGCCCCGGCCGCGCAAGGAATCGCTCCCGGCCCCCGAGCCGGCCGCGCCGCCGCCCGCCGGCCCGACGCTCGTTGTCGAAAGCGACGTCCCCGGCGCCTCGGTGTTCGTCGACCGCAAGTTCGTGGGCACCACGCCGCTGCGCACGACGGACGTGCCAGGCGGGTCCCACCAGCTGAACGCGTCGGCGACGGGCGAGGACGGCCTGGCGCAGGCCATCGAGATCGCCGAGACAGGGGAGACGACAATCGCGTTGAGGTTCAGGGAGGTGCGGCTGAACGCCTCGGTGGCCGTCGTGCACAAGCACGGCATGGGCCGATCCTGCGAAGGCCGGCTCGTGGCCACGCCCGAGGGCATCCGCTACGACACCGCCAACAGGAGCGACGCGTTCGCGTTCCCGTTCAGCGCCCTCGAGGTGTTCGAGATCGACTACCTGAAGAAGGAACTCAAGGTGAAGCAGAAGGGAGGCAAGACCTGGAACTTCACCGACAAGTCCGACAACGCGGACAAGCTCTTCGTCTTTCACCGCGACGTGACGAAGGCGCGCGAGAAACTGGCCGCCTTGGGGCGGTAGAGTGTTTGATGGAGCCCGGGGTCTTCAGACCCCGGGGGGGCGGCCCGTGTCAGCCCAGAACTGCGCCAGCAGGCGGGCGGCGACCTCGCGCCGGTAGGCGGCGGTCGAGCGGAGGTCGTCGATCGGGCTGATGTCCTGCTGCAGGACCTGCTGCGCCTCGGCGAGCGTTGCGCCCGAGGCGAGCGCATCCTCCGTGCGGCGCGCGCGCACGACGGTGGGCGCCACGCTGCCCAGGGCGATGCGCGGATGTGCGCCGCGGACGGCCGCCATCACGACCTTCGAGATCGACTGGGCCGCGCGCGTCCCCACCTTCCGGAACCACTGCGCACCCTCCACGCGGGGCACTTCGATGGCCGTGATGAGTTCGTCCGCCCGCCGGACGCTCGCGCGGTAGCCGGTGTAGAAGTCCGCGAAGGGCACCTTGCGCGTCCAGTCGAGGCTGCGAAGCTCGACGAACGCCTCCGCGGCCGCAACGACGGGCAGCGTATCACCCGCCGGCGAGCCATTGGCGATGTTGCCGCCGAGGGTGCCGCGGTTCTGGATCTGCACCGCGCCGATCTCCCGCGCGGCCGCGGCGAGCATGGGCAGGCGACGGCGCACCTGCGCCGATCGGAGGATCTCGCTGTACGTGGCCAGGGCACCGATGCGGAGCACGTCGCCGCGCACCTCGATCCCGCGGAGCGCATCGAGGCCCCAGAGGTTCAGAAATCGCCGGTCGGCCAGCGCGCCGGCGTTGAGGCCGACATAGAGGTCCGTGCAGCCGGCCATCGGCGCGATCGGGCCCTCCTCGCGCAGCATCCGGAGCGCTTCGCGCACGGAACGCGGCTGCAGCAGGACGAGCGGCGAGATCGCCGTCCTCACGCTCGCCTCCCGCCTTCGCCGAACGGCCTGCCGGCCGGCTTCGGCGCGGCAAGCCCCCTCCTGTTTTCTGTCTTCTGTCCTCTGTCTCCTGTCTTCTTGCTTCTTGCTTCTTGCTTCTTGATGGCCCTGTAAATCCCCGCGTACCCCGTGCACCGGCAGATGTTGCCGGCGAGCCCCGTGCGCACCTCGTCGAGCGTGGGGCGGGGCCCGAGCGCCGCGGCCGCCATGATCATCCCCGGCGTGCAGATGCCGCATTGCGCCCCGCCCGATTCGGCGAAGGCGCGCTGCAGCGGATGGCGGCCCTTCAGCCCTTCGATCGTCACCACCCGTGCGCCCGCCGCCTGGGCGACCGGCACGAGGCACGAGTTGACGGCCCGTCCGTCCAGAAGCACCGTGCACGCGCCGCATTCGCCTTCGCCGCAGCCCTCCTTTGTGCCCGTCAGGCCGCAGTCCTCGCGCAGGACGTCGAGCAGCCGCTTCAGCGGGTGCACCCGCAGCGACGTGCGTTTCCCGTTCAGCGTGAACACGATGGGCCGATGGGCGGCGGTCATCGGTGGGCGCCTTTCCCTCTCGCCTGTCGCCTCTCGCCTCTCGCCTCTGCCCTTCCGGCCGCCATGACCCGCTCCGGCGTGGCCGGCACCTCTCGCATGTCGATGCCCAGGCTCCGGATGGCATTGACAACCGCCGGCGCCACGCCGTCAAACGGCATTTCGCCCACGCCCTTGGCCCCGTACGGCCCGCGCGCATAGGGCTTCTCGACCAGCACCACGTCGATCGGCGGCGTGTCGAGTGTCGTCGGCACGATGTAGTTGGTGAATTGCGCGTTGGCCATGGCGCCGCCGCGCATCACCACCTCCTCGGTGAGCGCATAGCCGAGCCCCTGCGCGGTGCCGCCCTCGATCTGGCCGCGCACGCCGAGCGGGAAGATGGCCCTGCCGACCTCGTGCGCCGTGGTCACTCTGACGGGCCGGATCTCCTCCGTCACGGGATCGCGTTCGACCTCCACGACGTCGCACGCCCACCCGTATGTGCCATAGGCGGACCCGCGGTACGTCTCGTCGTCCCACTCCAGACCCTGGGGAGATTCGTACTCCTTCGTCACGACCAGCGGGCCGTGCCTGCGCAGATACGCGGCGGGCGTCAACCTGCCCAGTGTCGCTCGCATGTCGGCCGCGCACCGCTTCAGCAGCCCGCCCACCACCATCGTCGTCCGGGACGCGACGGTGGGCCCGCTGTCGGGGACGTGCGAGGTGTCGGCGACGGCCACCTCGACCGCGTCGTAGGGGAGGCCGAGGGCATCGGCGACGATCTGGGCGTGCACCGTGCGCTGGCCCTGGCCGATTTCGGTGCTGGCCGCGAGGATCCGCACGCCCGCCGGCGTCAGTTCCAGCGAGGCCTTCGATCGCAGCATCACTTCGCCGCTGCCGGTGAACCCGGCGCCGTGAAAGAACAAGGACAGGCCGATGCCGCGGTTCGTGCCGCGGTACTCGCGCCGCTTGCGCCGGTACCCGCTGCGCGCGACGGCGGCGCGCAGCACGTCGATCGCGGCCGCATCCGCGCCGAGCACCTGGCCCGTGGCGGTCGCATCGCCCGGCCGCAGGGCGTTCAGTTCGCGGAAACGCACGGGGTCGATGCCAATCGCCTCCGCGACGCGATCCATCTGCACCTCGGCGGCAAACAGCGTCTGCGGCGCGCCGAACCCCCGGAAGGCCCCGTTCGGCGGCGTGTTCGTCATGACGACACGGCCGTTCACGCGCACGTGGCCGCAGCGGTAGGGCCCGGTGGCGTGCAGGCAGCCGCGCGAGAGGACGACCGGGCTGAGCGTGCTGTAGGCGCCACCGTCCATCAGTACGTCGATGTCCATCGCCGTCAGGCGGCCGTCGCGCGTCACGCCGGTGCGATGGCGGACAACGGACGGGTGGCGCTTGGTCGTGGCGAGCATGTCCTCGGCGCGGTCGTAGACCAGCTTCACCGGCCGGCCCGACTTCAGCGCCAGCAGGCACGCGTGACCGGCGATGATGGATGGGTATTCCTCCTTGCCGCCGAACCCGCCGCCGGTTTCCGCCTGGACGACGCGGACCCTGTCCTCCGGCATGCCCAGCAGGACCGCGAGCGCCCGATGCACGTAGTAGGGGCACTGCATGGAGCCCACCACGGTGATGCCCCCGTCTCCGGGGATGGCCAGCATGCCGTTGGGCTCGATGTAGAGGTGCTCCTGGTGCCACGTCCGGTACTCGCCCTCGACCACGACCTCCGCGCGTCGGAAACCCTCGTCGAGATCGCCCGTGCCGAGGGCGATCCGCTTGAACACCAGCGGGGAGCGCGCCGGGTCGAGGACGGGTTCACGCGGGCGGTACTCGATGTCGACGACGGCGGCGAGCAGCCGCTCCCTGTCCTCGTGGGCGAGGAGCAGGATCGGCTCCGCGACATGGCGGACCTCGCCCTCTGCCAGACACGGCTGGTCGTCGGTGATGAGCGACACGATGTTGCGGCCCGGGACGTCGCGGGCCTCGACGATGGTGAATCCGGAGGTGTCGAAGCCAAGGCGAAGGCGAATGATGTCGCCGCAGGGGATAGCGGACCGGATCGTCCGCGCGTAGAGCAGTCCAGGCAGCGTCAGGTCGTCGACGTAACGCGCTGTACCTGAGGCCTTTGCCGCCCCGTCCTTGCGAACGACGTTGCGCCCGACGGCTCGGCTCATCCAGACCCCCGGAGCGGATTGGGCCCGGCCAGCGTGCCGGGGTGCGGCGATTATAGCGCCCCGCATGGTAGAATTTCATGTTTGGGCAAGGCCCGATTACCTCTGCAATGAGTACCCGCCAGATCTCCGTCCGCGGCGCGCGCGTCCACAACCTGAAAGGGATCGACGTGGACCTGCCGCGCAACCAGCTCGTGGTCATCACGGGGCTGTCGGGGTCCGGCAAGTCGTCGCTGGCCTTCGACACGATTTACGCCGAGGGGCAGCGGCGCTACGTCGAATCGCTCTCGGCCTATGCCCGGCAGTTCCTCGAGCAGATGGAGAAGCCGGACGTCGACTCGATCGAGGGCCTGTCGCCGGCGCTCTCGATCGAGCAGAAGACGACCGGCTCCAACCCGCGGTCGACGGTCGGGACAGTGACGGAGATCTACGACTATCTCCGCCTGCTCTTCGCCAACATCGGCGTGGCGCACTGCCCGCGCTGCGGCCTCGCCATCACCTCGCAGGCGACCGACCAGATCGTGGCGCAGGTGATGGCGTATCCGCACGACATCCGGATCAGCGTCCTGGCGCCCGTGGTGCGCGGCCGGAAGGGCGAGTTCAAGAAGGATCTCGCCGCCTGGCGCCAGCGGGGCTTCCTCAAGGCCCGCGTCGACGGCCAAATGCGCTCGCTCGAAGACGACATCGTCCTCGAGCGGCGCCGCAATCACTCGATTGACATCGTCGTCGACCGCCTGATTGTCAAGCCCGGCATCGAGCGGCGCCTGACCGACTCGATCGAAATCGCCCTCCGCCTCGCGGGCGACGTGGTGGTCATCAGCAGTCTCGACGGGGGCGACCGGCTGTTCTCCCGGACGCTCGCCTGCGTGAACTGCGGATTGAGCATGCCGGAGATGTCGCCGCGGGCGTTCTCGTTCAACTCGCCGCACGGCGGCTGCCCGGCGTGCCAGGGCCTGGGCGCGCTCTGGGATTTCGATCCCGACCGGATCGTGCCCGACCCGTCGCTGTCGCTGCTCGAAGGCGCCATCGCGCCGTGGGCCGCGGGCGACGCGCGCCTCGTGACGGAGGCCGTGAACGCCCTGGGCCGCCACTTCGACATCGACGTGGCGGCGCCGTTCGGCAAGCTGCCGAAGCGCGCGAAGGACCTGCTGCTGAACGGGCCGCCGGCGCCGCCGTCCGCCTCCATGCGCCAGAAGGACCCGTACGGAAAGGGCTTCGAGGGCATCATCCCGAACCTGCGCCGCCGCTACGAACAGGCGACCTGGATCGACCAGGCCGACATCGAGCGCTACCGGTCGCTGCGGCCGTGCGAAGGATGCCACGGCGATCGCCTGCGGCCCGAGAGCCGCGCCGTCCAGGTGAAGGGGCGCACGATCCCGCAACTGGTGTCGCTGCCAGTCTCCGACGCGCTGGCCCTCTTCGAGGCGACCGCGCTCTCGGAGCGCGAGGAACTCATCGCCGGCCGCATTCACCGGGAGATCGTGGACCGCCTGCGGTTCCTCGTGGACGTCGGGGTGGGCTACCTGACGCTGGGCCGCAGCGCAACCTCGCTGTCGGGCGGCGAGGCCCAGCGCATCCGGCTCGCCACGCAGATCGGGGCGAACCTCCGCGGCGTGCTCTACGTGCTCGACGAGCCGTCCATCGGCCTCCACCAGCGCGACAACCGGCGGCTGCTGACGACGCTGCGGCGGCTCCGCGACCTCGGCAACACCGTCATCGTCGTCGAGCACGACGAGGAGACCATCCGGTCGGCCGACTACGTGATCGATCTCGGCCCCGGGGCGGGCGAGCACGGCGGCCGCGTGATCTTCCAGGGCACGCCGGACGACCTGCTGCGCCACGGCCGCGAGTCGCTCACCGGCCAGTACCTCAGGCGCGAGCGGATGATCGACGTGCCCCCGGTCCGGCGCACTCCGCTCCGGGGCGAGCTGGTGGTCCGCGGCGCGCGGGCGAACAACCTGAAGAACCTCGACGTGCGGATCCCGCTCGGCCTGCTGACCGCCATCACCGGCGTGAGCGGGTCGGGCAAGTCCACGCTCGTGAATGACATCCTGTACCGCGCCCTGGCGCGGTCGCTGTACCGGGCCAGCGACGAGCCCGGCCCCCACGACCGCATCGAGGGCATCGAGCTCATCGACAAGGTGATCGAGATCGACCAGTCGCCCATCGGCCGGACGCCCCGGTCGAACCCGGCCACTTACACGGGCCTGTTCACGTTCATCCGCGACCTGTTCGCCCTCGTGCCCGAGGCGCGCGCGCGCGGGTTCAAGCCCGGCCGGTTCTCGTTCAACGTGAAGGGCGGGCGGTGCGAAACCTGCCAGGGCGACGGCATGATCGCGATCGAGATGAACTTCCTGCCCGACGTGTACGTGACGTGCGAGGAGTGCAAGGGCCGCCGCTACAACCGCGAGACGCTCGAAATCAGGTACCGCGGGCGGTCGATCGCCGAGATGCTGGATCTGACGGTGAACCAGGCGCTGCCGCTCGTGGAGCACTTCCCGCCGGTGGCCAACAAGCTGCGCACGCTCCAGGACGTGGGTTTGGGGTACATCAAGCTCGGCCAGTCGGCGACGACCCTCAGCGGGGGCGAGGCGCAGCGCGTCAAGCTGGCCAAGGAGTTGTCGAAGCGCGGCACCGGGCGGACGCTCTACATCCTCGACGAGCCCACCACCGGGCTGCACTTCGACGACGTGAAGAAGCTGCTGGACGTGCTGAACAAGCTGGTCGACCAGGGCAACACCGTGGTAGTCATCGAGCACAACCTCGATGTCATCAAGACGGCGGACCACCTCGTGGACCTCGGGCCCGATGGGGGCGAGGCGGGCGGGAGAATCGTGGCTCAGGGCTCGCCCGAGGAGGTGGCGGCGAACCGTTCGTCGTACACGGGCCAGGTGCTGGCCGAGGTGCTGCCGGCTGCCGGGGAGGCCAATTAGTGTCGGGCGCAGGGGGCAGGCATCAGATATGTGGCTGAATCGCCACATTCTGTACCCGGGAGGCTGTGGCTTTTTGGCCACAGAACGACCGTCAGGCCGTCTGTCGAGGATTGCTGTAATGTCTATAAGATATTGTTCGATATATATTTAGAGTAGAGAAATTCCGGATGCCGCCACCGGTATGGGGATTGCTTCATTACCAGTGGCTCCATCTGCGGAGCTGGCGAGAGAGCGATGACGTTTCAACGGACCCTTCGACGCCAGGTGGCATGTGCCGGTATCGGCCTCCACTCTGGCCACAAAGTGAACCTGACGCTCAAGCCCGCGGCGGCCGACACCGGGATCCGGTTCCGGCGCAGCGACCTCGGCATCGACATCCCGGCGTCGGTGGCGCATGTCGGCGGCACCAACCATGCCACGTGCCTGTCGCACAACGGCGCGGTGGTGGAGACGGTCGAGCACCTGCTGGCGGCGATGACGTGCATGGGTCTCGACAACGCCGTTGTCGAGCTCGACCACCGGGAAGTGCCGGTGATGGACGGCAGCTCGGCGCCGTTTGTCTACCTGATCCAGGAAGCGGGCCTCCGGACGCTCGGGACGCCGCGGCGGTACCTGAAGGTGCTGCGTCCGATCACGCTGTCGCGCGGCGACAGGTTGATCTCGCTGTACCCGTCGGACTACTTCAAGGTCACCTACAGCATCAGCTTCGACCACCCGCTGCTGCGGCACCAGTCGCACACGCTGCGGGTCGACGAGAACGCGTTTATCGACGACATCGCGCCGGCGCGGACCTTCGGGTTCCTGCACGAGGTGGAACTGCTGCGCCAGCAGGGCCTCGCGCTGGGCGGGTCGCTCGAGAACGCCATCGTATTGAGCGAGACCGGGGTGCTGAACAACCAACTCCGGTACGACGACGAGTTCGTGCGCCACAAGATCCTGGATGCCATCGGGGACCTGTCCCTGGTGGGCTATCCGATCATCGGGCACCTGGTGGCCCACCGGGCCGGCCACGCGCTGCACACGGCCTTCGCGAAGCGCGTTCTCGACGAGCGCGACGCGTGGAAGGTGGTGGAACTGGTGCCTGAGCAGGCTGCCGCGTTCATGCCGGCGGCCGTCCCGGCGAAAGCCGGGTAGTCGACTCCTCCCTCCTCCTCCTGCAGAGACCGGGGCCGCGGCCTGAGCAACCGCGGCCCCGGGCTTGTACAGGCCGCGTGAAGGCCTTCGTGCGCGGCCTACACGACCCGGAGCGGCTTCAGCGTCGTCTGCGATCCGCAGGCCTCGAACCAGTCGATGCCCTCGCTGACGAGGTCGAACTTGAGCTGGTAGCGGCCGGGGTGGGCCGGCATGGGAATCTCGATCTCGACAGCGGCCTGCTCGCCGCCTCCGATCGTCTGCGGCAGCCATGCGCGGGCGTGGTCGCGGTTGAGGACCGCGCCGCTCACATCGCACAACTGGGCGCCGAGGCGCACGAGGCGCCGGCCGTAGCTGGCCTCGCGCGGGAACGGGCGCATGGAGAGATTCCGCACGCGCGCCCGGACGGAGAGCGTCTTCCCGCGGCGCGCCACGAGCGGCAGCCCCGGCAGAAGCCCGGGCACCTCGATGCGCGCCCGCGGCATCGCGCCCGAAATGGCGTTGCCGAGGTTGTTCGTGTCCCAGATCTCGTACCTGACCCGTTCGTAATCGGGCGATCCGGGCACGAAGCGCCGCGAGAACGCGTCTTCGGGATGGTCCGTAATCTCCCAGGTCAGCCGGTCGGCGCCGAGTTCGGCGGCCATTTCCCGGGCGCGCCGCATCTCGTCGTCGCTGTCGTTCCAGGCGAAGAGGATATAGCGCCAGTTGATGACGGGGACGTCGCGGCCGGCCTTCCGCTTCTCGTCCGCCATCGCGCGCAAGTTGGCGATGGCCAGGTCGAAGCGGCCGCGCTGCCGGTAGCGCGCGTACGTCTCCGGCGATGCGCCGTCGATGGAGAAGGTCACCTCGTCGATGCCCGAGCGCGCGAGGCGCCGCGCCGACTCCTCCGTGAACGCCAAGCCGTTGGTGCTCGTGTAGAGGTAAATGTGCGGAAACGTCGCCTTCACGTACTCGCACATCTCGACGGCCCGCTTGTGCAGGAACGCCTCGCCGTAGTTGAAGAAATCGACGCGCCCGAGCGTGGGCCCCGCTTCGTCGATCACCCGCGTGAAGAGATCGACGTCGAGCATCCCGGCCTGGCGCGTGCGCGTGATGCCGGTTTCCGGGGCGCAGCAGGCCTCGAGGCACGAGATGTTGCACGCGGCGGTGCACTCGACGTAGAGGCGCGAGGGCTGCGGCGGCACCTCGAGACCGCGCTGCAAAGGCGCCTCGCCTTTCGCCAGCGGCAGTTTCAGCGGGCAATCGCCGCAGAACGCCGATCCGCCGCGGTTCAGGTCCTCGCGCAAGGCGGCTATCGCGGGGCCGGTCCAGATGTCGCGGAGGGACGCCGTGCGGGTGTCGCCCAGCACGCGATTCCCGTACGGATCGGCGCAACCGCAGACGATGCGGCCGTCGCAGAGCATGACGAGGGTGCTCCAGGGCCAGGAGCAGGTGAAGCGCGTCGCCAGGTGATGGAGGGCCACCGTCCCTACGGGTTCTTCTCGGACAGCTTCCTCATGTACGCGCCGAGCCGTTCGTTCTCGTAGGTGACGCTGTTCAGGAAGAGGCTCTCCTGCAGGTAGGTGTCGCGCTCGTCTGGCGTCATCTGGCCGACCAGGTGGGCAATCTCCCGCGCCATGTCCTCGAACGACCGCTCGAGCTCCCTCCGGGCGGTTACCTCGTGGTACAGCGTCTCCATCACGGTGAGCAGGTCGCCGTCGAGGGGGATCTCCGCGCCGGTGGTGGTCTTGATGGTCCGCATGCTACCCCTCGAAACTGGCCAGCGCGGTCGCTTCGTCGGCGTACAACTGGATGAAGTTGTGCGCCCCGGTCATGGTCAACATCGTTTCGACCCGCTTCTGCACGCCCGCGAGCTTCAGCGACCCGCCGGCCGCCGCCGCCTGACGGTACAGGTCCATCAGGCACCCGATCGTCGCGCTATCGATATAGACGACGGGAGCGAGGTCAACGATCACTTTTCGCTCGCCTCCGGCGATCAGGCCCACCACGGCGGTCGAGAAATCGGACAGGAGGGGGTACATCAGGCGGCTCTCGGCGACGCGGACGACACTGATGTCGCGGACGTGGTCGATGGTCAGCTTCATGCTCATACTCCAGAACGGCGGCCGGCCTGCCCGGCGTCCGCTCGCGGGCGCAGGCCCTTCTCTCTGAGACGCGTGATCTGCCGCGCAAGTTCGTGCCGGCCCCGGTTGATCCTCGACTTCACGGTGCCTTCCGGCAGATGCAGCCGGTCGGCGATCTCCTGGTACGACAGCTCCTGGATGTCGCGCATCACCACCGCCGTCCGGAGCGTCTCGGGCAGCTGCTGCAGCGCCCGGCGCAGCTCCTGGGCGAGGTCGAGGCGCTCGAGGATGACGTGCGCGCTCGTCTCGACCGACTGCGGCGAGAGGTCGTCGGCATTCACGTCGCGGTTGATCGTCTCCCGCTCCTTCCGCACGCTGCGGTAGTGGTCGATGCAGAGGTTCCGGCTGACGCTGACGAGCCAGGTCTGGAAGTTCGCGCGCCGGTCGAAGGTGGCGAGCGACTTGAACACCTTCAGGAAGACGTCCTGCGTCAGGTCCTCCGCCTCGTCGTGCCGCCCGACGAACTTGTACGCGACGTTGAACACCCGCCGCCAGTACTGGCGGACGATCTGCTCCCACGCCTGCTCGTCGCCCCGCAGGCAGCGCTCGATCAGGGTGTCGGGTTCCGCGGGCGTCGGCGTCGGGTCCATCGGGGTCATTGAGACGCAGTAACGTCGCAGAATACCGTGAGAAGGAGGGGGTGTCAAACCGACGGCGCCTCGGATAAGATGCCGTGATCGTGACCGGATTTGCCCTGCAAGACGGACAACTCGCCTGCGACGGAATCCCGGTGGCGGCGATGGCCGCCGGCGCCGGGACGCCGCTCTACATCTACAGCGCCAGCCTCATCCGGGAGGCCTTCACGGCGCTCGATTCGGCCTTCGGCGGCTATCCGCACACGCTGCACTACGCTCTGAAGGCGAACTCGACGCTCGCCATTCTCCGCCTCCTCCGGGGCCTTGGCACCGGCGCCGACGCGAATTCGGGCGGCGAGATCGAGGCGGCCCTGCGCGCCGGCTTCGAGCCGCCGCAGATCGTGTTCACCGGCGTCGGCAAGACGCGCGACGAGCTCGACCACGCGGTCGCCCTCGGCGTGAAGGCCATCAACATCGAGTCGGACGGCGAGGCGGACCGCATCGACGCGCTGGCGCGCGCGCGGGGCGTGAAGGCGCGGGTCGCGCTGCGCGTGAACCCCGACATCGACGCCAACACCCACGCGCACATCTCGACCGGGCAGCGCTTCAACAAGTTCGGTGTGCCCATCGAGTTCGCGGCGCCCCTGCTGCGGCGCCTGGCGCGCATGCCCGGCCTCGAGGTCGCCGGCCTGCACGTCCATCTCGGCTCGCAGATGGTCGACGTCGAGCCGCTCGGCAGCGCCGCCTGGGCGCTCGCGGACCTGGCCAGGGACCTGCGCGACGCCGGGCTGCGCCTCGAGCACCTCGACCTCGGCGGCGGGCTCGGCATCGGGTACGACGGCAGCGCCCACGGCAGCCCCGACGAGTACGCGTCGGCGGTGCTGCCGGCCGTGCGCCAGACGGGCCTGCACCTGCTGCTCGAGCCGGGCCGGTTCCTCACGGCGCCGGCGGGAATCCTGGTGGGCCGCGTGGCCGATACAAAGGCGTACACGGGCTGCCCGCGGTTCGTCATCCTCGACACGGGCATGACGGAACTCATCCGCCCCATGCTGTACGAGGCGTTCCACCGGATCGTCGCCGTCGCCCCGAGGGAGGGCGAGACCGGGCACTACGACATCGTCGGCCCACTTTGCGAGACCAGCGACACCCTCGGGTACAAGCGCGAGCTCGGACCGGTCGAGGTCGACGACCTCATCGCGGTGCTCGACGCGGGCGCGTATGGTTTCGTCATGGCGTCGAACTACAATCGCCGCCGGATGCCGGCCGAAGTGCTCGTCGACGGCGGCGCGTGGCGGGTGATCCGGAAGAGGCAGTCGCTTGGGGACCTGTTTCGGAATGAGGAGTAGGGGCTGCCGATGACCGGAATCCTCATCGTCCTCGAAGGCCTCGATCAGAGCGGGAAGGAGACGCAGGCGCGGCTCCTTCGCCAGTGGTTCGAATCCGCGGGGCGGCAGGTGGAGTCGCTGGCGTTTCCGGACTACGCGACGCCGATCGGCCTGGAAATCTGGAAGGGGCTGCACGGCGAGCGGGAGTTCGGCCCCGACACGATCCAGCTGCTGCTCATCGCCAACCGCCACGAATGGAAGCCGAAGATCCAGGCGTGGCTCGCCGCCGGCCGCGTCGTGATCTGCGACCGTTACCTGGCGTCGAGCGTCGCGTACGGCGAGGCGCAGGGACTCGATCCGCACTGGCTGCTCGGCGTGCAGGCCTACCTGCCTCAGCCCGATGTGACGGTGCTCCTCGATATCGAGCCGGAGGTGGCCGCGGCCCGCAAGGCGAAGAACCGGGACAGGTTCGAGAGCGACCTGCCGATGCTCGGCCGCGTGCGGGCGAGCTACCAGCGGCAGGCGGCGGACCTGCTGTGGGTCGTCATCGACGCCGCGCGCCCGGTCGAGGCGGTGGCCGCCGACGTCGCTAGCGCCGTCGCGCGGCGACTCGGGCCACGGTAAGCGTGCGGACTTCGCGCACGCCCGCGGCGACGAGGACCCTGGCGCAGGCGTCCCCCGTCGCTCCGGTCGTGCACACGTCATCCACCAGCACCACGACGAGCCCGTCGAGGCGCCGCGACGCGCGGCGCGCGAGAAGCGGCCGCCACGGCCAGCGATAGCGCCAGGCGATCGCGATGGCGCCGGCGAGGTTCGCGCGGCGTTCGCCGGCGTGGAGTCCCGCCTGGGCGCGGGTCCGGCGCGACCGCCGGAGCGCGTGGCACACGGGAAGCCCGAGCCCGGCGGCGAGGAGCGCGGCCTGGTTGAACCCCCGCCGGCGGCGCCGGAACCAGTGCAGAGGGACCGGGACGGCGGCGTCCGCGCCCTCGATCACGCCGCGGCCGGCGTCGCGCATCAGCGCCGCGAGCGGCTGCGCCAGTCCTCGCCGCCTGTCGTACTTGAAGGCATGGATGATGTCGCGCAGGCGGCCCTCGTAGGGGCCGACCGCGGCCTCGCTGGCGCCGGCCGCCGCGGGAAAGCGGTAAACGGCCGCCCAGCATGCCCGGCACACGGGTCCGGCGGTGGGCTCGTCGAGCGGACAGCCGCACGCGGCGCACTCGGGCGCGATGACGACGCTGACGAGCGCGTCGAGGACGCGCGCCAGGGATTTCCGCGGCTCAGACGGCCGGGTCGGGCATTTCGACGCGCCCGGCGCTGCCCCAGAGCCGCTCGATGTCGTAGAACTCGCGGGCTTCGGGCGCGAACACGTGGACGATGAAGGTGAAGTAGTCGAGCAGGATCCAGTTCGCCCGGTCATACCCTTCAACGTGCGCGGCCTTGTGCCCCTCGTTCGCGAGCGCGGCCTCGATGGCGTCGGCAATGGCCTTCACCTGCCGCGCGTTCTGCCCCGTGCAGATGAAGAAGAAGTCGGTGAACGCCTGCGCCCCGCGCAGGTCCAGCGCCACCACGTCGGTGGCCTTCTTCTCGTAGGCCGTCCGGGCTGTCAGCGTCAGTTCCCCGGGCAGCCCGGATGGCCGGGCTTCGCCGCCGTCCGCCGCCGCCTTTGTCCGCCGCCGCGGGCGGGGAGCCGGACTGCCGGCGGTTTTCGCGCGCGCACTCGTCGTTTTACTCATGCAAGTTGCCGGCCGCGGGCCTGCCTCCGTGCGCGGCGCCGTCATCGGCGCCGTACAGACGGTGGCGGCGGATGTAGTCGTCGACTTCGGGCGGCACCAGGCCCGCGAGAGGCCGCCCTGCACGCGCGTCGGCGCGGATGCTGGTGGACGAGATGTCGGGCGTCGGGCAGTCGAGCAGAAACACGCGTGTTTCAGGGCCCTCTTTGACGACGACGCCGTGGAGCCCCGGGTCTTGAGGATGGAGCCCCGGGTCTTCAGACCCGGGGACTAGCACGCGGATCATCCTCGGTGCCAGGTCCGGAAGCCTGGCCGGGAGAGCCGTGGCCGCCGCGCCCGCCCGGGAGCAGACCACGAAGTGCGCGAGGTCGAGCACGGCCGGGTACTCGCGCCACGTGGCAATTTCCGCAAACGCATCGGCCCCGGTGAGGAAAAAAATCTGCCACGCCCCGAGGCCCGTCGCGCCGAGGGCGCGAAGCGTGTCGGCCGTGTAGGAGGGGCCCGGCCGGCCCATCTCGAGGTCGCTCGCGACGAGCCGGGCATCGGCCGAGGCGGCCAGCGCCACCATCGCGAAGCGGTGGTGAAGCGACGCCGACGGGTCCACCGGCCGGTGAGGTGGCGTGCGCGAGGGCAGCAGCAGCACGCGGTGCAGGCCGAGGGCGTCAGCGGCCTGCCGCGCGACGGCGAGATGCCCCAGGTGGATGGGATCGAAGGTGCCGCCCAGCACGCCGGTCAGGGTCGCCATCGTCACGCGTCCGTCCCGGCCGGGTGCAGGCGGCGCCACATCTCCTCGACAAGCGCGGGCACGCCGTCGCCGGTCACCGCCGAGATCCGGTGGAGCGGGATGCCGCGCCGCCGCAAGTGGGCGGCCAGCCGCGTGACCGGGCGGCGATCGGCCACCGCGTCCATCTTGTTGGCGGCGGCGATGGCGGGCTTCTCCGCGAGCTCGGGCCGGTAGAGCTCGAGCTCGCGCCGGATGGTCTTGAATTCCTCCACGGGGTCGCGTCCAGACTGGCCGGAGACGTCGATCAGGTGCACCAGCAGGCGGGTGCGCTCGAGGTGCCGGAGGAATTGGTGGCCGAGGCCGAGACCTCGGTGCGCGCCCTCGATGAGGCCCGGCACGTCGGCCACCACGAAGCTGCGGTCGTCGCCGAGGGCTACCACGCCGAGATTCGGCGTCAGCGTGGTGAAGGGGTAGTCGGCGATTTTCGGCTTGGCCGCCGAGATGCGGGAGATGAGCGTCGATTTGCCCGCGTTCGGAAAGCCGACGAGGCCGACATCGGCGAGCAGCTTCAACTGCAGCCGCAGGTGCTTCGCCTCGCCAGGGGTCCCGGGATCCGCGCGGCGCGGGGCCCTGTTCGTGGCCGAGGCGAACCGGGCGTTGCCGCGGCCGCCCTGGCCGGCGGCCGCGATGCGCACCTTCGTGCCCGCTTCGAGAAGGTCGGCAACCTGGACCGGCTCGCCGCCTTCCTCGGGCACTTCGTACACGACCGTGCCAATCGGCACCTTGATCACGAGGTGCTTGCCGTTGCGGCCGTGCATGTTCGATCCCATGCCGTGCTGGCCGCGCTCGGCCTTGAAGTCGGGGTGGAAGCGGAAACTGACGAGCGTGTTCAGGTGCGGGCTGGCGGCGAAGTAGACGGACCCGCCGTTGCCGCCGTCGCCGCCGCTCGGACCGCCTCTGGGCACGAACTTCTCGCGCCGGAAGGCGATGCACCCGCGGCCGCCGCTGCCGGCCGCCACGCGGACTTCCACTTCGTCAACGAACATCCGGCACTACGGTAGCACAGGACGCGCTGGCGGCGGGGCACTCCCGCCGTTGTCTCTCGAAGCGATCGCGACATCGCGGTAGAATAGGGACGTCCCTTCATCGCGTCGTGCTGTCCCCGAGGTTGTCCCGTGTCCGACTTCGATCGCGTCTTCCTGCGCAAGGGTCCGTTCGTTCCGTCTCGAGACGACGACTTCGACGACCACGACGCCGACCAGCCCGAGCACGAGCAGCCCGAGGCCGACTCCTCGTCGGCCGCTGGCCGGGAAGGACTGCCGTCGACGTTCCGCATGCGGGCCACCTCGCACTACGTCGATTTGCTGGCCTCGCGCCCGGCGGCCCCGCCGGTCCACCTGATCGCAATCAAGGACATTACCGGCGCCCGTCCCGCCGGCGACGACGAAGATCTGGGCCAGCTGGCCGAATCGATCCGGTCGGTGGGCGTCGTGCAGCCCCTGCTCGTCAGGCGCCGCAAGGGCCGGTTCGAGCTCATCGCCGGCTCGAAGCGCCTCGCCGCGGCGGCCGCGGCCGGGCTCACCGAGGTCCCGTGCCTGCTCCGGGACGCCGACGACGAACGGGCGCGGGCGTTGGCGGAGGCCGAGAACCTGAGGACGGGGAGTGACCGCGTCGCCGAAACGCCCGGGGCGGCCTCGTCGGGCGTGCCGGCGCTGGCGGCGCGCGAGATCATCGACAGCCTGGCGACGATCGAGTCGTGCCTGAACCTCTTTCTCGATCGCGAGCGCCCGTTGCGGGAGCGCGTGGCGGTCAGCCTGGTGCGGGCCGAGGCGCACCGGGCGCGGTGGCTCGCCGAGGCGTACAGCCTGCTCGGCAGCGAGCCGAAGGTGTCGAAGAAGGGCCTCAACCCGGTGATCCTGGTCGGGCGGACCCTCCAGGGGCTCGAGTCGGAGGGCCGGCTCTCGAACGCGAAGCTGGCGCTCACCATAGACGAACCGACGCGGGTGCTCGTCGCGGACGAACGCCTGATGTCGGTGGCGCTCACGGGCGCCGCCGGCGCGATGCTCGGCCTCCTTCAGGGTGCGGGAGAGGCGGTGCTGAAGATTCGCGTCAGCACCCACCCCGCCACCCGGCTGCTGGCGATTCAGTTCAGCCAGGACCTGGTGGCGGCGCCGGAGACGCGGCTGCCCGCGCGGGGCGTCCAGGCGCTGCCCGACTGGCCGGGCGGCCACGGCGCGTCGCTGGGCCTCGCCGTGGCCAGGCGCGTCGTGGAACTTCACGGCGGGCAGGTGGACATCGGGCCGGGTCCGCGCGGCGGCTGCACGCTGACCCTGAAACTCCCCGCCGGAGACTAGGCCAAACCGGCCTTCTTCATCACCGCGTTGATGTCGTAGGCCGCCGAACGCGGCCTGCGCCCGCGCAGCGCATTGGCCTCGGCGTCGCCGACGAACGCTTCGCGCGCCGGGTCCCACGTCAGCTTGCGCTGGAGCTTCATCGCGATCCACGCCGCCGCGCAGGCTTCGAGGCTGCGGGCCGACTGGTCCACGGGAGCAATCGGGTCTCTGCGGGCCGCAATCGCTTCGAGCCAGTTGCGGTAGTGATCGTCGCTCGCCGCCCACCGCGTGTCCTTCGGGCCGTAGGGCGCCGTCAAGATGTCGAGCTTGCTGGCATCGAGCGACTTCCGCGCCGGCTCCGCCTGCGTCGCCGCGCCGGGGTCGCTGCTGGTCACCAGGCCCGCGCCGCGCGCACAGAACACCCAGCCGTCGGCGCCCTCGAAGCGGACCCCGTTGGGGAACCCGTCGTCGAGGATCACCCGAACACCGCCGGGGTACGTCATCTCCACGTGGTAGGTATGGTGCACGGTCCACACGTCGTTCGTCATGAACGTCGCGCGGCCCTCGAGCGTGAGCGGCCCGCCGAGTTCCTGCCCGAGTCCCCACTGCATGATGTCCACGTGGTGCGCGCCCCAGTTGGTGATCATGCCGAGGCCGAAGTCCTCGGTCGTGATCCACCCGGGCCGGCCGAGGCTGTCCTGCGGATGCACGCGGTCTTCCATGTAGGGCTGCTGCGGCGCCGGGCCGAGCCAGGTCTCGTAGTCGAGGTTCGCGGGCACGGCCTGCGCCTTGGGCGCCGCGCCCCTCGGCTGGTCCTGGCCGATGCCGATCTGCACGGTGTGGATGCGCCCGATGCGGCCGTTGCGCACCGCCTCGGTCGCCACGCGGAACGTGTTCCACGGCCTGGCGGACCGCTGCTGGCTGCCGGTCTGCAGGATGCGCCGCTTCGCGCGCACCGCCGTCCGCAGCGCGATGGCCTCGTTGATGTCGTAGGTGAGCGGCTTCTGGACGTACAGGTCCTTGCCCGCCAGCGCGGCCTCCACGGCGACCATGGCGTGCCAGTGGTCGGGCGGGGTCACGATCACGGCGTCGATGTCGGGCCGCGCGATCACCTCGCGATAGTCCTTGTACGCCCTGACGTCGACCCGGCTTTCACCCTTGCCGGCGTAGAACCCCTCGGCCCTCGCCCTGGCCGCCGCCAGCCGCTTCGCGTCGAGGTCGCAGACGGCGACGATGCGGCAGAGATCGGTGTGGGCGATGGTGGCGAGCATGTCCTCGGTGCCCATGCGCCCGCACCCGATCTGGGCGATTTGGATCCGGCGGCTGGGCGACGCGCCCTGCCCGTACAGGAATGACCCCGGAAAGAACGATGGCGCGGCCACGAGCCCCGCCGAGCCGGCGATCGCGGTTCGCAGGAACCGGCGGCGGGAGGACCGGCGGTCTTCGCGCGAGGACGTCGACATGATCAGTCCTTCTGTTCCTTCAGCTCGCGGATCTTGATCGATCGGAACGACACCGTGTTGCCGTGGTCCTGCAGCAGGATGTGGCCGCGGACCCGCTCGCCGAACGCGGGCCACACGGTGTACTTGCTGTGGTCCACGAGCGCACGCCACATCTGCGTCGCCCGCTCGTACTCGACGGTCTTGAACCCGTTGAACCAGTGCTCGACGTTCCTGCCCTGGACGACGATCCGGGCGCGGTTCCATTCGCCCACGCCGTTACTTCTCACCCCGGCCGGCGGAATCAGGTCGTAGAGGCCGGCCATCGTCCGGTTGCCGTTCACGCCGGCCCCGGCGTCCGCGTGGTTCGCGTTGTCGAGGATCTGGAACTCGCACCCGATCGACGATCCCTCGCCCCTGTTGAGCTCGGTGTCGACGAAGTACTTGATGCCGCTGTTGGCGCCCTTGGTGATCTTGAACTCGACGATGAGCTCGAAGTTCTCGTACTGGTCCACCGTGACGATGTCGCCGCCGGCCGCCGCCTCGCCGCCACCCGTTTCCATGACGGAGAGCGCGCCGTCCTTGATGGCCCAGCCTCTCTCCGGGAAGGCCTTCAGTTTCGCGCCGCGCCAGCCGGCCGTGGTCCTGCCGTCCCACAGGAGCTTCCAGCCATCCTTCTTCTCGCGATCGGTCAGCGTGTTGGGGACGTAGTTGAACTGGGCCGTGTCGCCCCGGTCGGGCGTCCGCTGGCTCTCGAGGCCCTGGGTGAGGATGCGGATGTTGCGGAAGCGCACGGCCTGGCCGGCCTTCGTGGCGTCGTTGCCGATGCCGTGCACCTGGAGCGCGATGAAGCCGCTCGGCGTGAGGTCGTCGACGACGTTGGCCACGGCCACGCCGTTCACCCACGAGCGGATCGACGTGCCGATGGCCTCGACACGGAACGTGTTCCACTCGCCCATCCTGAACGCCGTGCGCGCGGCCTCTGGACCGTAGACCGGGTGCAGCCAGCCCCTCCGCGCCTCGTCGTACAGGCCGCCGGTCCACGCCCGCTCGGTCGGGTCGATCTCGATCTGGTAGCCGTGCACGCGGCCGTTCTGGATTGACGGGCTGCTGAGGCCGCGGATTTGCACGCCGCTGTTCATCGGGGCGTCGAGCTTCGCCTCGTATTCGAGGATGAAGTCGCCGAACTCCTCCTTCGTGCCGAGGAAGCTGTTCGGCGACCCGACGACGGTCGTGCCCACAATGGCGCCGTCGACGACGGCGAAGGGGGCGGTGCCGTTCAGCTGGACCCAGCCGTCGAGGGACTTCCCGTTGAAGAGGGGCCGCCATCCGCTCTGCGCGGCGGCGGGCCCGGCCGCCATCAGGGCAATCACCAGGGCAGAAAGACAGCGTGTCATCGAAGCCTCCAGGTCCCGGCGGCCTCCGGCTAGACCTTCACCGTGACGATGTCGATGCGCGCGGCGTCGCCGACGCCGAGGCCTCTGGCCGCCGAGGTCTCGATGTGCCGGCACTGGCGGACCTTCTCGGGCAGGCCCGCCGCGCGCCGCCTGGCGTTGATCACGTCGCGCAGCGCCACGTCGAGGGCGACCGGGTCGGTGGCGATGTAGATGGCGTTCTCGCGCCAGACGGTCTGGGAGTTCTGCGGCGCGGGCCCGCCGTCGAAGCAGCCCTCGGTGGCGTCCAGGATGATGAGCGGCACCTTCGTGGTCTTGAGGAAGTGCTCGTACGTCTCGGTGATGTAGGGATCGCAGTTGCCGCCGTGGGCCTGGCGGTGGTTGCGGTAGCACCCGAACGCGATGTTCTTGAGGGCGCCGGTGATGCCCGCGCCGCCGTGGTCCTTGATGACCGGCAGGTTGACGGTGACGTCGGTCTCCTCGACAACGATGCGCTCGATGGGGACCGGCCCGCCGCTGGTCTCGGCGAACATCGTTGTGTGCCAGTTCGACCCCGTCTTGACGCGCTCGCCGTGCTTGCCGGTGCCGGCTTCGTAGGAGTTCGGCCCGAAGTGCTCGGGCTTCCGGTCCCAGACCGTGATGTCGCCCGGCTTCACGCCCGCGGCCAGCGCGCCCGCAACCGCGGCGTCGGTCACCTCGCGGGCCGTGATGACCATCGGGCGGCCGAGCAGGTTCAGCTTGAAGCCGACGCGCATGCCGGGCTTCAGGAACTGCCGCCAGGCGGCGTCGGCCTTCGCCTGGCCCGTGAACGACATGAGGCCCGCGTCGACCATCGCCGTGACGACCTCCGGCCGGCGCACGTCGCCTCTCCAGACATCCGGCGACTCCACCCTGACGACCTTGGCTCTCGTCGTGTCGGCCGCCACGCGCCGGGACGCAAGAGTGGCGGCCACGGCCGTGCCGATAACGCCCTGGAAGAACCCGCGCCGCGTGAAGCCGAACTCGTCATGGGGTGCCATTCGAAGTCTCCTTGATGGGGTTTCCGAACCGGGGCCGGACGCCAGGGCCAAAGTGTAACAGGAATCCTCCGGATTGAGGCAGCGGGCGGGAGCGCCTCGGCGAACAGGCGGCCGGGTTCGATCGTCTAATCGGGATGATGTTCGTGAAGGCGTCCGCGGGCCGCTGGCGCAGTTCAGGAGACTCTCCGCACCGGAGAATGCTGTAAGATGACGGGCAATTCATGCTTGAAGCCTTCAGAGGACCGTTCGTCGACGGGGCCGAGCTCCCGGCGCTCGAGATCCTGATCCGCCTGTGCCTGGCCGCGCTGTTCGGCGGCCTCGTGGCGCTCGTGTACCGGCGGTCGCGCCACGAAGTCGATATCACGCCGACATTCCCCCCGACGCTGGTCCTGCTCGCCGTGCTCATCGCGATGGTGACGCAGGTCATCGGCGACAACGTCGCGCTTGCCTTCAGCCTGGTCGGGGCCCTGGCGATCGTGCGGTTCCGGACGGTCGTCCGCGATACCCAGGACACGGCGTTCGTGATGCTGTCGGTGGTGGTCGGCATGGCCGTCGGCGCCCGCGCGCCGCTGGTGGCCGTCATCGGCCTGGCGCTCGTGGCGGTGGTGGCCATCGGCATGAAGCCGCCGGCCACGGGCGACTACATCACCGGGCGGCTGCCGCTGCTCATCAGGATCCGCATCGGCCTCGGCCACGACGCCGAGACGCTGCTCGGCGGCACGCTGGACGTGTACTTCTCGCACCGGCGGCTGCAGTCGATCGAGACGGCCAAGCACGGCGTGTCGATCGACGTGGCCTACGAAGCGAAGCTGCGGGAGCCGGCGACGCCCGAGCAGCTGGTGCGGGCGCTGAACCGGCTCGAGGGCGTCCAGAGCGTGCGCGTCGAACGCTGTCCCGTGTGCGAGGAGTGAAGGGTCCATGCTGATGGCCACCGTCGTGAATACCCGCGAGACGCGCGATTTCGCCCGCGAGCTGAAGTTCCTCGTCGACAAGAAGCAGGCCCCGGCGCTGCGCGAGTGGGCGCGCGCCCACCTCGCCCCCGACCACTTCGGCAGCGGCCCTCACGGCGACGAATACACGACGACCAGCCTCTACTTCGAGACGCCGGGGTTCGACGTCTATCACCGGAACGGCTCGTACGGGCGGAGCAAGTTCCGCATCCGCCGCTACGGCGAGTCCGACATCGTCTTCCTCGAGCGCAAGTTCAGGACGAGCCGGCTGCTGGCCAAGCGCCGGACGACGGTCCCGATTGTCGAGATGGAACACCTGGCGGGGCCGGCGCCCGTCGCGTCGTGGCCGGGCTACTGGTTCCACCGCCGCGTGCTGCTGCGCCGCCTGAATCCGCTCATCCAGATGTCGTACGACCGGACGGCGCGCGTGGGCATGGCGAGCGCGGGCACCATGCGGATGACCATCGACACCAATCTCCGGGTGCTGCCGATGCCCGACCGGGCGTTCATCCCGGGCGTGGGCTTTCCCCTCATCGAAGGCCAGTGCATCGTCGAGCTGAAGTACCGCGTCGAGGTGCCGTCGCTGTTCAAGCAGCTGGTGGAAACGTTCAAACTGGCGCCGAGCCGGGTGTCGAAGTACCGGGTCGGGCTGGGCGCGCTCGATTACGCTCCGTTGAACGCCGAGCGCGAGGACGCGCCGGCGGCCTGAATTGAGTCCCGCCGGCACGCGCACGCGGTCCGGCCCCCGAACCGAGGGAGGAGCGATGCTGACCCGATTCTCTCCGGCGCTCTCGCTGGCCGTGATCCTGGCGGCCATACTGGCCGGCGCGGACACGGCCGCCCTTGGTTCGCAGGACCAGAAGCCGGCCGCCGCGGCGGCCGACAAGCAAGCCAAACTCCCGAAGGCGTGGCCGCCCGACGAGGACGCGCTGAGGAAGCGCCGCGAGGAAGCCGAAGCCCTTCCGCTCTTCGCGGGCCAGGATCCCATCGAGATCACCCTCACGGCCGATTGGAAAGCGGTCCAGCGCGACCGGAACGAGGACAGCAAGAAGCTCTACCCCGGCACCCAGACCATCGTGGCAGGCGGTGCCGCAGGGGAGCCGATCCCGATCGAACTTCGCACGCGCGGGCACTCCCGCCGCAACCCCCGGACCTGCGAATTCGCGCCGTTGCGCCTCGAGCTGCCCAAGGACAAGACGAAGGGCACGATCTTCCAGGGGCACGGCAACATCAAGCTCGGCACGCACTGCCAGAGCGAAGGCGTTTACCTGCAGTACATGCTCAAGGAGTACCTGGCGAACCGCCTGCACAACCTCCTGACGCCACGCTCCCTGCGCGTGCGCCTCGCGAAGGTGACGTACGCCGACAGCCAGCCCGGCAAGAAGCCCGACACGAGGCTCGGCCTGCTCTTCGAGGACATCGATGACCTGGCGAAGCGGATGGATGCGCGAGAGTTGTCGGTGCCGCGCCAGATGTTCCAGTTCGTGGAGCAGGACCAGCTGATGTTCATGTCGATGTTCCAGTACATGATCGGCAACACCGACTACTCCATCCTCGAGCTCCACAACGTGATCATGATCGACGATGCGAAGGGCGTCCGCCACACGATCCCGTACGACTTCGACTACTCGGGTCTCGTGAACGCGCACTATGCCGTCCCGTTCAAGGGGCTTGGCCTGGCCTCCGTGCAGCAGCGCCTCTACCGCGGCCCGTGCAAGACCGAGGTTGAGATCGAGGCCGCGCTGAAGCCGTTCCTGGAGAAGAAGGCGGAGTTGCTCGCGCTGCCGGCGTCGCTCGCCGCCCTGGGGCTCGAAGCCCGGTACATCAGGTCGACGGAGAAGTACCTGAACGAGTTCTTCGAGATCATCGAGAACCCGAGCAAGCGCAAGAAGGCGTTCGTCACCGAGTGCAAGACGGGCGGCGGCATGTAGGCCGGGCCCGGCGGCCTCGCGCCCCGCGCGTGCGGCGGCCCCTCCTCGCGAGACCCTCCAACCTGCTGTCCCTGCCGGCGTTACGCCGGCAGGGCGGCCGTGTTTCAGAACATCTTACCCACACTTAACCGGGACGAAACCTCCGCCATCCCACCGGTCGCTAGACTGGACGCCGGTTGTACGCCGCCGCGTGAAACGGTGTCCTGCGGCGGCCCGGAACTAACTCACCGATTCTTGCAAGGGTTCATTTCCATGAAAACGGCACTGAGGGGGCTCCTGCTCGGACTGGCACTGCTCGCGTCCGTATTGGCGCTCCCCGTCCGGGCGCAGCAGGCGGTCGCCATGGCATCCGCCCGGCCGCAGTCGGGCGGCCCGTCCGCGTCGGACAAGGTCACGGTCTCCGGCTTGGTCATCGACCAGCAGGCGGCGATCCCGCTACCCGGAGTCCCGGTCGAAGTGGTGGGCAGCGGCGATATCGTCTACACGGACGTGGACGGCCGGTACACGCTGTCGCTTTCGCACGGGACGCACGAGCTCAGGATCCAGCTCGAGGGCTACCAGCAGCGGACGGTCAGCATCGACGTCGCCGGGCGCCAGGCGATCACGCTCAACGTGCCGATGGCGATGAACGCGTACGCCGAGACGGTCACGGTGCTGGGGCGGTCGATGGACGCGGAGACCTCCAGCGCCGCCGCCCAGCTCCTCGAGCGGATGACCGCGAATGTCATCACCGACAACATGGGTGCGTCCGAGATGCGCGCGAACGCCGACGGCGACGCCGCCGCGGCCATGTCGCGCGTCACGGGCATCTCGGTGGTCGACAACTCCTACGTTTACGTCCGGGGCCTGGGCGAGCGCTACAGCAACACCACGCTGAACGGCGCGACGCTGCCGACCACCGAGCCGGACAAGAAGGTCGTGCCGCTGGACCTGTTCCCGGTCGGCCTGCTCGACAGCGTGCAGGTGGTGAAGACCTACCAGCCCGACCGGTCCGCCGAATTCGCGGGCGGGCTGGTCCAGATCCAGCCGCTGAGGTTCCCGACCGGGCGGTCCTTCTCCGGCGGCTACGCCTACGGCTACAACAGCATCACCAACGGCAAGAGCGGCCTCGACTATCCGGGTGGCGGGCGCGACAGCTGGGGCTATGACGACGGCACCAGGGCCCTCCCCGGCGCCGTGCCGGACCGGCGGGTCATCCGCGGCGGGATCTACACGCCCGATGTCGGCTTCCTGCGCAGCGAACTCGAGACCATCGGCGAGTCGTTCGCGAACGTGTGGGACACGCGCGGCCAGCAGGGCGCCCCGAACCAGACCTGGAACCTGACGTTCGGCGACCGCTGGGGCAAGCTGGGCGTCCTCGCCAGCTATAACCAGAACTACAAGGAACAGATCTACGACGAGCGGCAGACCTTCTACCGCGCGTCGGGGGGCGATCTGGAGACCTTCAGCGACTACCAGTTCAAGTACGCGACGCGGAAGTCGAACCTCGGCGCCCTCGGCAACCTCTCGTACCAGTTCAACGGCAACCACCGCATGTCGTTCGACAACTTCTACAGCCACAGCGGCCGCGACGAGGCGCGCACGTTCGAGGGCTTCAACAGCGACATCAACACCGACATCCGCAACTCGCGGCTGTTCTGGGTCGAAGAGGGCCTGCTGTCGAACCAGGTGTCCGGCAACCACTTCCTGTCGGGCCTCGGCAAGACCATCGTCGACTGGCGGCTGACGTACTCCCAGGCGTCGCGCGACGAGCCGGACGTGCGCGAAACCCTTTACGAACGCAACGGCAGCGTGTTCGTGCTCGCCGACGAGTCGCAGAGCGGCTTCCGCATGTTCAGCAACCTGGACGACACGACACTCGACGGCGTCGTCAACTGGGCGCTGCTGTCGCAGGTGGCCGGCCAGCCGGTCCAGTACAAATTCGGCGGCGGCTACACCGAGCGCACGCGCGATTTCTCGTCGCGCCGGTTCCGGTTCCAGCCGATCCGCTCCGGCCTCGACCTGACCAAGCCGGCCGAGCAGATCTTCACCGAGCAGAACATCGGGCCGTACTTCGAGATCAAGGAAGAGACGCGGACCACCGACACCTACGACGCGGAGCTCTCCACGCTGTTCGGCTACGGCATGGTCGACTGGTCGATCAGCGCCCGCTCGCGGCTGGTGGGCGGCCTTCGCGTCGAGGACTTCCAGCAGACGGTGACCACGTTCGACCTGTTCGACGCCGATCTCGACGGGGACCAGAACACGATCACGTCCGAGAACGCGAACACCGACCTGTTCCCGGCGGTGAACTACATCTATGCGCTCACCGGGCGTCAGAACGTCCGCGTGGGGTTCAGCCAGACGGTGAACCGGCCCGAGTTCCGGGAGCTCGCGCCCTACGAGTTCACCGACATCGTGGGCGGGCGGGCCGTTGTCGGCAACCCCGATCTGCAGCGGGCGCTCATCCAGAACTTCGACGCGCGGTGGGAGCTGTTCCCCGGCGCGGAGCAGGTGCTGTCGGCGAGCGTCTTCTACAAGCGCTTCCAGGACCCGATCGAGAAGATCATCGAGCCCACCGCGCAGCTGCGCACCTCGTTCACCAACGCCGAGAGCGCCCGCAACTTCGGCGTGGAGCTCGAGGCCCGCAGGACGCTCTCGAACTGGCTGCTCATCGGGGGCAACTACACGTTCGTGGATTCGTCGGTCACCCTGACGCAGCAGGCGGCGCAGGTGCAGACCTCCCTCGAGCGGGCGCTGGCGGGCCAGTCGGCGCACGTGTTCAACGCGCTGGCGGAAGTCAGGAACAGCTGGGGCGCGGTCCGCGTGCTCTACAACTACTTCGGCGACCGGATCAGCGACGTCGGGTCGTTCGGCCTGCCGGACATCTACGAGGACGGGCGCACCACGGTCGACCTGGTCGTCCTGGCGAAGTTCAAGCAGCTGAACTTCCGCGTGTCGGCGGACAACCTCGGGGACCAGCCGTACCGCTTCACGCAGGGCGGCAAAGTGCAGCGCGAGTTCTCGCTGGGCCGCACCTTCCAGTTCGGCGTCGGGTTCAACATTTTCTGATTCAGCACGCGAGGCCGGGCCCGCGGGCCCGGCGCTCCGGGGAGTTGAGCGCACCATGAAACGAATCGCAATCCGCACCCTGCTGGGACTGGCCGTGGCGCTGGCAGCGACAATGGCCGAGCACGCGACGGTGCATTCGCAGATTGTCTCGCCGCCGAAAAACGTCGCCGGCCTCGACAAGCCCGTGCGCGTCGTCCGCGGGCGGATCGCCAGCGCGTTCACCATGACCGCCGACACCTACTGGGTGATCCGCGGCGTGGTCTTCGTCGACAGCGGCGCCACGCTGAACATCCAGGCCGGCACGCGCATCGTCGGCGAACTGGCGACGCTCGGGACGCTCGTCATCGCCCAGGGCGGGCGCATCAACGCCGTCGGCACGCCCGAGGCCCCGATCGTCTTCACGAGCGACCAGCCCGTCGGCATGCGCGCCAGGGGCGACTGGGGCGGCCTCATCATCAACGGCCGCGCCCCGCTCAACGTCCCCGGCGGCATCGCCCTGGGCGAGGGCGACACGGGCCAGTACGGCGGGGCGGACCCCGACGACAACAGCGGCATCCTGCAGTACGTCCGCGTCGAGTTCGCCGGCATCGAGTTCAGCCCCGACAACGAGCTGAACGGCATCGCCCTCCAGGGCGTCGGCCGGGGCACGATCATCGACCACGTCCAGGTCAAGCACAACAGGGACGACTGCTTCGAGTTCTTCGGCGGCACGGTCGACGCGAAGCACATCATCGCCACCAGCTGCGGCGACGACAGCATCGACTGGACGCAGGGATGGACCGGCCGCGTCCAGTTCGCCATCGTCAACCAGTCGGGCGACGATGCCGACAACGGCGTCGAGGCCGACAACAACGCGACCAACAACGACCTGCTGCCGCGATCGGCTCCGACGTTCTATAACTTCACGCTGCTCGGCGACCCGGACTTCAACGAGGGCAGCGAGAGCGACGACGGCATGCTCATCCGCGAAGGCACCGCCGGCACGTTCCGCAACTTCATCGTGTTCGGGTTCAAGGAGTGGGGCGTCAACGTCGACCACACCGCCACCATCAACCAGGGCAACGCCGGAACGCTCACGTGGGACAACGGCATCATCGGCCTGAACGGGATTCTCCCGAACAAGGGCGATGCCGACTCCGCGGCCCTGCCGTTCCTCCGCAACAGGCCCGATGTCCGGTTGAACTCGGACCCCGGCCTCATCGACCCGTTCAACCACGTGGCCCCGAACTTCAGGCCCGCCGCGCTGACGTCGCTGGCGATGCAGCTTGCCTGGGCCGTGCCGCCGAACGATGAATTCTTCGTCATCGCTCCGTTCATCGGCGCCGTCGGCATCGACCCGCTCCAGGACTGGACGCTGGGCTGGACGAACTTCGACGTCCGCTAGACGTGAGCCGGCCACCGAACGCACAGGAATGCCGGACGGCGGGAATCGCGCGCGTGCGCGGTTCCCGCCGTTTCTGTCCGGGCGCCATCACGGCCATCGCGGCCGTCGCGCTCGTTGTCGCTTCGGCCTGCGCCGGCCCGCGCGCGCCCGGGTTCGCAGCAACGTTCGAGTCGCCGGAGGCCCTGGCCGCGGCCGTTCTCGAGGGCGTGGAGCGCCGCGATGCTGTCCGGCTCAGGGAATTGGCGCTCAGCGAGCACGAGTTCCGAAAATGGGTGTGGCCGCGCCTGCCCGCCGGCCGGCCGGAAGTGAACATGCCCTTCGACTACTTCTGGAAGGACCTCTCCCTCAAGAGCGAGGCGTCGCTCGCCTCGACGGTGGCCGAGTTCGGCGGACGACGCCTCACCCTGCGCCGCATCGAGTTCGGGGGCGAGACGTCCGACTACGGCCCGTTCAAGGTGTCGCGCGAGGCGCGGCTCACGGTGGCCGACAGTCAGGGCCTCGAACGCCGCATCCAGGTGTGCGGGTCGATGATCGAAGCCGGCGGCCGCTGGAAGGTGTTCAGCTACGTCGTCGATTGACAGGCATTCCCGACATCCGCGATCCTCTCCGGTGCGGGCCGTCGAGGCCGGGAGGACTCCGTGCTGAAGAGCGATCTACTGTATCTCTCGCGCGAGGACGTCGAAGCCGCCGGCGTGGACATGGCCGCCGTCATCGCGCTCGTGGAGGAGGGCTTTCGCGAGAAGGCCGCCGGCCGAGTCGAGATGCCGCCCAAGCCGGGCATCCACCCGCAGCCCGACGCCTTCATCCACGCCATGCCGGCGTACATCGCCGGGATGCAATCGGCGGGCGTGAAGTGGGTCGGCGGGAACCCGGCGAACCCTCCGCGCGGCCTGCCGTACATCTCGGGGCTGATCATCCTCAACGACGTGGAGACGTGCGCGCCGTACGCCGTCATGGACTGCACGTGGATCACGGGATACCGGACGGGCGCGGCGACGGCCGTCGCCGCGAAGCACCTGGCCCGCCGCGAGAGCGCGACGGCGGGCATCATCGCCTGCGGGTTCCAGGGCCGGACGAACCTGCTGGCGCTCGCCGAGGTGCTGCCGCTGACGAAGATCCACGCCTTTGACACCGATGCGGCCGTCCAGCGGCGGTTCGTGTCCGACATGTCGGCCGCGCTCGACATCGAGGTCGTCGGCGCCCGGGACGTGCACGAGGCGGTCGCCGCGAGCGACGTCGTGGTGACGTCGGGGCCGATTTTGAAACACCCGGCGCCGACGATTGTGCGGGACTGGCTGAGGCCTGGCGCCTTCGCGTCGGCGGTCGACTTCGACAGCTACTGGACGGAAGAGGCGCTTACGCAATTCGATAAGATCGCCACCGATGACCATGCGCAGTTCCAGTACTACCGCCGCGTCGGCTACTTCCAGAAGACGCCGGATCCGTATGCCGACCTCGGCGAGCTGGTCGGCGGCCGGAAGCCGGGCCGCGAGCGCGCGGACGAACGGACAATGGCCATGAACCTCGGCCTGGCGCTCGATGACATGGCCGTGGCGCCCGAAGTGTATCGCCGCGCCCGCGCCCGCGGGCTCGGCACATGGCTGCCGCTGTAGGGCCGCGGGCCGGATCGGTGCCGTCCTCCGGACGGGGAGCGGATTAGAATAGTGCGCGAGAGGTCCCTCATGCCCGCGCCAGCCCTCGCCCCGGACGACGAACTCTACCGGTCGCTCCAGCGGCACCTCGACCGGATGCCGGTGCCGTTTCCCGCCACCAAGTCGGGCGTCGAACTCAGCATCCTCAGGCGCCTGTTTTCGCCGGAGGACGCCCGCCTGGCGCTGTGCCTGAGCGCGATCCCGGAGACGATCGCGACGATTCATCGCCGCGCGGGCCGGACCATGACGCGCGCGGCGCTCGCCGAGGCTCTCGACGGGATGTCCGAGCGCGGGCTGATCCAGCGCGTGCCGACGCGCCGCGGGGTGATGTTCGGCAAGTCGCCGTTTGTCGTGGGCTTCTACGAGACGCAGGTCAACCGCCTCACCGCCGGCCTGCAGCGCGACGTGGACCGCTACGCCGACGAGGCCTTCGGCGCCGCGTTCCACTCGGACCGCTCGCCGCAGATGCGGACCGTGCCCGTCAACGAGTCGATCCCTTTCGAGCGGGCCGTGGGCCGCTACGACGACATCCGGGCGTTCGTGCAGGCGTCGCCGGGGCCGTTCGCGGTGATGAACTGCATCTGCCAGCAGGGCAAGGATCTTGTCGGCGAACCCTGCCGGCAGACGGCCGACCGCGAGCACTGCCTGACGATAGGCATCGCGGCGGAGTCGATGGTCGCCCGCGGCCCCGCGCGGTTCATCAGCAGGGACGAGACGCTCGAGTTCCTCGAGCGCGCCGATGGCGAGGGCCTGGTGGTCCAGCCCCAGAACACGCAGGACCCGCTGTTCATCTGCTGCTGCTGCGGCTGCTGCTGCGGCGTGCTGACCACGGCGAAGAAGCTCCCGAACCCCGCGTCGTTCTTCGCCACGAACTTCCATGCCGAGGTGGACGCCGCCCTGTGCAACAGCTGCCTGGTGTGCGAGACGCGATGCCAGATGGAAGCCATCTCCTGCGACGCGGGCCCGGCGATTGTGAAGGTCGAGCGCTGCATCGGGTGCGGTCTCTGCGTGACGACCTGCTCGACCGGCGCCGTGCGCCTCGCGGCGAATCCCGGCGCACGGGTTCCGCCGAAAGACACCGGGCGGCTCTACGCCCGGATGTACCGCGAGCGTTTCGGCACGCTGGCGCTGGCGGCCGCGGCCGGCCGGCGCCTGATCGGCGCGAAGCTGTAGACAGAACACCGCGATTCGTCATCGCGGGGCCCTCGGGCGCGGGTCCTGTCCACCCACGCCCTCGGTTGTCCGCGTGTAGTCGCGAGCATGCGGACTATGGCAGGATGTGCGGCATGACACGACGAAGCTTGTCGCTCGCGGCTCTGCTGCTCACGTCAACGCTGCTAACCTCGGCTGCCTGCGCGAACCGCAGCGCGCCCCCGGTGGCCGCGCCGGCGCCCGCACCCGAGCCGGCAGCCGCGGCGACGCCGGCGAAGCCCGTGCTGCCCGACTCGGTGGTCTGGTTCCGCACGTCGGTGGAGTACCGGGCGACGGCCCTGCAGGCGTATCGCCTCGCCGCGCTGATGCTGGACCGTGCGCTGGCGGACCGGGCATGGACCGCGGCGCTCGAGCAAACCGGCGAGTTCGCGTCGAAGCCGCCGGCCGTGATCCTCGACGTCGACGAAACCGTACTCGACAACAGCGAGAGCGAGGAGCGCAACATCCTCGAAGGGGCCGCCTACAACGAGGCGCGGTGGGCCGCGTGGTGCCACGAGCGGAAGGCGACACCCGTTCCTGGCGCGTTGGAGTTCACGCGCGCCGCGGCGGCGAAGGGCATCGCGGTGTTCTACGTGACGAACCGGGACCGCGCGCTCGAGCAGGCCACGCGCGACAACCTCGCCGCGTACGGCTTTCCGCTCGACGCGGCCCGCGACACGGTGCTCACGCGCGCCGAGCGGGCCGAGTGGGTCTCCTCCGACAAGTCCTCGCGGCGCAGCCTCGTCGCGCAGGACTTCCGCATCCTCCTGCTCGTCGGCGACGATTTCGGCGACTTCGTCGCGGGCGCGCGCGGCACGCTGGCGGCCAGGGAAAAGCTCGACGCCGCGCACGCGGCGATGTGGGGCGTGAAGTGGATTGCCCTGCCCAACCCGCTCTACGGGTCGTGGAAAACGGCGGCGGGGCAGTAGGCAGGCCCCTGCGTTCGTGGGGCCCCGCCTTGAGGTTTTCCGGGGGGCGTGTCACACTCAATGGCTGCACACAAGGCCGCCTGTCAGGCCTGCGGACGCACGAGGACACGCCATCATGAACAACGAGATCGTCCAGTTGCTCGGCGACAACGCCCACTACCTGCTCGACCACACCTGCCGGACCGTGTCGAAGGACCTGCTGCACCTGCCCGGGCCCGACTTCGTCGACCGCGTGTGGGCCCTCTCGGACCGGAACAACCGTGTCCTGGGGAACATGCAGCGCCTGTACTCGACCGGCCGCCTGGCGGGTACCGGGTACATGTCGATCCTGCCGGTCGACCAGGGCATCGAGCATTCCGGCGGCGCCAGTTTCGCGAAGAACCCGATCTACTTCGACCCCGAGAACATCGTGAAGCTCGCCATCGAGGGCGGCTGCAACGCCGTCGCCTCGACGTTCGGCGTCCTGGGCGCGGTGTCGCGCAAGTACGCCCACAAAATCCCGTTCATCGTGAAGGTCAACCACAACGAGCTGCTGACCTACCCGAACAAGGCCGACCAGATCCTGTTCGGCACGATGCAGCAGGCCGCCGACATGGGCGCCGCCGCCGTTGGGGCGACCATCTATTTCGGATCCGATCAGAGCGGCCGGCAGATTGTCGAAGTGGCCAAGGCGTTCGCGCGGGCCCACGAACTGGGCATGGCGACGGTCTTGTGGTGCTACCTGCGCAACAGCGCGTTCAAGGCGGACAAGGACTATCACGTCAGCGCCGATCTGACCGGCCAGGCCAACCACCTCGGCGTGACAATCCAGGCCGACATCATCAAGCAGAAACTGCCCGAGAACAATGGCGGCTTCAAGGCGCTGAACACCGGCGGGTCGAGCTACGGCAAGCTCGACGAGCGCATTTACACGCAGCTCACGAGCGATCACCCGATCGACCTGACGCGGTACCAGGTGGTGAACTGCTACATGGGCCGCGCCGGCCTCATCAACTCGGGCGGAGCGTCGGGCAAGAACGACTTCGGCGAGGCCGCGGCGACGGCCGTCATCAACAAGCGCGCCGGCGGCATGGGCCTCATCTCGGGGCGCAAGGCGTTCCAGCGGCCGATAGCCGAGGGCGCCAAGCTGCTGCACACGATCCAGGACGTCTACCTGGACACGGCCATCACGGTCGCGTAGCTGGAGGGACACCTTCCTTTTCCGGTTTGACCCGAGGAAAAGGAAGGTGTCCCTATCTGATCAGCGCCTCTTTCCCGGACCGGGTCAGCCGCTTCAGCGCATGTTCGCGCTTGAGGGCGGCTGACCGCGATCCGCACGTCTCCTGATACACCACCGCGACCGGCCTCCGGCCGGAGGTGTACCTGGCGCCGCGGCCGTCGTTGTGCGCGCGGGCCCTCGCCTCCACGTCCGTCGTCGAGCCGGCGTAGAACGTGCCGTCGGCGCAGCGCAGCAGGTAGACGGACCAGGCCCGCGTCGGGGTCGAGGACGGCTCCACGTCCGCATCCTACACCCGGGGACGACTGGCGCCGGGTCTATGCCGCGGCGAAGCGGGGCCCGGGCGGCCGGGGCTCGGGGTTCCACGGCGCGTGGTCCAGGAACCTCTGAAGCCGTTCCAGCGTCCCGAGGTCGCTCCAGCCGCACGGCGGCACCCTGACGACCGACAGGAACGCGGTTGAGCGCTCGAGCACGTCGTGAGACAGGTCCATGGACGGCAGCGCCTCGTAGAGCCCGCGGACCACCGGCGCCCCTTCAGGTTCGCGCGCGGTCCGCTGGAAGGCCCGCAGGTTGTCGGGGAACACGCGCGCGATGAGCGCGAGCAGCACGTGCGCCCGTGCGGCGAGGATGAAGCTGTTGATGAGGGCGCCATTCCGGACAAGCTCGCGCACGCGCGGGGCGGGCGGCTTCTCGACGAACTGGCGCACCCGGGCGAGCGCTCCCGAAGACTCCGGCACGATCCACCCGTAGCCGGTCTCCTGGGCGGTGGGGCTGATGCCCAGCAGCACGACGGGAGGGTCGCCGTGGCAGGCATGCCCGATGGCCACCCCCAGCGCGTCGCGCAACACACGCTCGTCTTCGACGTAGTGGTCCGACGGCAGGAGCACGACGGGGACCGTGGTGAACTCGCGCGACTGGATTTCGACAAGGGCCCGCATGACCCCTGCCGCCGTGCCGCGATTCTCCGGCTGGACCAGGATGTTACGTCGCGGAAGATCGGCGAACGCGCAGGGCCAGTACGCGCTGTGTTGCTCCCTCACCACCGCGAGTATGTGCGAGGGCGGCGCCACGGCGCGCGCGCGCGCGAGGGCCCATTTCACCATCGGCGGCTGGCCCTCGCAGCACCAGAACTGCTTGGGCACGACCCGGCCCTCGGCGTCGCGCGTGATCGCGGACACGCGATCACCGTCACCACCGGCGAGGACGACGGCCCAGGGTGCAGCGGTCATGGGTATTCCTAAAATCTAGGCCCACAGGCGCAGATGTCAAGCGCAGCGGAAGCGCAACCCTCCCGAACGGCGGTTCACGCCCGGGCCCAGGGCTCGGCCGGCCGGCGCCGAAGCAGCCGGTAGAGCAGGACGCACGCCCGGATGGCCGAGAAGACGAGGAACCACTGCAGCACGACCTTGATGATCGCGTCGTAGCGGAACACCGGAGGCCCGGCCACGATGAGCAGCAGAATGACCGCCGAGCCAACCTCGAGGCCGAAGTCGGCCCACCGGGTCGGACGCGTCCAGTGGCCGTCGCGCAGGACCGCCAGGTTGAAGACGAAGGCGAGGAGCCACCACGCGTTGATGAGCGGCATGTGACGGCTGAAGGCCGGCGTGAGCAGCGGATAGACGCTGGCCTCGTCGTTCCTGAACACATGGACGGCCACCCCGTCCGGGAACAGGTTGAACAGCAGCGCCAGCGCGGCAATTATGTACAGCGAAAAGATGCGACCGAAATAGGAGATGCGATCGGGATCATCCACCTGCGGAAGTGAAGACGGGTCCCACGCCTTCCCGTTGGCCTCGCTGCGGCGCATCGAGCGTTCCACCAGGGCGAAGATGAGCGTCATGATGCCGAGGTTGACGAGTGCGCTCCACAGAAGGCCGCCCGTTGCGCGAATGAACGGCACGACGCTGGGCGGCTCGACGGCATGCCTGAACTGGCCGGCCACGCCCGCGAGGGTGAGGGCCGCGAGGATCGGGATCATGACCTTCACCGCCGTGACGTAGGACGGGTAGAGCCGCGGGCCGATCAGATACTGGGGCTCCGGCGAGTACCGGGCCGCGGCATCCTTCGGTGTGCCGAACTCGCGAAGCACCGTCGCGGCCAGACCCTCGTCGGCCGGGACGCCGGCGAGGCGGGCCCTTTCCTCCACTGAGTCGGTCAGCAGGGACCGCAGTTCCGCCTCCACGTCCGCCCGCAGGCGGTGAGGCAGGTACTGGCCGACTTCGTGCGCGTAGCGGTTGATCAGATCCATGGGGTCTCTCTCTTTCGTCAGCCGATCAGCTTCCCGATGACACCCGCGAGCGTCCGCCACTCGGCGGCGAGTTCCTTCGCCAGCGCCTCACCCCGCGCGCTCGCCTGGTAGTAGCGCCGCGGGCGGCTGTCTTCGACGCGCCACGCGCTCTTCAGCAGTCCCTGCGATTCGAGGCGCCGGAGCAGGGGATAGAGGGTGCCCTCGTCTATGTCGAGGCCCTTCTCCGAGAGCAGCTTCTTGAGCGAGTAGCCGTACTCCTCCTGGCGCAGCTCGACGAGCACGGCCAGCACCAGGGCGCCCCGGCGGAGCTCGAGGGAGAGACTGTCGCGCGGTGTGGACTGTGTCCCGCCTATTACCATGCCGCATACTATACTGTACGCAATACAGTATGTCAAGGGCCGAGATCGCGGACAATCGGCGCGCAGGGAGGGGACCACGATGATCAGCGCCGCCCGCCGGCTTCACGTCCATTCGCTCGCACTCCTGGCCGGCGCCTGGCTCATTGCCGCCGGGCTTTCCACCCATGCGCAGCAGGCCCAGGCACCGCCGGACCCGCAGAAAGAGGCCCGCCTCGCCTGGTTCCGCGAGGCGAAGTACGGCCTCTTCATTCACTGGGGGCTCTATGCCATCCCCGCGGGCGAATGGAAGGGCGCGCGGGTCCCCGGCATCGGCGAGTGGATCATGAACCGCGCGCGGATCCCGGTCCGGGAGTACGAAGCCCTGGCGGGACAGTTCAATCCCGTGAAGTTCGACGCCGACGCCTGGGTCCAGCTCGCCCAGGACGCGGGCATGAAGTACATCGTCATCACCTCGAAGCACCACGACGGGTTCGCGCTGTTCGGCTCGAAGGTCAGCCGCTACAACGTCGTGGACGCCACTCCGTTCAAGCGCGACATTCTGAAGGAGCTCGCGGCGGCATGTGCGAAGCGGAACATGCGCCTCGGCTTCTACTACTCGCAGGCGCAGGACTGGCACGAGCCGAACGGCGCCGGAAACAGCTGGGACTTCCCGCCGAACGACAAGAAGGACTTCGACCAGTACTTGCGCGACAAGGCCGAGCCGCAGGTGCGCGAACTCCTGACCTCATACGGGCCGGTCGCGCTCGTCTGGTTCGACACGCCGCAGCTGATGACGACGGAGCGGGCGAAGCGGTTCACCGACCTGGTGCGGTTGCTGCAGCCGAACACCCTGATCGACGGCAGGCTGGGTGCCGAGGGTGATTACGTCAGCACCGGCGACAACATCATCCCTGGCGAGAAGCGCACGGAGGCGTGGGAGACGCCGGCGACCATCAATCACACGTGGGGGTACCGGAAAGACGATGTCGACTGGAAGCGGCCGGGCGAGATCATCTTCAAGCTCGTCGATATTGTCAGCAAGGGCGGCAACTACCTGCTGAACGTCGGCCCGATGGCCGATGGCCTCATTCCCCCGGCGAGCCAGGATGTGCTGCGCGCCGCGGGTCGCTGGCTGAAGGTGAACGGCGAGGCTGTCTACGGCGCCGGCCCGACGCCGTTCGGGGAGGAGCTGGGGGAGCCGAGCGCGAAAGGCACGAAGGACCTTCGCGGGCAGCCGCTGTTCCTGGTGCGGGACGAATACCGGGTGACCACGAAACCCGGCAAGCTGTACATCACGTTCTTCATCGAGCCGCGCGTGCCGTTCGAACTGCCGGCGATGCGAAATGCCGTGAAGCGCGCGTACTTCCTGGCAACCGGCGCCCAGCTCAACCTCTCCGTGAAGGACGGGCGCACGTCGTTCACGCTGCCTCGGCCGATCCTCGATCCGATGGGCACCGTCGTCGTTGTCGAAATCGATGGTGACACGGTGATGCGCTGAGGAGAAGGCCGCGATTCGAGACCTTCCTCTGCCGGACCGCTGGTCCTGTCCGAGGCGTTTCCATTTGTCCTCGCGTGACCTTCGCCTGTCCTCGCTGCGGGCAAATGGAAAGCGCCTCGGCCACCCGCGGCCGGCAACCGGCACTTCCGAATCGCGGTCGCCAACCTAGATCCAGGCGGCCCGCCCGGAGAGCGCCTCGCAGACGAACGCCTCGACCTCGGCCATCGTGCGTGCGACGGGGACGCCTTCGGGAGGCCGCCAGCCCACGGTGTGGTCGCCGAAGAACGCGATGACCGGGTTTCCGTACCGGACGGCCAGCGTCATCTCGGATTCGGTGCCTTCGTTCCCGGGCAACACGATCACGACATCGGACGAGAGAATATTGATGTGGTTGCGGCTGCGCGGGTCGGTGCCCGTGATGCCGCTGAGCGGCAGGTGCGTGAAGATCGCCAGTTCAACGGCTGAGTTGGGATAGCCCTCGCGCGGGACCGCGATGCCATCGGGGAGATCGGCGGGCAGCACGCCGATGACGAGGCCGGCGCGGGGGTGGACCTCCGCGAACGCGCGGCTGACAGCCTCCATGGTGCCGACGCCGCCGCCGGTGAGCAGGTGTACGCCAATGGACGCGAGCCATCGGCCGAGCGGCTCCGCGAGGTCCTCGAAGGCCTGCGTGCTCGAGCCCATCACTCCGACGACGGGGCGGCGAAGGCGGTCAGCGGTCATGAATTGCCCGTACAAACGACGGCCACGGGATCTGACAACCCCGTGGCCGCGATGGTCTGCGAAAACCGAGAACTACTTCGCGGCCGGCTCGACCGGGTGCACGCTGATGAAGCGCCCGCGCCCGCCGTGGTCCTCGAACTTCACGACGCCGGTGACTTTCGCGAACAGCGTGTCGTCCTTGCCGAGGCCGACGTTGAGGCCGGGCTGGTACTTCCGCCCGCGCTGCCGGACCAGGATGGACCCGCCCGACACGAGGTTGCCGCCAAACCGTTTCACGCCGAGGCGCTGGGAGTTGCTGTCCCGGCCGTTGCGCGAGCTGCCCTGTCCCTTCTTGTGTGCCATGGTGGTGCTACCTGCCTAGACCTGGATGCTCGTGATGCGGACAACCGTGAGATCGGCGCGGAACCCGTGGGTGCGGCGCTCCTGCTTGCGGCGCTTGCTCTTGAACACCCGGATCTTGGGGCCGCGCGGGTGCTCCTCGACCACGCCCACCACCTTGGCGCCCTCGAGGTACGGGGTGCCGGTGTGGATGTCGCCGTCCTTGGAGACCAGCAGGACCTGGTCGAAGGTCACTTCGCTGCCCGTCTCGCTGGCCATGCGATCCACGGTGACGGTGGTCCCGGGCTCGACTTTGACCTGATGCCCGCCGTTCTGAACAATCGCGTACACGAGTCTTCTCCTCTGACTGGGACGGCTTCGGAACCTGCGCGGTCCGCCGGGGCCATAGAGGGGCCATCCCGCACCGGCGCAAACACCAATGCTACCAGAAAACCGGCGGGCGAGGCTAGGGGCGTCGAAAGCTGTCCTACTTCAGCAGGACGCGGCTTCCCCTGATGGTCTGACTGCTCAGCGTCGAGAGAAACGAGGGCAGCAGGCGGTCCATCAGCTCGAAGTACGACGACAGCGCCGGCGTGCTCTGCTCGGCGTTGTAGAGGATCTCCTCGCGGAACGTCTCCGTGTAGAGCGTCTCGCCGGTCCGGCCGTCGATGAAGACGAATTTCGGCCGCAGGATGTAGCCCTTGCGGTCCTGGTAGGTGCGCACCGGCACCACGCTGCGCCGCCCGAACGAGTCGTAGACCTCCTGCTCCTTCTGCACGTAGCCGGAGCGCTGATGGGGCACGAAGAGGACCGAGCCGGTGACGATCAGCGGGCTGCCGAATTCCTCGCCCACCTTCTTCCAGTAGTCCTTGTTCTCGAAGATCTTCTCGTACGGCGGCAGGTCGGCCTCGGCGAGGGTGACAATCTTGCCGGCATCGCCCTGGGCGTCGGGCGGCACGGCCTGCGCGCCCTCGGCCGGCACGGGCTTCGCGGCCTCCGTGAGGGGCAGCACGTCGGCCTCGATGATGCGCATGCCGCCCTTGTTCTTGAGCTGGCTCCGCAGCAGCCGCACGGTTTCGAGGTTCGTGTCGACATCCTCGGTGCCGCCGGGAAGGAAGCCGGCGACGTACACGCGCGAGAACGGCGACGCGTCGATCTTCGGGCGGATCGGCGTCTCGATCGGGACCTCGATGAACGTCAGGCACCCGCTGGCGGCAAGTGCGAGCGCGGCGCTAGCGAGCGTTTTGGCGGTTCGCACGGTCGTTGATTTCCTTGAAGAGGTCGATGTTCTGCCGGATGTACGAGTTCTTCGGGTCGAGCTCCGCGGCCTTCTGGTAGGCCTGCTTCGCCTTGTCGAACAGGCCGGCCTGCTCGTACGCGATGGCCAGGTTATTGAACGCCGCGGCGTACGTGGGGTCGAGCTCGATGGCGCGCTCCCACCGGTAGGTCGCCTCACGCCACAAGCCGGCCTTGGCCGCGTCGATGCCGAACGCCACCTGCTCGACGGCCGCCTTGCGGTCCGCCGCCTGAACGAAGGTGGCAGAAATGGCTACCCCGAGGACCGCCAGTGCGATCAATTTCTTCAACACGGGCATAGACACCTTGAGCGCGACCGAGCGCCGAAACGTCAACTGCAGGCAGGGCTCATCCCACTATAGCCCCCGGCCGGACGGGGCGCAAGAAGCTGGCACGCGCCTCGCACTGGCATCGGGACGTGACGACCGAGCTCGACATGGTCGCCTTGTCCCTGCTCTGGACCGAGGGGGCCAATCGGAAACCCATCAGACAATCGGCGCCTCCAGACCCGGAGGCGCCGGACATCGCCGGTCCCGATCCTAGGACGCTCGACGGCCTCGACGAGGTGCTGGGCCTGCTGCAGGTTCCGAAGGCCGGCGCACGGGCGGCGGAGCTGCGCCGCCGCGCCGGGGCCGCGTTGGAGGAGGCCCGGAAACGAGGCATCCAGGTCGTCACGCGCGACACTCCTGCGTACCCGGGCCGTCTGCTGTCGCTGCCGGATCCGCCGCCGGTCCTCTGGACTCGCGGCGATGCCGGACCCTGCCGCTTCGAGGTGGCCATCGTCGGGTCCCGGTTCGCGACGCCTCACGGCCTGCAGATCGGATTCAGGCTGGGGCAGGGCCTGGCCGGCGCGGGGTTCGGCGTGGTGAGCGGACTGGCGAGGGGCGTGGACGCAGCCGCCCACCGGGGCGCGCTGCGGGGCGGCGGCCGGACCATCGCCGTGCTGGGATGCGGCGCGGATGTCGTCTATCCACCTGAGCACGCGCAGCTTTCCGCCGAGATCGCGGCCGGCGGGGCCCTGGTCAGCGAGTTCGCGCCGGGCGTGCCGCCGCGCGGGTGGCACTTCCCGCGGCGCAACCGCCTCATCAGCGGCCTCGCGCTCGGCGTGGTGATTGTCGAGGCCGCCGAGCGCAGCGGGTCGCTCATCACCGCGCGATGCGCCCTGGAGCAGGGCCGGTCGGTGATGGCCGTGCCGGGCGCCGTGCTGAGCGGGCGGAACCGGGGCGCCCACGCCCTCATCCGGGACGGCGCGCGCATTGTCGAAGAGGCCCGGGACGTCGTCGAGCAGCTCCTGGCCGACTGGCGAGACGAGTTCGGGCCGCCGCCAACCGGGTCAGACCCCGACTCGACATCCCGGGAGGGGCCGGACACCGGCCCGGCCTGGCCCCATCGCGATCCGGTGCTCCGGACCATGGCTCCCGGGGAAACCTATGGGCTGCAAGAACTTGCGGATGGGACAGGGATCGACCCGATGACCCTGATGGCCCGCCTGACGCGCTTCGAGGTGAGCGGATGGGTGCGGCGCGTCGAAGGCGGCAGATTCGTGAAGGCCGGGTCGAACGTGCTATGTTAGCGGGTTAGTCGGCAATCCGGAAAAGATATGGCGAAACCGTTGGTGATAGTCGAGTCGCCCGCCAAGGCGAAAACGCTGGCGCGTTTTCTCGGCGACGCCTACCGCATCGAGGCCAGCTACGGCCACGTGCGCGACCTGCCCGAGCGAGCCTCCGAGGTGCCGGCCGAAATCCGCCAGAAGCCCTGGGGCCGCATGGCGGTGGACACCGACGGCGATTTCACACCGTACTACGTGGTGCCGGCCGACAAGAAGAAACAGGTGGCCGCGCTGAAGGCGGCGGTGAAGCAGGCCTCGGAACTCCTGCTCGCCACCGACCCGGACCGCGAAGGCGAATCCATCAGCTGGCACCTGCGCGAGATCCTCAAGCCGAAGATCCCCGTCCGCCGGATCGTGTTCCACGAGATCACCGAGGAGGCCATCAAGGCGGCCGTGGCGGACGCGCACGACCTGGACGAGAACCTCGTCAAGGCGCAGGAAAGCCGCCGCATCCTCGACCGGCTCTACGGCTACACGCTCTCGCCGGTGCTGTGGAAGAAGGTGGCCACCGGGCTGAGCGCGGGACGCGTGCAGAGCGTGGCCGTCCGGCTGATCGTCGAGCGCGAAGAGGCCCGGCGGGCGTTCCGCTCGAGCCGCTACTGGGATCTCGAGGCCAGGCTCTCGGGAGAGGGGCGCGCGTTCACGGCCACGCTGGCGCGTGTCGCCGGCGAGCGGCTCGCGACGGGGAAGGACTTCGACCCGGGCACCGGCGCGCTGGCGAACCCGAACGTGCGGCTCCTCGACGAGGCGGCGGCCCGCGGCCTCGCCGAGGGACTGGAGCGGCGCCTGCCCTGGGCGGTGACCTCGGTCGAGGCGAAGCCGGGGGTCGAACGCCCGGCGCCTCCCTTCACCACGTCCACGCTCACGCAGGAAGCGAGCCGCAAGCTCGGGTTCTCGACGGAGCGGACGATGCAGGTGGCGCAGCGGCTGTTTCAGGGCGTCGAGATCGGCGGCGGCGAGATCGAAGGCCTGATCACCTATCACCGCACCGACTCCACCACGCTCAGCGACAAGGCGCTCGGCGAGTCGGCGCGCGTCATCCGCGAGATGTTCGGCGCCGAGTACTACACCGGGCCTCGCCGCTACCAGACGCGCGTGAAGAACGCCCAGGAAGCGCACGAGGCCATCCGCCCGACCGATTTCCGGATGGCGCCCAAGGATCTCGAGCGGTATCTCGACGCCGACGAGCTGCGCGTCTACGAACTCGTCTGGAAGCGCACGATGGCGTCGCAGATGCCCGACGCCCGGGTGCTGAAGACCACGGTCGAGATCACGGGGCAGGGGCCCTCCGATGAGCCGTGCGTGTTCACCGCGTCCGGCAAGGCCATCGAGTTCGCCGGGTTCCGCCGCGCCTATGTCGAGGGCAGCGACGATCCTGAAGCCGAACTGGCCGACCAGGAATCGATCCTCCCATCCGTCAGGCAGGGCGATCGCGTGGACGCCGGCGCGGGCGCGGGCTCGGGCGGGCTCGCGCTGGCGGGCCTCGACGCGAAGGGCCACGAGACGCAGCCGCCCGCGCGCTACACCGAGGCGGCGCTCATCAAGGAGCTGGAGCAGGCGGGCATCGGGCGGCCGTCCACCTACGCGCCGACGATCGGCACCCTGGAACGCCGCGGCTACATGTTCAGGCAGGGCAAGGCGCTGGTGCCGAGCTTCTCGGCCTTCGCGGTCACCCACCTGCTGCGCGAGCACTTCGGCGACTACGTGGATGTCGGCTTCACCGCCGAGATGGAAGAGGATCTCGACCAGATCTCGAATGGCGAGCGCGACTCGGTGTCGTTCATCCGCGCCTTCTACCGAGACGGCGAAGGCGGGCACCCGGGCCTGGAGCCGATGGTCGCCCGCGCGGAGCCGAACATCGAGTACCCGGCCATTGATATCGGCGCCGATCCGGCATCGGGCGAGCCGCTCCGGGTGCGCGTGGGGCGCTATGGGCCGTTTGTCCAGCGGGGCGACGGCGGAGCAGGCAACACGGCCACGCTGCCGAAGACGCTGCCGCCGGCCGACCTCACCGTCGAGAAGGCGCTCGCGCTGCTCAAGGTGAAGGCCGAGGGGCCCAAGACGCTCGGCGACGACCCCGCGACGGGCCTGAAGGTCTACGTGCAGCACGGGCGGTTCGGCCACTACGTGCAGCTCGGCGAGACGCCGCCGCGCGTGAAGGGCAAGTCGCCCGACATGCCGAAGCGCGCCTCGATTCCCGCGAGCATCAGCGCGTCGGCCATCACGCTCGACGGGGCGCTCAGGCTCCTCAGCCTGCCGCGCGATCTCGGCGCGCACCCGTCGGATGGCGAGATCATCATCGCGTCGAACGGGCGGTTCGGGCCGTACGTGAAGCACGGCGACGAGTTCCGCTCCCTCGAGGACGGCGACGACGTGCACGCGATTACGCTGGCGCGCGCGCTCGAGCTGTTCGCCGCGCCGAAGAAGAGCCGGCGGCGCACGACGACGCGCACCGTGATCCGCACGCTCGGCGCCCACCCGCAGGGAGGCGCCGAGGTGAAGCTGATGGAAGGGCGCTACGGCCCCTACGTCACCGACGGCGAGACGAACGCGTCGGTGCCGCGGACATCCGACCCGGCCGCGCTGACGCTCGAGGCGGCGGTCGAACTCCTCAAGGCGCGGGCCGGGGCCGCGCCGGCGAAGCGTCCGCGAGGGACCAGCCCGGCCGCGAAACGGAAGGCTCCGGCGCGCAAACGGAAGACATGAACGCTGCAGGGCCGTGGCCATTCATGCTCGCGTCCCCGCCGACCTGCCTCATCGGGTAGCCGTCGTGCCCAGCGTCCGAATCGTAGGCGGAGGGCTCGCGGGCTGCGAGGCCGCGTGGCAGGCGGCGTCGCGCGGCGTGCCGGTGACGCTGCACGAGATGCGGCCCGCGCGTGGGACCGCCGTGCATCGCTCGGACGGCCTCGCGGAGCTGGTGTGCAGCAATTCGCTGCGCGGCGACAAGCTCGACAACGCAGTCGGCCTGCTCAAGGCGGAGATGCGCCGCCTCGGGTCGCTGGTCATGCGGGCGGCCGAAGCGACGCGCGTGCCCGCGGGCGCCGCGCTGGCCGTCGATCGCGAAGCGTTCTCGGCCTTCGTGACCCGCGCCATCGCGGCGCATCCCCTGGTCACGATCGTGCGCGGCGAAGTTGCCGCGATCCCGCCGTCGCGGGGACCCACCGAGCCGGTCGTCATCGCCACGGGCCCGCTGACCTCCGACGCGCTCGCCTCCGCCGTCGCGGAGTTCGTCGGGCAGGATTACCTTTACTTCTACGACGCCATCAGCCCGATCGTCGCTGCCGAGTCGATCGACCGGAGCATCGTCTTTCGCGCGTCCCGCTGGGATCGCAGCCTGGGGCCGGCTGGTGACGCGCCGGCCGCCGCAGGCGACTACCTGAACTGCCCGATGAACGCGGCCGAGTACCGCGCGTTCTACGAGGCGCTGACGCACGCCGAGAGCGCCACGGTCCACGACTTCGACAAGGCGCGGTTCTTCGAAGGCTGCCTGCCGATCGAGGTGCTCGCCCATCGAGGCGCCGACACGCTCAGGTTCGGGCCGATGAAGCCCGTCGGTTTGACCGATCCCCGCACGGGGCACCGTCCGTACGCCGTCGTGCAGCTGCGCCAGGACTCGCTGGCCGGCGATCATTTCAGCCTCGTCGGGTTCCAGACCCAGCTCAAGTGGGGCGAACAGGAGCGCGTCCTGCGGATGATCCCGGGGCTCGCGCGGGCCGAGTTCGTGCGCTTCGGCATGGTGCACCGGAACACCTACATCAACGGCCCGACCGTGCTGCGGGAGACCTGGCAGACCCGGCGACGCGACGACCTGCTGTTCGCCGGTCAGATCTCGGGCGTGGAGGGGTACGTGGAGTCCGCCGCGTCGGGCCTGCTGGCCGGCGTCAATGCCGCCGGGCTGGCCATGGGCGTGGCGCCCCGAGCCGCGCCGCGCACGACGGCGATTGGCGCCCTGGCGTACTATGTGTCGCACGCGTCGGCGGGCCACTACGAGCCGAGCAACATCACCTTTGGCATCATGGAGCCGCTCGCGTCGCCGCCGCGGAACAAGCTCGACCGGAAGACGGCGCTCTCGGCGCGCGCGCTGGCGGATCTTGCCCGCTGGATGGCCTCGGGCGGCGTCGGCATGCCGCGATGAAGGACCACCTGAAGGCGTTTCTCGCGTACCTCCGCGGCAACCGCGGGGCGTCGCCGCACACCGTCCGCGCGTACGAAGGCGACCTCACGCAGTTCCTCGAGTTCCTTCCGCTCCACAACGGGAAGCGCCGCGACGACCAGCGTCCCGAGGACTGCGACGTCGGGGCGATCCGGTCGTTCCTCGCCGAGATGTACCGCACGCACCGCTCCCGGAAGACCTCGGCGCGGAAGCTGGCGTCCGTGCGGTCGTTCGTGCGCTACCTGCGCCGCGAGGGGCTGATTGAGGGCGACCCCGGCGCGCTGGTGGCCACGCCGCGGGTGGAAGACAAGCTGCCGGCGCACCTCGAGATCGACGAGATGAGCCGCCTGCTCGAAACCCCCGACGTCGGCACGCCGCTCGGGCGGCGCGACCGGGCGATGTTCGAACTGCTCTACGCGTCCGGGCTGCGCCTGAGCGAACTGGTCGGCCTCGACCTCGATCACGTGAACCTGAGCGGCCGGATGGTGCGCGTGCGCGGCAAGGGCGGGAAAGAGCGCGTCGTGCCGTTCAACACCAGCGCCGAGCGCGCGCTCCGGGCGTACCTGAAGGACCGGCCCGAACTCGAGCGCGAGGCCCTCCGCCAGCGCCAGGGGCCCGGGCGGCCGGCGCCGAAGGACGCGCCCGCCCGGCCCGCTCCGCGGCGGTCGGCGGCCTCGGAGCCGCTGTTCCTCAACTTCCGCGGCGGGCGCCTGACGGGCCGCAGCGTCGACCGCCTCCTGCGGCGCTACGTCTCGATGTGCAGTTCGCGCTTCGGCATCAGCCCGCACGCGCTCCGCCACTCGTTCGCCACGCACCTGCTCGAGCGCGGCGCCGACCTCCGCGCGATCCAGGAGCTGCTCGGCCACGCGCAGCTCTCGACCACCCAGCGTTACACCCACGTCAGCGCCGCGCAGCTCATCGACGTCTACCGCAAAGCCCATCCCCACGCGAAAAAGCGGTAGCAGACTATCGCGGTGGCCAGGGCCGGCAGCGTGCCGCCCCATGGCGACGCCAGATAGTAGGCCAGGGCGCCGAGGGCCCACGCGGCGACGCCGGGCGCAAGGATGCCGCGATACGGCCCGGCGGGGTCGTACAGGTCCGGCACGCACACCGGCGTGCGGCTCAGCCGGAAGTGCGCGATCAGCACGCCGCCGACCGGCACGAGCACGCCGCCAAGGACCATCATGAACCCGGCGTAGCGATCGAGCCACGCGCCGTAGAACAGACCGGCCGCGGTGCCAATCGCGCCAATCGACCAGATAGACGCCTGGTCGCCGAACTTCGGGAACAGGCTCTTCCACGCGAGGCCCGACATGTAGATGTTGACGAAGTTGGTCGTCACCGTCGCCAGGACCATCAGCGCGGCGCCGGCCCATCCCAGGCCGATGGCGGACATCATCGCGCCGGGGTCGGCGCTCCCCGCGACCCGCGCCGAGGCCAGGCCGAGCGGCATCATCCAGAGACTCGTCAGCAGCAGTCCGAGGAACACCGCCATGGACGCTGACCGCTCGGATGTCGTGAAGCGCGAGAAGTCGGCGAACATCAGGATCCACGACACCTGGTAGCCGACGACGATGTCGAACCCGCGGAACCAGGGGTTCGACGGCGCGGGCTGGGAGGCCAGGGCGGAGAGGTTCGGCGGCGCCTGGATGACGGCCCACGTGATGATCCCGCCCACGGCGACAAGCAGCGGCACCGCCACCCGATCCGCGAGGCCGACCGCGCGCGGCCCGAGCGCCACGACGGCCGTCGACAGGAGGCCCAGGCCAATCACCCACGCCGGCATGGCCGCGCTGCCGCCGAGCAGGCTGGCGCCCACCGAAGCGGCAATCACGTTGTTCACGCCGATCCAGGCGAAGTTCGTCACATACAGCAGCGCCGCCACCAGGCCGGCGCCGCGCACCCCGAGCGCTGCGCGCGCCGCGATGACCGACGGCACGCCCAGCCTGGGCCCCACGACGGCCAGCGCGGCCACCAGCAACGACCCCGCGGTCGCGCCGGCCGCCATCAGGACCAGCGCGGCCTCGGGGCTGAATTCGACTGCGAGCGCCGCGCCCACCTGGAGCGTGGTGGCGACGATGTTCGCGCCCGCGAAGATGATGAACAGGTCGACGCCCGACTGGGTCCGCGCGGCGGATGGAACCGGCGCGATGTCGGCTGCGTTCATACAGGAAGAGTACCTCGGAAGCAGGCCTTCGTGTGCCCGGGAAGGGAGTCCCTCGTGACGCGACAGGAGAAACTGGACCGCATGCTGCCCGTTGTCAGCGGGATGGCGTGCGTGGTGAGCGCCTACACCACGCAGCAGGGCCTCGCGACGGCCACCTCCGATCTGCTCGTATCGGCGGGCGTGGCGCTCGCCGGCGGCGCGTTCCTGTTCGTCTTCTCGCTCTTCCTCATGTGGCGCTTCCCGTACGCCGATCGCCACCGCCAGCTCGGCTACGGTGCCGTCACGGCGCTCGTGCTCGTGCTCGCGTTCGGGTTCTCCACGCAGTGGAGCGTGATCGCGATGGGCGGGAAAGACGCGCTCGCGATCCATATGCAGCGCGTGCTCGACCAGGCCGACGACCTGGCGCTCGGCCAGCTCCGGCAGGCGGCCATCGAGGCGAACCTCGCGCCGCAGCTGGACAGCCTCGCCGAGCAGTACGAGAACCTAGCCGGCCGGGAGACGCGCGGCGCGTTCTCGGGGCTCCGTGGCGAGGGCAGCGTCGTGTCGACGCTCCGGAACATGTCGCAGATGTTCGGCAACCTCAGCCGAACGGTCAGGGGCGTGGACGCCGAGCAGCGGGTGCTCTACGACCGCTACAAGGAGCTGACCGCGGAGGCGCGAAAGGTGGCGGCCGAAACCGAGGCCGCCGACGTGAGCGAGAGCGACAAGATCCGGCGCAACAACCTCGCATTCAGCCGGGTGCTGGGCGAAATCAACGAGGTCGTCACCCGCATGAACGAAGCCACCTCGGCGGCCTACGTGCGCGTGGTCAACCAGAACCTGGGGTCGCTCACCACCACGGCGCGCGCCGACGACACGATCGACCAGAAGCAGGCCCTCGAGCGCCTCGGGGGCCTGAAGGACGCGGCGGTCAAAGTGGTCGCCCAGATCTCGGGCAGCCGGGTGCCGGAGGAGGAGCGGACGTTCCAGACCTTCACCATGATCCCCGCGGCGCGCGCGGTCTGGGTCTACAAGTGGGACGTCTTCTACGCGTGGGCCGGCGGCATCGCCATCGACCTCATCCCGACGATCTTCGTGGTGCTCCTGACGCTCGGCCGGACCCGCGAGGACGAGGAACTGGAACGCGAGGCACACGCGGCGGCCCAGCCGGTTCCCATGCCGAGAACCGCCGCCCGCGGCGGCACCTGGCCGGGGCCGGCCGGATCCTGAGGGCATCGGCGACCTGCCGGCTCCCCGGGCAGCCGGCTTCCTCGCCCGCCCGTGGAGGCGTATACTCGGTACCAGTGGGCACAATCATGACTCGCAGGATGCTGTGGGCGCTCGGGCTGACCCTGGTGCTCGCCGCCCCCGGGCTGGCGCGGGCCGGCGAGGTCCGCCTCTCGATCAAGGACGGCCGCGTGGCGCTCGTCGCTCGCGACGCCACGCTGCGCGAGATCCTCGTCGAATGGGAGCGCGTCGGCGGCACCCGCATCGTCAACCGCGACCGCGTGCCCGGGACGCGCCTCACCCTCGAATTCGCGGACGTGTCGGAAGAACAGGTGCTGACGACGCTGCTGAGGCCGATGGCCGGCTACATGGCGTCACGCCGGATCGGCCCCGAGGGAGGCGCCTCGGCGTTCAGCCGCATCGTGCTCATGCCCGCCCTGGCGACGCCGGCCAGTGCCGGTGTTGCGCCGCCGGCGCGCGCGGCCGGGCCGTCCGGCGGTGGGAACCAGCCCGGCACGGGCGGCCCTCCCTTCGGCCGCCCGGGCATGCAGCGGCGGGTGCTGCCGGATGGACGGGTGGTGACGGTGATGGACGATCCGCTGCAGGCGGAGGAGCCGGACGACGCCCTGCAGGAGCGGCCCGTTCCTCCGGGCATGATGCGGCCGCCGTTCAGCGCGCCGCCGCGGCCACAGGGCGAGGCCGGGAGTGACGCGCCGGCGTCGGCGCCGGAGCTCGGGCAGGTGACGCCGACGGGGTCGACGGCGCCGACCCTGCCGCAGCAGACGGTTGGCAAGCCGGGCCTGCTGCCCGCCGCGAAGCCGGGCACCACGCCTCCGCCGCCCATCAAGCCGCCGGGTGACTGACCCCCGGACGCGCCCGCGCGGATGATCAGGTTTGCCGGTCCTCGGCCGCCGCCAGCCCGCGGCCGCGGGGAATCGTGATCCCGAGCGTCTTGATCTTGTAGTTGATGACGCGCGGGCTGACGTGCAGCAGCTCGGCGGCGTCCTTCTGCACCCAGTTGCACATTTTCAGCGACTCGATGAGGGCCTGGCGCTCGATCTCCTCGAGGGCCACGCCCGCCGGAGGCACGCGGACGACGCGGCCGGCGTCGGGGTCGCCGCTGAACGCCGACACTTCCCCGAGTCTCAGGTCGTCGGCGGTGATCACGCGGTCCTCGGTGAGCAGCACGGCGCGCTCGAGGGCGTTCTGCAGCTCGCGGATGTTGCCCGGCCAGTGGTACCGCATCAGCAACTTCTGCGCGTCGGGCGCGATGCCGTCGATCTTCTTCTTCAGTTCGCCCGAGAACTTGCGCACGAAATGGCCGGCGAGCGCCTCGATGTCCTCCTTGCGCGCGCGCAGCGGGGGCATCTCGACCGACACGACGTTCAGGCGATAGTAGAGGTCCTCGCGGAACTGGCCCGCCGAGACCATCGCCGGCAGGCTGCGGTTGGCGGCCGCGATGAGACGCACGTCGACCTTGAGCGTCCGTGTGCCGCCGAGGCGCTCGAACTCGTGCTCCTGCAGGACGCGCAGGATCTTGGCCTGCGTGCTCGGGCTCATGTCGCCCACTTCGTCGAGGAACATCGTGCCGCCGTCGGCCTGCTCGAAGCGCCCGACGCGCTGCTTGTCGGCGCCGGTGAACGCGCCCTTCTCGTGGCCGAACAGCTCCGACTCGAGGAGGTTCTCCTGCAGCGCCGCGCAGTTCACCTTCACGAAGTTGCGGGCCGCCCGGAGCGAGTTGTGGTGGATCGCGCCGGCCACCAGTTCCTTGCCGGTGCCGGTCTCGCCGTGGATCAGGATGGTCGTGTTGCTCTTGGCGACCTTGCGGACAATGCCCAGCACCTTCTGGAGCGCGCCGGAGCTGCCGACAATCGAGTCGAAGTCGTAGATGTCGTTTTGTGAATGGCGCAGGTAGTCGATCTCGTGGCGCATCCGGCGGAAGTCGAGGGCCTTGCCGATCTTGATCTCCATCTCCTCGATCTCGAACGGCTTCTGCACGTAGTCGAAGGCGCCGATCTTCATCGCCTCGACCGCCGTGCCCACCGACCCGAACGCCGTCATCAGGATGACCGCCGCCGAGGGGTGCAGCGCCTTCGTCGATCGCAGCACGTCGAGGCCGTCGCTGCCGCCCATCTTGAGGTCGCTGAGCACGACGTCGTACGAGCCCTCGTGCAGGCGCTCGATGGCGAAGTTGCCGTTCGGCGCCTCGTCGACCTCGTGCCCGGCCTCGGTGAGCGCCCGCGCGAGCGCGCGCCGCAGCGCGTCGTGATCGTCGGCAATCAGTATCCTGCCCATGTCTCCCTCATCAGAAACCCAGCTGCCCCGGCACGCCGACCGGCAGCGTGACCACGAAGGCCGTGCCCTGGCCCGCGCCGGTCGCGACGTCGATGCGGCCGTCGTGCGCGTCCACGATCTTCCGCACGATGGCGAGCCCGAGCCCCGACCCCTGCGGCTTGGTGGTGAAGAACGGATTGAACACGCGGTCGGTAATCTCCCCCGGGATGCCGGGGCCGTCATCCGCGATCACCAGCTCGATTTCCGGCGTCTGCCCGTCCATCTCCGCCGGCCTCACCTGCGCGCTGATGCGCACGGCGCCGCGCCCGCCGAGCGCCTCGAGGGCGTTGATGAGGAGGTTGCTCACCACCTGGCACAGCTGGTGATGGTCGCCCTGGATCGCCGGGAGGTCGTCCGGCACCGCCGTCTCGATCCGGGCGCCGCCCCTGGCGATCTTGCGCTCGGCCAGCGGAATGGCGTCCTCGACGACCTTCAGGAGCGACGTCCGGTCCATCTGCAGCCGGATGGGCCGCACGAACTCCAGCACCTCGACGACGATGGCGTTGGCCATCTTCGCTTCGCTGATGATGTCCGCGAGCAGGCTGCGCAGGTCGTCGCGGTCGGCGACCTGCCGGCGCACGAGGCCGGCCATCACCTCGATGCTCGCCAGGGGGTTCTTCACCTCGTGCGCGATGGTCGCCGCCATTTCGCCGAGCGCCGCGAGGCGGTCCCGCAGCCGCTCGCGCTCCTCGGCCTGCTCGACCAGCGTGAGGTCCTTGAAGAACAGCGCCGCGCCGTGCACGCGAAGCCGCTCGTCGCGCACGAGCGAGAGCGTGTAGCCGATGACCTTCCCCGAGGGTTTCAGCCTCAGTTCGGCGCGGTTCGGCAGCGTGGACATGTCGAAGGCGCCCGCCAGGACGCGCACCACGTCGTGATGATGGCGGATCAGATCGGAGAAATGACGGCCCGAATCCTCGCCATCCGGGGCGATCTCGAGGATGCGGCACGCCTCCTCGTTGATCATGACGACGCGGCCCTCGCGGTCGATCGCCAGCACGCCGTTACGCATGTTGGTGACCATGTTCCTGAAGAACCGGTCGTCAGCGGCCGTTGCCATCGGACCCCGCCTGAGTTGCGGCGACCTCGCCGTTGTGGATTTCAAGATTGTAATCCCATTTCAAGATTGTGCGAGAGTTGTCGCGCGTGGCGCGCGTACCCGGCCGAATCCCGGGTTTTTCGCGTCCCCGGCAACTGTGCGCCTGATCCCCTCGGGGAGGGAGCAAACAGGGTACCGGCGTCGAGGGGGGAGAAGCCGAGCCGCGCGGGAATGGGACCCGCGTCAGCGGCAGACGGGCGGAATGCCGCCGCCGTCGATCTGCGTCATGACGCGCGAGGCAGCCTGGTCGTGTGTGCAGCCGTTGAGGCGGTAGCGCAGGTACTCCTGAGTCCACACCACGTCGCCCTCGACGTCGACCGCGCTCTGGGACGGCTGGCGCTTCAGTTCGTCCCTGTAGATGGCCTCGAGTTCGAGGCGCATCGCGTAGGTTTCGTTCCGGGGAGGGAAGGGGATCGTGCCTGCCGGCGGCTGAGCGCAGATGGACGGGAGGCCGGCGCCCTGGATCTGCATGCGCACCTTCGCCATCGCGCGATCGTGGTCGCACTGGTGGATGCGGTACAGCAGATACTCCGAGACCCAGACCACCGAGCCCTCGACGTCGGCGTAGGAGGGCCCGGCGGCTCGCCGCAGGCCGTCCCGGTACCTCACCTCGAGCGCCGTCCGGAACGCGAACGTCTCGTTGCGCGGCGGGAACTCGACGGCCTTGCCGGTGAAGAGGCTCGCGCGGAAGTTGGCGACAGCCTGGGCCGTGTTGCGGAGCGACCTGGCGCTGTCGGCATCGCAGGGCGGATTCGCCGCGTTGCCGGGCGTGCAGTTCGTGCCGGTGCCCTCGGGGACGCCCGTCGGCCGGGTGCCCCAGCTGACGCCGGGGTTCGAGAAGTACGCGATGCGCGTGCAGGCCCGGCTCTGGTCGGTGCACATGTCCGAATAGGCCATGACGGTCCGGAACCCGGCGTCGAGGTCGACGTGCCCGTGCGAGTACCGGTAGGCGCCCGGTGCGGCGTTCATGTACCAGTCGTGCTGCAGCCCCATGTTGTGGCCCAGTTCGTGGGCGAAGCTGTAGCCGGTCATGCAGGTGCGCTTGATCACGCTGAATCCGGACGCCGCCGACGCGGCCGAGGGGTGCGTGATGACGTACGCCATGCCGCAGTACTTCGGATCGGTTTCGACGATCAGGGCGACGAGATCGGCGCCGAGGCTGTCGCGCAGGCCGTGGATCTCGTCCATCCTGCCGTCGGAGGACGACCGGATCGCCGACAGGTCGGCCCCGAGGTCGCCGGCGCCCGGGTCGTCGACTTCCGCGGTGCCCACGAGCCTCAGGCGAAGGCCGACCTGGCTGTTTTGATAGGCCTGGTTGGCCGCCGCGACGGCGGCGTCGACCATCGACAGCGTGGCGTTGTCGCCGCCGCGCTTGCTCTTCACCTCGGTCGTGTACGCGACCAGCACGTCCACGAACCCGGGGTCGTCGCCGGCCGCCTGCGCGGCGGCGGCGGCCGCGGCGTCGCGTGGCTCGGGCGCGCCGTCATCGGCCTGGATCTCGCCATCCTCGGGAAGGAGGCGGTCGTCGATTTCTCTCGCGAGGTGCAGGCCGCCGCCATCCGGCTGCACGTCGAAGGAGCGGCCGGGCATGGTGATGCTGCCGGTCATCTCGCCGCCGACGACGGCGAGCACGACCTGGCTGAGCGGCACGCCGTCGACCGTGCCGATCCACGCGGCGCCGTGGCGGCTCCGTTCGATCCGCTGCCGCGTCGCCACGAACTCCACGTCGTCGAACAGCGTCAACCGGAGGCGATCGGCGGCCGGCAGGGCCCCCCACGCGCCGCCCACGGGCGCCAGGTCGACGGTGACGGCGCGCTGTCGGATCACGCTGAGGTCTTCGCGGCCGGCGTCGGGAGCCTGCCGGCCGGTGGCCGCCCTGAAGAGGGCGGCCGGGTCGATCGCGGCCTGCCGGCCCTGCGCCGGGCCGGCCGCGCGGGCGGCGGCGGCGAGAGAGGCCGCCGCCACGGCCGCGATGACGAGGCGCGCGTGCAGGCGCATACGCGAAACTCCCCTGAGGAGCGAACCTGCGCTATTCGTACACCACGCGGTCGCGCGGGGCCTGGCGCGGGTCGCGCAGGAAGTGGCCGACGTCGTGCTTCACGAGATCCGCGTACCGCGGGATGCCCCGTGCGACGATCGCGCGATCGGGGTTGTCCTCGCTCCAGGTGTCGAGCGTCTGGGCCACCGACGAGGTGTGGCGCCCGACGCGGAGCGCGATGGGCCAGCCCGTCTCGTCGATGGGCGCGAAGAGCAGGCCGTGCCTGCCGGCCTTCACCACGAACTCGTCCCGGCCGCTGAGCAGCACGTCGGCGTTCGTGCGCCCGCGCGTCGCGTCGAGAAACGGCTCGGGCGCTTCGAACAGCAGCGACACGGCCTGCGAGTGGTCGCCGATCTCGCGGTGCGTGAGGCCGTGCAGGTTGAGCGGCGAGAACTCGGTCCCGATCTGGAAGCCCTCGAGATCCGTGAGCGTCATCGAGACCATCGTCGCCATGTCCTGCCCTTTCTGGTGCGTGACGATGGTGTTGATGACGGGGTACTGCAGTTCGGCCTCGTGCAGGTCGATGGCGACGTCCACCTTCTCGCGGCGGATGAGTTCCATGAACGCGTACGTCGTGCGCTCGGTGAGCGTGCCGTTGGGGCGGCCCGGGAACGCGCGGTTGAGATTCCGGACATCCACGTAGGCCAGGTACTGGCCGCTCGGGTAGTGGATGAAGACCTCGGGATCGGGCCACTGATCGAGCGGGTTCGTGAAGCGGTCGCCCATCCTGAAGGTCTGTCCGCCCCAGGCCGTCGGGATCGTGTAGGTGGCCGGGTAGGCGGCGCTCGGGCGCGTCACGGTGGACGCGCTGCGGTTCGCGCTCAGCGCCACGATGAGGCGGCCGCGCTCGATAGTCGCCTGCTCGACGATAAGCCAGGCCGCGAGCCGCCCGGCGGGCTCTTCGGGATGGGTGCCGCCGAAGACGAACACCGTTCCTCCGGGCTCCTTGCCCTCGAGGATGTAAATGTTCGCGTCGTTGGCGGTTCCGCGGATGGTCGCGTTGTACTCGGCGAGGGTCGTCACGCGCGTGACGCCGGGCCCGAGCACGACCGGTTCCTGCAGGTGCCGGTGGTCGTAGAAGCTCTTGCCGGCCGCCGCGAGGAACACGACGGCCAGGGCGCCGAGCAGCAGTTTGCGTACGAGGCCGGTTCGCGTCATCGCCATGGGCTCACTTCAGGTGGAAGACGCGCAGCAGGAACGGCACGAGGACGATCAGGTAGAGCACCTCACGCTCCCACGACTTCGCCTTGACGAAGTTGTAGGCCAGCAGCGCCGCGGCCCCGGCCGTCAGCGCGTAATACACCAGCGTGATGACGGATTGCAGTGTGATCATCGTTGTAGCGTCTCGATGTCCTGTCCCCAGGTCCGCGGTGCCGGGCACGCCCCCGTGCGTCCCCGCTCACACGAGCCGCAAAAACGCATCTCCGGGGTTCGGTCGGCGGCAGGCGGGGCCCCACTTCGTCACCCCACCAGGCTTTCGGCCCCTCCGAAGCGTTTTTCCCGCTGGCGCTCATCGGCTCGGTTCGAGGGGCCGCCCGGTGGCGTGCCCGGCACCGCGCGCCCCGTGCCGCGCCCCGAGTCCCGAGTCCCGATCTACACCCCCGTGAGCCACCCCAGCTTCGCGCTGTACATGACCATCAGCGTGCCGAGCAACGCGATGACGATGGCCGGCACGGCACAGGCCTTCAGGAACGATCCGTAGGATCCCCGGTAGCCCACGATGTCCACCGTCAGCCGGCCGATGATCGCCGTCGGAGGCAGCGCGTCGCCCAGCGGCCAGATGAGGCTCATGCCCGCGAGCGCCACGATCGGGTTCAGGCCGATGGTGTTGAACAGCAGCACCAGTGGGACGCCGATGACGGGCGCAGAGCCCCACATGAGCACGGCCTCCGAGAGCGGGAGCACGAGGAACAGCGTCGCGTACACCACCGCGACGGGCAGCGTGACGGCCGTGACGGCCATCAGGCCGCGGGCGCCGGTGAGCGTCATGACCTGCACGAGGATGCCCGCGCAGGTCAGCGTCGCGAGCAGCGGCAGGAGCTGCTCGATCGTGTCGCGCGCGACGCGAACGACGTTCAGCCGCAGCGGCGACAGCGCCCACGACACGAGGGCCGCCGCCGTGAACATGAGCGGCAGGCCGACGACGGGCGTCGAGTGCGGCCACTGCCGTCCCATGCCGACAAGCGCGAGGAAGACCGCGAACGGGGCCAGCACCTTCCACCAGCTCATCCCGGCGGGCGCCTCGGGCAGTTCGGCCAGGGCCTTGTCGATGTCGGCCGCCGTGCCCTTCCAGCCGAGCAGGAAGCTTGTGAACACCGCGGCGAAGAGGCACGGCAGGAGCAGGGGCCAGAAGAAGCCGACGTACGGCATGTTGACGCCGGCCGCCGTCATCATCGCCCACAGGCTCACCGGCGGCGCGGCGGCGCTCAGCCCCGCGATGACGAAGACAATCGCCGCCACGCGCACGCGGGAGATGCCCATGTAGCCGAGCACGGTGGCCACCATGCCGCCGGCGATGAGCACCGTCACGCTGCCGGCGCCCGTGAGCGCGCCCGGCACGAGCAGCACCAGGCTGAGCATCACGAGCAGCAGCGCGCGCTGCCGGTGGAACCGCCGCAGGATGCCGCGCACGACGAACGCCACGCCGCCCGACTCTTTCAGGAGGTTCATGAACAGCGTGGCGGTGATGAAAATCAGGTTGATGTCGAGGTACGTGGCGGCGCCCTCGGCCACCTGCCGGGCCGGGAACCAGTAGCCGCCCGCCACGGCGCCGCCCAGCGCGGCCGCCACCATCGCCAGCTCCGTCGCCAGCCTGAAGGCGCGGGCCGCCGCGTAGACGGCCACCATGACGCCGAGAATGATGCCGGCCTCGGTGAACATGCTCACGGAGCGGAGCCTCTCCTAGCGGCCGAACAGCGTCTTCAGCACGCCTTCGATCTCGAGGTTCTTCTCGAAGGTGATCATCGGGATGTTCTGTTTCTTCGCGATGGCGGTAAAGCGCCCGTCCTCGTCGCCGTCCTTCCGGACGAGCAGGGCGTGCGACTTCGGGCAGACGGCGTCAATCGACTGCTCGTCCGAGTTGTCGCCGGCCTCGGCGCCCTGGGACCGGCGCGCCATCCCCTCGATGTGCGCTCCAATCACCATCACGCCGCCCTTCTTCGCCGCGTCGATGACGGCCGCGGTGCGCGTCAACTCGTCCTTCATCGACACGCCCGCGGCGCCCATCCCCTTCAGGCTGGCGCCCGTGACGACGATGACGGTCTTGTACTTCTTCGACGCGAGGTCCTTGTCGGTGGCGTCGGTCTTGTAGTCGTACTCGATGCCGAGCCGCTTGAGAAACACCGTCAGCTTCAGCGGGCCGGGGCTCTGGCCGCAGGAGGTGACCAGCACCGGGGCCTGCGCCTTCGGGGCGGCCGCCTGCGCGAGGGCCTCGGAGGCCGGGCCGGCGGCGGCGATGGCGGCGACAACGAACAGGACGATGGTTCGACGGTTCATGGCGGGTCACCTCGGGAAACTGCCCGGTGCGCGCGAGCGGGCCGGGTGGCAGTGGGGCGGTCGAAGTATGACGGATCGGAGGAGAAGGAGGCAAGAAGAAGCCGGAAGACAGTAGCCAGTCAGTCGGGCTGAACAGCGTGTGATTCGTTTGCATTTCTACCGGCTGCTGTCTACCGATGACTATTGCTTCCCGAGCCCCGGCCTGCCGCACGGCGGAACGCGCATTGAATCTATGTATGAATATATGTTGATACAAACTACTTGACAGCCTCCCCGGCGCGCGATACGATTGCGCCCGGATGGCATTCCGGCACTCCTTCTCCCCGGCCGCCGCGATGCGGATGATGGCGATGCGAATGACCAGCATCGGCGGGGGAGCCGTGTCCGGACCGTAGCAGCCACCAGCGCACACCGCACACAACCAGGACCCGCCGACGTGCTCAGCCGTCGGCGGGTTTTTTCGTGTACAGCGTCCAGCCCCCCGGCCGGGCGCGGAGAGGCGGACATCATGGCGACACAGGGATGCGAGGTCGGAGTGCTCGGGGCCACCGGCATGGTGGGACAGCACCTGGTGCGGCGACTCGAGAAGCACCCGTGGTTCCGGCTGGCCTGGCTCGCCGCCAGCGAGCGGTCCGTAGGAAGTCGGTACGGGGACATTCCATGGCTGCTCGGCGGCAGCCCCCCGGGGCATGCGCGGGACCTGCGCATCGAGCAGCCGGTCCCCGGGCGCGCGCCCCTGCTGCTCTTCTCGGCGCTCGATGCCGACGCCGCCGCCCGATACGAGCACGCCTTCGCCGAGGCCGGCCACATCGTCGTCAGCAACGCGCGCACGCACCGCCTGGCCGATGATGTGCCCCTGATCATCCCCGAGGTGAATGCAGACCATCTGGCCCTGCTGCCGGTACAGCAGGCCGGCCGCCGGTGGACAGGCGCGGTCGTGACGAATCCGAACTGCTCGACGATCTTCCTCGCCCTCGTGCTCGCGGCGTGCCGGCCGTTCGCACCGCGGCGCGTCCTGGTCACGACGTTCCAGGCGGCGTCCGGCGCCGGCCACCCGGGCGTGGCGGCGTGGGACCTGCTCGGCAACGTCGTGCCGTTCATCGACGGCGAGGAAGAGAAGATCGAAGTCGAGACGAGGAAGGTGCTCGGGATCCGCGGCGCCGATGGCGTGACGCCCGCGCCAATCGTGATCAGTGCCCAGGCTGCACGCGTGCCGGTGCTCGACGGCCACACCGAGGCCATCTCCCTCGAGTTCGACCACCCGCCATGCGAGGGCGATCTGATCTCCGCCCTCGCCAGCTTCAATGGCCTGCCGGACGGCCTCGCGCTGCCCTCGGCGCCGAAGGCCCCCATTCTGCATCTCGCCGAGTGCGACCGCCCGCAGCCCAGGCTCGACGCCCATCGTGAGGACGGCATGGCGGTGTGCGTCGGGCGCGTGCGGCGCTGCCCGGCGCTCGGCTACAAGCTGGTCGCCCTCGGCCACAACACGATCCGCGGCGCGGCCGGCGCCGCCATCCTGAACGCCGAATTGCTCGCAGCCCGCGGGTGGCTGGCCGGAGGCGCGCCGTCATGGTCGTGATGAAGTTCGGCGGGTCGTCGGTCGCCACCGCCGCGGCCTTCGCCAGGGTCGTCTCCATCGTCAAGGCCGAGCGACGGCCGCGCGTGGTCGTCGTCTCGGCGCTCGCCGGCGTCACTGACGCGCTGCTCAAACTGGCGGCGCACGCGGCGGCCCGCAACGCCGCCGCCGCCCTCCGGGCGGTGCGGGCGCTTCGCGAAGGTCACGCGTCGCTCGCCGGCATCGTGCGCGACGAAGCGGAACGCCGCGCCGTTCTCGGGCACCTTGACGCCGGGTGGCGGGACGTCGAGACGCTCGTCGGTGCCAGCAGCCTGCTGAAGGCCTGCCCGCCCCCGGCCTGTGACGCCATCGTGGCGCGCGGCGAACTGGCGAGCAGCCGGTTGGCGGCCGCCATTCTGAAGGACGCCGGCGTGCCGGCCGAATGGGTCGACGCACGTCACGCGGTGGTCACCGATAGCCGGCACCAGCAGGCGTCACCGCTCGCGGCGGCGTCCACCGCCCGCCTCGCCCGCACCGTACGCCCGCTCGTCGACCGCGGCGCCGTTCCCGTCCTGGGCGGTTTCGTCGGCTCAACGGCCGACGGCGTGACGACGACGCTCGGCCGGGGAGGGTCGGACTACTCGGCATCGCTCGTCGGCGCGTGCCTGGGCGCGTCCGAGATTCAGATCTGGACCGATGTCGACGGCATGCTCACCGCCGACCCGAGGCTGTTCAGCCGGGCGCGCGCGGTGGACCGGTTGTCGTTCGACGAAGCCTCCGCGCTGGCGCACTTCGGCGCGAAGGTCTTGCATCCCTCGACACTGCAGCCCGCCGTCCTGGCCGGCATCCCCGTGCGCATTCTCAACTCGCGTCATCCCGCCGGCCGGGGCACCGTCGTGGCCGCCGGGCCCGTGCGGCGATCCGCGCCGGCTGCAGGGATTGCGTGCCTCGACGGCCTCTGCGTCTTCGAGGCGCCGCTGCCCGGCGGCGCCGATCGGCCCGCCGCGATCGCGGACATCTACGCGGCCTGCGCGCGCGCGGGCGCCGCCGTTCACCTCACGGCCGTAACGGATGCCGGCGTGTCGGTCGCGGTCGACGACGGACCTGCCGGGGATCGCGTCGCGGCGCAGTTCGACTCCGGGCGTCGCATTGCGCGCCGGCGCGGCCTCGCGCTGGTGGCCGTGGTCGGCGACGGGTTGGCGGCTGGCCGCACGGATCGGTGGCGCATATGGGCCGCGTTCGACGGCATCCCGGCGCACCTGCTTTCGAGCACGACCGGCGCCGTGCACGTGGCGTGCGTGGTCGACGAGGCCGACCTGACGCTGGCGGTCGAAACGCTTCACGAGCGGCTGTTCGAACGCCGACCCTCGTGCGGGAGCAGAGACTCGGCGTCCCCCCGCGGCGCCGTCTCGCTCCGGACACCCGACGGCGTCCAGCGGGAGGCACGCGCATGACCGCCGAAGGACGTCCGCTGAATGTGGCGATCGCCGGCTTCGGCACGGTCGGCCGCTCGGTGGCGAAGATCCTGTGCGCAGGGCACCATCGCGCCCTGCGCCTCGTCGCGGTCTGCACGCGGGGGCCCGCCGAGACGCGCCGTGGCGCGCCGTGGGTACCACCCGACGTGTTCTGGACCGGCGACATCCACGACGTGCTCGCCCGCCCCGCCGACGTGATTGTCGAACTCATCGGCGGCGTGGAGCCCGCTCGCGCGTGGATCGCCGCAGCCCTCGAGTCGGGCAGGGCCGTGGTCACGGCGAACAAACAGGTGGTGGCCGAGCACGGTTCCGCGCTGTGCTCGCTCGCGAGATCGACCGGCAGCCCGCTCCGTTTCGAGGCCGCCGTCGCCGGGGCGGTTCCCGTGATTCTCGGCCTGCAGGACGGACTCGCCGGCGACCGCGTGACGCGCATCGCCGGCGTGGTGAACGGCACCTGCAACTTCGTCCTGAGCCGCATGCTTGACGGCGGGTTGAGTCTGGACGAGGCCGTGCGGGAGGCGCAGGCGCGGGGTTTCGCGGAGGCCGATCCGGCCGCCGACCTCGACGGCCTGGACGCGAGGGCCAAGCTCTCCATCCTCGCGGCAATCGGGCTCGGCGGGCACCTGCCGCCGCGAGGCATTCCGGCGTGGACGGTTCGAGGCGTCGACGCGGGCGACATCGACGCGGCCGCCTCGATCGGGCGCGTCATCAGGCAGGTTGTCTGGGCCGACCGGCCGGCCCTGGAATCCGGAGCGATGACGGCTGGCGTCAGTGCGGCGCTGGTGCGGCGCGACTCGTGGCTCGGGCGCGCGCGCGGTCCGGAGAACGTGGTGCTCGTGCACGGTGAACGCAGCGGTACGACGGTCTTCGCCGGGCAGGGGGCCGGCGGCGACGCGACGGCCGTCGCCGTCGTGTCCGACCTTCTGGCGCTCGCGGAACGGCGCAGCGTGCCGCGGCCGTGGCCCGCACCATCGTCGGCCGGCCCGTCCGCCGAGCCGGAGCGTCCGCACTACGTGCGGGTGTCGCCGTCCCGGACGGCGACGCCTCACGACGCTCGACGCCTGCTCGCGGGTGCGGGCTTCGAACTCGATCGCGTGCTGGCACTTCGGCACGATGGCCCGTCGCGGTGGGCGGCGGTCGTGCGCCCGTGCCGCCGCGCCGATCTCGACCGCGCGCTGGCGCCGCTCCTGCCCGCCGGCAGCGCGGCCGGGACGCTCATCAGCCTGCCGCTCTTCGACGCGGAACCGTAAGCCCTGTCCGGCCGACGGCCCGAGACGCCGGAGGCCCATGGAGAAGACCGATGTCCACGATTCGTCCTTCGCTTCGTCCTGCCACCGTCGCTCTCCACGGCGGCCAGACTCCGGATCGCGCGACCGGCGCGCGGGCGGTGCCGATTTACCAGACCTCGTCGTACGTCTTCGAATCGGCCGATCACGCGGCGGCGCTGTTCGCGCTGCAGCAGCCCGGACACATCTACACGCGCATCGGCAACCCGACCACCGAGGTGCTCGAGGGCCGGCTGGCGCAGCTTGACGGCGGCGTGGGCGCGCTGGGATTGGCGTCCGGGCAGGCCGCCATCACGGCGGCCGTGCTCACGCTGGCGAGGCCGGGCCAGAACATCGTGTCCACGCGCTTCCTCTACGGCGGCACCTACAACCTCTTCCACTACACGCTCGATCGGCTCGGGATCGAAACGCGGTTCGTCGACACGTCCGACCCGCGCAACGTGGCCGCGGCCATCGACGCGAACACGAGGCTCGTCTACACCGAGTCGATTGGCAACCCGCGGAACAACGTGGACGACCTCGATGCGATCGCCGACGCCGCTCATGCCGCGGGCGTGCCCTTCGTCGTCGACAACACCGTGTCGCCGTTCATCTTCAGGCCCTTCGACCACGGCGCCGATCTCATTGTGTATTCGCTCACGAAGTTCATCGGCGGCCACGGCACCTCCATCGGCGGCGCCATCGTCGACTCGGGCCGCTTCGACTGGGCCAACGGGCGGTTTCCCGAGTTCACCGAGCCCGACCCGTCGTATCACGGGCTGGTGTTCTGGGACCTGTTCGGGACGCACGAGCGGGCGGTGGCGCCCGGCGCCGCGTTCATCACGAAGGCGCGCGTGCAGCTGCTGCGCGACTTCGGCGCGTGCCTGTCGCCGTTCAACGCGTTCCTGTTCCTGCAGGGCCTCGAAACGCTGCCCTGCCGCATCGCCGCGCACTGCGCGAACGCGGCCGCCGTGGCGTCGTGGCTCTCGTCCTGTCCCGAGGTGGCGTGGGTGAACTACCCGGGCCTGCCGGACCATCCCGACCGCGCGCGCGCCGAGCGCTACTTCGGCAAGGGCGCCGGGGCGATTGTCGGATTCGGCATCAAGGGCGGGCTCGAGGCGGCTCGGCGGTTCATCGACAGCGTCCGGCTGTTCAGCCACCTCGCGAACATCGGCGACGCGAAGAGCCTGGTCATTCACCCCGCGTCGACCACCCACCAGCAGCTCTCGTCCGAGGAGCGCGCGGCGGCGGGCGTGCCCGACGACTTCATCCGCCTGTCGATCGGCATCGAGGACGCCGACGACCTCGTCGCGGATCTCGACCAGGCGATCACGGCGGCCACGCGGCGGGCGGAGGCGGCGTAGATGGCAGGCGCGGCCGGGGAACGATGGACCGTCGAGACGCAGTACGCGCCGGTCGTCGAGGGCGGCCTCGACCTCGACTGCGGCCGGCGACTCGACGGCGTCACGGTGGCGTACGAGTGCTACGGCCGCCTGAACGCCGCGCGCGACAACGCGATCCTGGTGTGCCACGCGCTCTCGGGCGGCGCGCACGCGGCCGGCTGGCACGCGGGCGCCGTCAAGCCCGGCTGGTGGGATGTGCTGATCGGCCCGGGCAAGGCGTTCGACACCGATCGCTACTTCGTCATCTCATCGAATGTTCTCGGCAGCTGCTACGGCACGACCGGCCCGTCGTCGGTCGAGCTGTCTACCGGGCGCCCCTACGGCAGCCGGTTTCCTGTGGTCACGATTGCCGACATGGTGCGCGTCCAGCGCGCCCTCGTCGATCGCCTCGGCATCACGCGGCTGCGCGCCGTGGCCGGCGGATCGATGGGCGGCATGCAGGCGCTGCAGTGGGCGGTGCAGTACCCGGACGCCGTCCAGTCGGTGATCGCGCTCGCCACCTCGCCGTCGCACTCGCCGCAGCAGATTGCCTTCAACGAGATCGCGCGCCGGGCCGTCATGAGCGACCCGAACTGGCGCGGCGGCGACTACTACCACGGCGAGCCGCCGCGGGCCGGGCTGGCCGTGGCCCGCATGCTCGGCCACGTCACGTACCTCTCCGACCGCGGGATGCACCGCAGATTCGGCCGGCGGCGCCGGCCGGACGCGCGTCCCTATGGCTTCGACACGGAGTTCGAGATCGAAGGCTACCTGCAGCACCAGGGGCAGACGTTCGTGGACCGCTTCGATGCCAACTCGCTGCTCTACGTGACGCGCGCAATCGACTATTTCGATCTCGCCCCGCCAGGCGGCACGCTGCGCGACGCGTTCGCCGGCAGCGAGTCGAACTACCTTTTCCTGACCTTCTCGTCGGACTGGCTCTATTCGCCGCGCCACCTCGAAGCCGCTGCCGAGGCGGCGCGTGCCGCGGGCCGGCGAGTCTGTTATCAGGAACTCCCGAGCGACGACGGCCACGACGCGTTCCTGCTCGAGCACGAGGCGCAGGCACCGATCATCCGGGCGTTTCTCGGCGAAGGCGCCGGTTGACCTCCGCACGGTTGACCCCTGCCTGCGCCGTCACGGCCGCCGAAGTGATACCCTTGAACCGCACGCGATGAAGGCGTTCTCCCGCATCCTCCTGACCGGCGGCGGCACCGCGGGTCACGTCAACCCGGCCCTGGCGATCGGGCGCGCGCTCGGCGACGAGCGAACGGCCTATCTCTACGTCGGCGTGCGCGGCCGGGCGGAAGAGGAAATCGTGCCGCGCGAGGGCATTCCGATCCGCTTCGTTCGCGCATCCGCCTACCCCGGTGCACGGCCGTCGCTCGCCTGGCCGGGGTTCCTCGTCGACCTCGTCGCGGGCACGCTTCGGGCGCTCTTCATCGTGCGCGCGTTCGCACCGGAGGTCATCGTCGGCACGGGCGGCTATGCGTCGGCGCCGACAATGCTGGCGGCGGCGATCCTGCGGAGGATGGGACTGCTGTCGGCCCGCGTCTACGTGCACGAACAGAACGCGGCGCCCGGCAAGCTGAACCTGCTCGTGGGGCGCCTGGCCGATCGCGTCTTCGTGTCGTTCGCCGGCACGCTCGCCGAGTTCCCCGGGAACGGCACCATGGCCGGCTATCCGCTGCGGCGCCGGATCCAGAAGGCCGACCGCGAAGCCGCGCGGGCGGCGCTCGATTTCAGGGTACCGGCCGGCCGCCGCGTCATTGTCGCCTTCGGCGGGTCCCAGGGCGCGCGGACGATCAACCGGGCGCTGGTGGACGCGCTGGGCGCGCTCCTGCCAAACCGGGACCAGTTCTTCATCATCCACGGGACGGGCCTCCGGCGGGGCGACGGCGCGCTCGATCCCGGCGAGGACGTCGACACGCGCCTCCTGGAGCGCTGCACCGAAGAGGAACGGCGCGCCATCGGGGAGTTCTACGTCTCGCGGCCGTTCTTCCACGACATCGAGCAGGTCTACGCGCTGGCCGATCTCGTCGTGGTGCGCGCCGGCGCCGGCACGCTGAACGAGGTGGCCGCGCTGGGGCTGCCGGCGATTGTCGTGCCGAAGATCAACCTGCCCGGCGAGCACCAGGTGATGAACGCGCGCGCGCTGGCCGCGGCGGGCGGGGCCGCCGTGCTGTACGAGGAAACGCGGAACGAGGGCGGCCAGCTCGTCGAGGTGCTCGATGGCGCGCTGCTGGCGCAGACGATCCTCGAGCTTGCCGCGGACGGGGACGCGCTCCGCCGGATGGGCGCGGCGAACAGGGCGTTCGCGACCGCCGACGCGCTGGAGGTGATTCGCCGCTCCATCGCGGGCGGCGAGCCCTCGCTGGGCCTTCCGTTCCCGCCCCCGCCGCCCGCGGAGCCCGCCGGCGGCCGGCTGTTCTCCGACAGCGCCCTGCTCTACGCCCTCGAACACCGCCGCGCGGCCAGCCTGCCCGAGGGCGTCGCGCGGCCCGCGCAGCCCCGCGCCGAGGACCGGCCGTACTACGTCAGCCGGGCCGCGTCGCTGCTCGCGCGCCGCAGCTGGGAAGCACGCAACCTGGGCGTGAAGCTCCTCGGCCTGCTCGAGGGGCACGAGAAGCTGGCGCTCATCGTTGCCCTCCTCGAGGACCGGCGGCCGGCGCCCTGGTACAAGCGCCTGTTCGGCGGCGACTTCGAGCAGGTGGGCTTCATCCGCCGCAACGCGCTGACAGCCGTCGCGCGCCTGGGCACGGTCACGCCCGGCGTCGAGGCGGTGCTGGTTGCGGCGCTCGCCGACCCGTATTACGAAGCGCGCGCCGAGGCCTGCCGGGCGATCACGGCGCTCGACCGCCACCTCAGCGACGAGGGCCGCGCGCGACTCATCGCCGGACTCATCGGGCTGCTCCGCGACCGCTGGCTCGAAGTCGCCGCGGCGGCCGCCGAGGCGCTCGGCCACGTCGGCGGCGAGACGAATGCGCGGCCGGCGCTGCTCGCCCTGGTCGACCACAAGTACTGGCTGGTGCGCGCCGCCGGCCTGCGAGGCCTGCACGCCCTGGTCGAGCGGGGACGCGCCGGCGATCTCGACACGCTCGAGACCTCCGCGCGGGGCTTCGCGCTCACGGCCACCGACTTCCGGCCGGAGTTCACCATCCGGACCTCCTACGGCCGCCTGATCCGGGCGATCGGCACAAAAAGGAGCGCGGCGTGATTCCCTTCATCGGGCACCTGCTGGAGGGCGGCTACCGGGCCTGGTCGTTCCTCCGCCTTCTCGACTACCTGTCGGTGCGCGCCATCGGGGCGGCCATGTTCGCATTCATCCTGGTGCTGGTCGTGATGCCCCGCTTCATGTGGTACCTCCATCGCCGGGGCCTCGTCGACCAGATGCGAGAGACCGGCGTGCCCTCGTCGTTCGACAAGGCCGGCACGCCGGCGATGGGCGGCGCGGTGATGGTGGGCGCCATCCTCGCGGCGTGCTTCGTCTGGTGCGATCCATCCAACCGGTTCGTTTGGCTCGTCGTCGCGGCGATGACCTGGTTTGCCGCGATCGGCCTGTCCGACGACGTGGCGAAGTGGCGGTCGCGGTCGGGCAACCACGGTATGAGCGAGGCGAGGAAGCTCCTGCTGCAGGGAGCCTTTGCCGCGATGTTCATCGCGTGCCTCGCGAGCCCGTGGACCCCGCTGCCCGCGCGCGAAGCGACCACGCTCTACGTGCCGTTCGTGAAGCAGGCCCTCACCTCGTCGATGTGGATCTACCTGCCGGTGGTGTTCTTCTTCGTGGTGCTGGTCGGCAACGCCGTGAACATCACCGACGGGCTCGACGGCCTCGCCATCGTGCCGTCGGCCTTCGCGGTCTCGACCCTCGGCGCGTTCGCGTGGATCATGGGGAACGCCATCTGGTCGAAGTACCTGTTCTTTCCCCTCCTGCCCGGCGTGGGCGAACTGGTCGTTGTCTGCGCCGCGTTCGCGGGCGCCGCCATCGGGTTCCTCTGGTTCAACGCGTACCCGGCCCAGGTGTTCATGGGCGACGCGGGCTCGCTCGCCATCGGCGGGTTCCTCGCCGCCGTGTCGGTGCTGGTGAAGCAGGAGGCCCTGTTCCTGATTCTCGGCGGCCTCTTCATCGTCGAAGCCGCGACGTCGCAGGTGCAGGACAAGGTCGGGATCAAGTGGCTGGGGCGGCGGCTCTTCTACCGGGCGCCGCTCCACCATCAGTTGCAGCACACCGGGCTGGCCGAGACGAAGGTCGTGATCCGGCTGTGGATCGTGTCGCTCATCCTGGCGCTCGCCTCGATCGCCACCGTGAAACTGCGGTAGCGGCGGCGCCTCTCCGGAGGCGGAACCCATGGGACTCTCGCGCAGACTGGCCGTGGTGCTGGCGGCGGCGTGGATGGCGGGCGCGGCGGCGGAGGGGCAGGCGCCTCGGGGAGCCCCCGCGACGGCGGCGTTCGACGCCACCGCGGCGGCGCGGTTCGCAGACCTCGCGCTCGCGTGCGTGCACCAGGAGTACCCGAACAAGATCGCGCACGTCATGCAGTCGGACGCGGACGTGAAGCCGCCGCGCGAGCTGACGCCCGCGTTCTTCGGCTGCTACGACTGGCACTCGTCGGTGCACGGGCACTGGCTGCTGGCGCGCCTGGCGCGGCTGTTCCCCGGCGCGCCCTTCGCGCCCCGCGCGCGCGCCGCCCTCGCGCGAAGCCTCACGGCGGAGCACGTCCTCGTCGAGGCGCGCTATCTCGCGGGGCCCGGCCGCACGAGTTTCGAGCGGCCCTACGGGCTGGCGTGGCTGCTGCAGCTCTCGGCCGAACTGCGGGAGTGGCAGGACCCGCAGGCGCAGCAGTGGGCCGCGGTGCTCGGTCCGCTCGAGACCGCCGCCGCCGCGCGCCTGAAGGAGTGGCTGCCAAAGCTCTCGCGCCCGATCCGGATCGGCGAGCACGATCAGACGGCCTTCGCCTTCGGCCTCGTGCTCGACTGGGCGCGCACGGCCGGCGACACGACGATGACCGACCTCATCGCGGCGAAGACCGGAGAGTTCTACCGCAACGACCGCGCGTGCCCGCTGCCCTACGAACCGAACGGCCAGGACTTCCTCTCGGCCTGCATGGCGGAGGCCGATCTGATGCGCCGCGTGCTCGCGCCGCCCGCGTTCGCCGACTGGCTGCGGGCGTTCCTGCCGCAGCTGCCCGCGGACGGGTCAGCCGGCTGGCTCGAGCCAGCCGTCGTGACCGATCCCACGGACCCGAAGCTGGCGCATCTTGACGGCCTGAACCTCAGCCGCGCGTGGATGCTGGACGGCATTGTCGGCGGCCTGCCGGCGGGCGATGCCCGCCGCGCCGCGCTGCAGGCCGCCGCCGACCGGCATCGCGAGGCCGGCCTGAAGGCCGTCACCGGGGAGCACTACGAAGGCGGGCACTGGCTCGGCAGCTTCGCGGTCTACCTGTCGAGCGGCAGGGGACTGGCAGGGGGAAAAAGATAGCAGGACCCGCGGCCGGGAGACTGGCCGTGGGTGGCCGGGGCGCTTTCCATTTGCCCGCAGCGAGGACAGGCGAAGGTCACGCGAGGACAAATGGAAACGGCCCGGACAGGACCCACGGCCAACGACGGCGAGGCGGCTCTACGGCTGTTCCGCCGCGTGGGCCTGGAGGGCCTCCCACTGGCCCATGAGATCGCCCACTTCCCACATCAGGGTCTGGTGGCGGTCGACGACGACTCTCGACTTCTCGCGGTCCTCGTAGAAGCCCGGCTCCGACATCGCCGCCTCGAGCGTGGCGATCTCCTGTTCGCGCACCGTGATACGCCCTTCGAGATCCGTGATGCGCGCCTGAAGCTGCCTGCGATCGCGGTCGCGCTTGCGCGCGTCCGCGTCGGCGCGCTTCTTCGCGTCGTAATCGGCCGCGCGCTCGGACTTCGGCGCGCCCGCTACCGGCTTCATCCCGGCGGCGCCGGGCGCTGCAGCGTGAACGGGCTTTGCAGCCGGGGCTCGGTGCGCCGGCCGAGGCGAGGGCTTCGTCGGCCTCGGCGCCTTCAGCGCGAGGCTCGCCTTGCCCAGCCCGTCCGGGAGCGCCGGAGACTGGCCCGCGTGCGTCTTGCTCCAGTGGAACTCCTCGTACGTGCCGGGATAGAGCAGGGCGCGCCCGCTCCCGATCTCGACGACCTTCGTGGCCAGCTTGTCGATGAAGTACCGGTCGTGCGAGACGACGATGAGCGTGCCGCCGTAGTCCATGAGGGCGTCGAGCAGGACGTCCTTCGAGTCGAGGTCGAGGTGGTTGGTCGGCTCGTCGAGCAGCAGCGTGTTCGACGGCCGCAGCAGCATGCGCGCCACGGCCAGGCGCGTGCGCTCGCCGCCCGAGAGCACGCCGACGCGCTTGTAGACGTCGTCGCCCGAGAAGAGGAAGCCGCCGAGGATGTCCCGGATCATCGGGACCATGTGGACCGGCGAACCCGACGTCAGCGTCTCGTAGACCGTGAGGCCGGGGTTCAGGCGCGCGGCCTCGTCCTGCGCGAAGTACTGCATCACCACCTGGTGGCCGGGCGTGCGGGTGCCGGCGTCGGGTTCCTCCACCCCCGAGAGCATCCGCATCAGGGTCGACTTGCCGGCGCCGTTGGGGCCGAGCAGCGCAATGCGGTCGCCGCGCTCGATGTAAAGGTCGATCCCGTCGAAGACGCGCGTCGATCCGTACGCCTTGGCGACGCCTCTCAGGTCGAACACCATCCGCCCGCTTTTCTCGCAGGTGGGGAACGTGAAGTGCACGCGCTTGCGCGCGGGCGGCACCTCGATGGGCACGACTTTCTCGAGCATCTTGACCCGGTCCTGCACCTGCGCGGCCTTGGTGGCCGTGTAGCGGAACCGGTTGATGAACATCTCGATGCGCGCCACCTCCTCGTCCTGCCGGCGCTTCGCGTCGCGCAGCCGCTCGAGGCGCTCGTCGCGCTGGACGAGGTACTGCGAGTAGTTGCAGGCGTAGTCGACGAGCGTGCGCAGGTGGATGTCGGTGATGCGATCGACGACCGCGTCCAGGAAGAAGCGGTCGTGCGAGACCAGGATCACCGCGTGCGGGTAGTCGTGCAGGTACTCTTCGAGCCAGTTGCGGGCGTCGAGATCGAGATGGTTGGTCGGCTCGTCCAGCAGCAGCAGGTCCGGCTTCGCGAGCAGCAGTTTCGCCAGCGCGATGCGCATCTGCCACCCGCCCGAGAACGTCGTCGTCGGCTTGTCGTAGTCGGCGGGGCTGAACCCGAGCCCCCGCAGCACGGTGTCGATTTTCAGGTCGATCGCGTACCCGTCGTGCAGCCGGAAGCGGTCCTGCAGGTCGCTGTAGCGATGCAGCATCGTCTCGTGCTCGCCCTCGGGCACGGCCTGGTCGGCCAGGCGATCTTCGATCGCGCGCATCTCGCCGCGGACACCCAGCAGCCAGTCGAAGGCGAGCGACGCCTCTTCGTGCAGGGTGTGCCCCTCGTGGACCAGGCCGTCCTGCGGCAGGTAGCCCACGCGCAGGCCCGACGGCTTGGCGACGGTTCCGGTGTCGGGTTCGTCGAGGTTCGCGAAGATGCGGAGCAGCGTGGTCTTGCCCGCGCCGTTCGGCCCGCACAGGCCCACAATCTCGCGATCGGCCACCTGCCAGGTGACGTCTTCGAGCAGGACCCGGGCGCCGAACGACTTGGTGACCGACGAGAGCTGGATCATGAGGTGCGCGCCCGATACGTCCGGCCCGGGCGGCATCAGCGCCGCCCACGGGCCCATGGGCATCAGCCGAGTGTACTACAGGGCCCGCCAGACGCCCACCATGAAACCGGTAAGGGACTCTCTCTAAACGGGTTAACGTCCTATAATGAGAAAGCCAGACTGCGGGGCTTCCGCCGCCGTCTAATCAAGTGAATGCGGGACGGCCAGGCCGGCCCGCCGGCACGGCAGGAGACCTGCGGCGATCGCGTCGACATGACCGTCACCGACGAAGAACTCGTCGCGCGCTCCATCGCGGGCGACACGGACAGCTTCAATCAGCTCATCCTGCGATGGGAGCGCCCGATCTACGCTCTGGCGTACCGCCAGCTCGGGCGCGAGGACGACGCGCGCGACGTCGTGCAGGACGCGTTCCTGCGGGCCTTCCGCGCACTGCCCGGCTTCAAGGGCGAAGCGAAGTTCTCGTCGTGGCTCTACCGCATCACGCTGAACCTCTGCCGCGACGTCATGCGGCGGGCGAAGCGTGCGCCGTTTGTCGCGACCCCCGAGGGGGTCGACATCGCCGACCTGGTGCCGGTCGACGTGCCGGCGGCCGAGTCGATGGAAGATGTCGTGGCGCGCAAGGATCTCGGCCGGCACGTGGCGCGGGCCATGAGCCGGCTGCCGGAGGAACAGCGCTCCGCCATCATCCTGAAGGAGTACCACGGGCTGACGTTCCAGGAAATCGCGGAGCTGCAGGGATGCCCCCTGAGCACGGTCAAGACCCGCCTCTACCAGGGGCTGACCGTCGTGCGGCGCGAACTGGACCGGCAGGGCAGGGGCCCGGCGAGGGCCGAGAGCAAAACGCCATGAACGACTCACCCTATTGCGGCAATCCGGACGTCTTGATGTCGTACCTCTACGAGGAGAGCCCGGCTGAGGAACGCCTCGCCTTCGAGGCGCACCTGCGCCAGTGCGAACGCTGCGCCGCCGAGGCGGCCGCGCTTCGCGCGGTCCGCGTGGACATGGCCGGGTGGACGCCCCCGGAAACGGTGCTCGACTTCCGCATCGTCCGCGAGCCGGCCCCCGCGAAGAGCCGCTGGGGCTGGATGTCGACGATGCCGGCGTGGGCGCAGCTGGCTGCGGCCTCGCTCGTCATCGGCGTGGCCGCCGGGCTTTCGGGGCTCGACGTGCAGTACGGCAAGGACGGCCTCATCGTGCGCACCGGCTGGAGCCGACCCGCCGACACGCGCCCGGCCGGCGCCCGGCCGGAGGCCTCCGCCGCGAGCGCCGACGCCCCGTGGCACGCGGACCTGGCGGCGCTGCAGGAGCAGATGCGGAGCGAGTTCAGCCAGGCCGCGCCCGCGCCATCGGCCGTGCCCGTGTCGGCGGCTGTGGCCGGCGGCGGCAAGGCGATGAGCGACGGCGAGTTCATGGCGCGCGTGAAGCAGCTCATCGAGGCCAGCGAAACGCGCACACAGCGGGAGATGGCCCTGCGCATGACGGAGATGGTGCGCGACATGGACACCCAGCGCCGCGCGGACATGCGGCGGGTGGCGGACGGGCTCGGCGTGCTCGAAGGCCGCACGGGCGCGGTGACCGCGCAGCAGCGCGAAGTGATGAACTACCTGATGCGGGTCTCTCAGCGACAGCAATAGGACCAATGGATCCTTCAGCCGCAGTGACGGAGGTAGTGACGTGATCGCTCGACGGATGATGCGGAGTATCGTGCTGGCCGCGCTCGGGGCGGCGTTCGCCGCGCCGGCGTTCGCCCAGGCGCGCCACGTGCAGCTGCCGAAGCCTGACCCCCAGGTCGAGGCGCGGTACCAGCTGGCCATCATGGCCGATGTCCTGGCGCGCGCCGTTCAACAGGGCGCCAGGCTGATGAGCCGGCAGCTGCCGATGTCGCAGATGATGCTCATCGGCGGAGACGCGCGCGCGAGGGGATTCCGCCTCGAGGGCTACGGCATCTTCTTCGACGTCGCGGTGCCCGCCATGCGCCAGAGTGTCGTCTGGTCGTGGCGCATGCTCGACCTCACCGGCGGAGGCGCGGCGGGCGCCATCGAGGAACTGAAGACCCACCTGAAGACGGTGACCGACCCCGTGCAGCGGCGCAACCTCGACCAGGCCATCCGCCAGCTCGAGCTGCAGCTCGGGCCGTCGGCCAGCGTGGCCGATTCCATCCGCGCGGAGAACGCGCCGCGCCGCGAAGGCCAGGCGACGGTGGTGGCCGTGCCGCGCGCGCAGGCCGGTGCGCCGGCGTCCTCCGGCGGCGCCCCCGTCGTCGCCGAGGCGCCTCCCGCCGCGGGGCAGAACGACCCCAACCAGGCGTACACCGTGGCCGTGAGGGAAGCGATAGCCGACGCCATGCTGCGCTACAGCCAGTCGCTGGCGCTCGGCGCGGACGAGTGGCTCGTGGTCGCCGCGCGCGACCGCGGCGAGCCGGGCGTCGGGGCCGACGATCCGTTCGAAGTGACGACGATCCAGTTGCGCATCAAGGGCGCCGACCTGCGCGCATTCCACGCGGGGCGCATCACGCCGGAGGAGGCGCGCAAGCGCGTCGAGGTGAAGGAGTATTGATATAGTGGAACCTTCGACCGCGGCCCGGTGACTAAAAGGACACGGAGTGTTCGAAGGGAGTCCCGATGACCATCACCATCGCGCGCGCGTGCGCCGTCGCGGCGCTCGTGCTCTCCCTCGGTGCCGCCGGCTGCGGCGCCCCTGATGTCGATGTCGCCAAGGTCGTCACGGTGGCCGACATCACCACCGGCTGGTTCGACGTCGGCATCGTGGACGGCCAGAACAAGCTGGTGCCCACCGCCGTCTTCGCCGTGACCAACACCGGCACCGAGACGCTGGCCGGCCTTCAGGTTTACACCGTCTTCCGCTTCATCGGCGAGCCTGAAGAACTCGGGTCGGGCCTCGTCGTGCTCCGCGGCGCGGACGCTCTCGCACCGAATGCCACCAGCAAGCCCATCACCGTTCGGGCCAATTGGGGATTCTCAGGGCTCCAGCCGCGGGCGCAGATGCTGATGCACAGCCAGTTCAAGGACGCGCACGCCGAGATCTTCGCCAAGATGGGCGCGAAGCCGTTCGTGAGGATCGGCGAGGCCAGGATCGCCAGACAGTTGCTCACGAAGTAGAAGCAAGAAGCAAGAAGCAAGAAGCAAGACGCAAGAAGAGATTCCGTCTAGCTGTCTCGCTTCTTGAGCATCGGCACGAAGCGGACGGGAATCACGCTGCGCGTCGAGACCTTGCCCGCGGCGTCCTTTTCGATCACCTGGAGATCCTGCACGTCCGAGACGCGGCCCACGGGCACGATCAGCCGGCCTCCCGGCTTGAGCTGCGCGAGCAGCGCCGGCGGCACCTCTTCAGGCGCGGCGGTCACCAGGATGATGTCGAACGGCGCCTCGTCGGGCCACCCGAGATAGCCGTCGCCGTTCCGGACGGTCACATTGGCGTACCCGAGGCGCCTCAGGACCGCCGCGGCCGACTGGGAGAGAGCGTCCACCAGCTCCACGGTGAAGACTCTCGCCACCAGGTGCGAGATCACGGCGGCCTGGTAGCCCGAGCCCGTGCCGACCTCCAGCACCCGGGCCGAGGCCGACGGCCGTGCGAGCTCCGTCATCAGCGCCACGATGTAGGGCTGCGAAATGGTCTGGCCGTGGCCGATGGGCAGGGGCGAGTCGGCGTAGGCGTCCCCGCGCAACGCGGCCGGCACGAACTCGTGGCGGGGCACGGCCCGCATGGCAGCGAGCACGCCGGGATCCTTCACGCCGCGCGCGGCGATCTGATCGGCCACCATCGCGAGGCGCGCCCGCTCGAACGCGTCCTGCGGCGGGTTCCCGGGCGTACAGTCGGCGGGTGCCATTGGTGCCACCATCAGCCAGCCGGCGGCCACGAACGCAATGAGGTGTCTCGCCACCAGCTATAATGCCGAGGTGCCACAGCATCCGCCCGGGCCGCAGCACCTGGATCGCCGCCTGGGCCCGATCGACGCCGCCGCCATCGTCGTGTCGAACGTGATCGGCATCGGCATCTTCATCACCCCACAGATCATCGCACAAGCCGTGCCCCACCCGGTGGCGTTTCTCGGGGTGTGGCTGGCGGGCGGGCTGCTCGCGTTCACCGGCGCGCTGGCCTACGCCGAGCTGGGCACGATGCGGCCGCGGTCGGGCGGGGAATACGTCTACCTTCGGGAAGGCTACGGCCCGCTCGCGGCGTTCCTGACGGGCTGGACGTCGTTCGTGGCCGGCTTCGCGGGCGCCATCGCCGCCGGCGCCCTCGGCGCGGCCGACTACCTGGGCCGGTTCGTGCCGGCCGCCCAGGACGTGACACCGCTCTTCACGATTCCGCTGCCCGGGTTTCCCCTGGTCTTCTCCCCGCGGACGATCGTGGCGCTCTCGGCCATCTTCGGCCTCGCCCTCATTCACGTCCGCGGCCTCGGCCCCGGGCGCATCGTCCAGAACACGCTCGCGGCCGTGAAGGTGGGCGCGCTGGCGCTGTTTGTCGCCATCGGCCTGGGCTTCGGGCGAGGCAGCATCGCGCACCTCACCGAGGCGCCCGCCGGCGGCGAATTCAACCTGCCGCTCGCGTTCATCATCGTGATGTTCGCCTACAGCGGCTGGAACGCCGCGTCGTACGTCGCCGAGGAGATCCGCGAGCCCGGCCGCAACGTGCCGCGCGCCCTGGGGATTGGCACCGCGGCCGTCGTCGTCGTCTACCTGGGCCTCAACGTGCTGTATCTGTACGCCGTGCCGATCACGGAGATCGGCACCGCCAACTCGGAGATCGCCATGGTGGCGGCCGACCGGCTGCTGGGCCCCGCCGCGGCCCAGCTGCTCGGGGCGCTGGTAGTCGTCGTGCTGCTCGGCAGCCTCAGCGCAATGACGACGGCCGGGCCGCGCGTGTACTTCGCCATGGCGCGGGACCGCGCGTTCTTTCCGGCCGCAGCCCGCATCCACCCGAAGTATCACACCCCGTGGGTGTCCATCCTCGCCCAGGCGGTCTGGAGTTCCCTGCTGGTCCTGACGAACACGAAGGACCAACTCGCCGAGTACACCGGCTTCGCGGTGCTCCTCTTCTCGGCGTTCGCCGTGAGCACGCTTTTCGTCCTGCGGCGGAGGAATCCCGACGAGCCGCGCCCGTTCCGCGCGTGGGGCTATCCGGTAGCGCCTGCCATCTTCGTGGTCGTGTCGTTGGTGATCACCGTGGCGGCAATCGCGGGACGTCCGGGTCCCTCGCTCTGGGGCGCCGTCATCATCGGCCTCGGCGTGCCGGCGTACTTCCTGTTCAAACGGACCATCAGGCAGGACTGATCTCGGGACCCGGGACTCGGGGCTCGGGACCCG
>JAWOGY010000311.1:0-38093 GCA_046496425.1 Vicinamibacterales bacterium
CCTCGCCGAAGCCGTGGGAGGACTGCGGCACGCCGGAGCACGGCGAAGGCGGGGGCCAGGGTGTACGATACGCAGCATGCCACGCCTACCGCTCTTACTCGCGGCCACCATGCTCGCCGTCACCCCGGCATTCTCATCCGCCCAGCTACCGGCCGCCACCCCGTTAACCCGCCCCCCCAATATCGTGATCATCTTCGCCGACGACCTGGGCTACGGCGACCTCGGTGTGTACGGGCACCCGCTCATCAAGACGCCGCGCCTCGACACGCTCGCGGCCGAGGGACTGAAGCTGACGTCGTTCTACGCCTCTGCGCCGGTTTGTTCGGCATCGCGATACAGCCTGCTGACGGGGCGCTACGCCATCCGCGCCGGCATCAACGGCGCTCTGATGCCCGAGAGCACGAACGGGCTTGACGCCGGCGAGACGACCATCGCGGACACTCTGAAGTCGGCAGGCTACCGTACGGGCATGGTCGGCAAGTGGCATCTGGGGAACAGACCAGGCTTCTTCCCCACCGAACACGGCTTCGACTCGTACTTTGGCCTGCTCTACAGCAACGACATGGTCCGGCCGTGGGTGCAGACGGACGTGCCCATGCGGCTGTACCGCGGGACGCAGAAGCTTCCGGGCGAGGTCGACAACGCAACCCTCACCGAGCGCTACACCGGGGAGGCCGTCGCGTTCATCCGGGAGAACAGCAACCGGCCATTCTTCCTCTACCTGGCCCACTCGATGCCCCACGTGCCGCTCGGCGTGTCGCCGCGGTTCGCGGGCCGGTCGGCGAACGGCCGCTACGGCGACGTTGTCGAGATGCTCGACTGGAGTGCGGGGCAGGTGCTCGACGCGCTGCGGGAAACCGGCGTCGAGCGCAACACGCTCGTCATCTTCACGAGCGACAACGGGCCGTGGATGGACATGCCGCCCCGGATGCTCGTCGATCCCCGGATCGTGCGCACCGACGCGGGCAGCGCGGGACCTCTGCGCGGGAGCAAGGGCACAACCTGGGAGGGCGGCGTCCGGGTGCCGTTCCTGGCGCGCTGGCCCGGACGCATCCCGGCCGGCTCGGTCAGCACGGACCTGGCGACGACCATGGACCTCCTGCCTACCATCGCCGGCATCGCCGGCGCGCCGCTGCCTGCAGGGCGGGCCATCGACGGGCTGGACATCCGCGCCTTCCTCGAGGGACGGGCCCCGTCACCTGTCGAGTGGTACGTCTACAACTACGGCGGCAGGGTGGAAGGCGTACGCGACAGGCGATGGAAGCTGCACCTGACGTTCCCCCCGAAGCGCGAGCCGGTGGCGGCGCTCTACGACCTGTTGGTCGATCCATCGGAGCGCTGGGACGTGGCCGCCGAGCATCCGGACATCGTGCGCCGGCTGAGCGAGCGGATGCGGCAGATCACGGCCGAACTCGCCCGGTGACGAGTCTGGGGTCAGAGTCGGATCTGACCCCCGGGATGTGGGGTCTACCGCCACACCACGCACACGGGTGTGCCCGCCACGACAATGCGGCCCGTGGCCGAGAGCGTGCCCGTCGCCTCGTCGACGTCGAATTCCACGATGGTGTCGCCGCCCTGATTGGCGGCGTGGAGCCGTGAGCCTGTCGGGTCGAGGCCGATGAAGCGCGGCGTGGAGCCCTTGGTCGGCTCCCAGGCGACGGGCGACAGCAAGCCCGTGGACGGGTCGGCGCGGAAGATCCCGATGCTGTCGTGGCCCCTGTTCGAGACGTAGACGAATCGCCCGGAGGGCGCCACGTCGATGGCGGCGCCGGTATTGCCGCCGGTGAACGTCGCCGGAATCGAAGGCAGGATCTGGATTGGTTCGAGCGCGCCTGAACTGGAGAAACGGCAGGTCGCAACCGTCGAGTCGAGTTCGTTGATCACGTAGGCGTACGGCATCCTCGGGTTGAAGCCGAGGTGGCGCGGGCCGGCGCCCGCGCGCACCCTCAACGACGGCGGGGTCGCCGGGACGAGCACGCCTTTGGCCGTATCCAGCGTAAAGACGAACAGACGATCGAGGCCTTTGTCCGGCACGACGACGATGCGGCCGGTCGGGTCGAACGGGCAGTGATGAGGATGCGGCACCGACTGCTCGGTTCTGTGCGGGCCGGGTTCACCTGTGAGGCTGACCAGATCCGTCCTGCCGCCCAGCGACCCGTCCGGGCGAACCGGCAGCACGACGACCGAGCCGGAGCCGTAGTTGGCGACGACCAGGAAACCTCCGGTAGCGTCGAGGGCAAGGTGCACCGGGTTGTCGCCCCCGCAGGACTGCCGGTTGAGCAGCGTCAGCTCACCGGTCATGTCGTTGATGGAGAACGAGGACACCTGGTTGGTTTCCGAGTGCACCGCGTAGAGCACCGGGCGCTTCGGGTCGATGGCGAGATAGGACGGGTTCACCTCGCGGCCGAGCACCTGGACGCGCGCCCAGCGGCCCGACGCCGGATCGATGCGGTACGCCAGCAGCCCCTCACCGCGCGCTCTGCGCTTTTCGGAGTTGAAGGTCCCCACGTATGCGAACCGCGGGGCGCGGGGCGCCTCCTGGCCGGTGCCGGCCTGCCGGGCCGCGGACCGCCGCCCGGCCGCCGCGAGACGCTGGCCTGCGGCGGCGGCCATCGCCGCGGCGGCGACGCCCATGAACTGCCGGCGGGTTGGGGTCTTCGAAACGCGCGACGCACGTGGCGTGGTCATGGCGGGCGCTGTCCTTCAGCGGCAGAGTCTACAGGAAAAGGGGCAAGGCCTGCCGCGCCGTAGCCATGGGGGAATCAAGCGAGCCGGACCACGGCGAAGGCGGGGGCATGGGGCAAGACGAGGGATTCGGAATTCAGAAGTACTTCTGGCACTATGAAGACACGGTGCGAACGCAATTCTGCCTCCCAATCCTGCTGGCTCTGACGCTCGGCGCGGGTCAGTCGGCGCAGACGCCCGCGCAGGAGACCACCGCGACGCCGCCCTTCGAGGAGTGGCTCGCGGCCGTGCGCGTCGAGGCCGTGGCGGCCGGCATCAGCCCGCGCACGGTCGAGGCGGCCCTTGGATCGCTCGAGCGGCTGCCGGTGGTGGTCGAGCGCGATCGCACCCAGCCCGAACTCACGCTCACGCTCGATCAATACCTCAGGCGCCGGCTGACGCCGCGGGTCGTGCGGAGCGCGCGCGAGATGGCGGCGAAGCACCGCGCCGAACTGCAGCGGGCATCCGCGCAGTACGGCGTGCCCCGCCCGTTCATCGCCGCGGTCTGGGGCCTGGAATCGAACTTCGGCAGGTTTCAGGGCGTGCGGCCCACCGTGGCCACCCTCGCCACCCTCGCCTTCGACGGCCGCCGGCAGACGCTTTTCCGGGAAGAGCTCTTCGCGGCCCTGCGCATCCTCGACAGCGGCGAGATGCAGCCGGACGCGCTCAGAGGTTCCTGGGCTGGCGCCATGGGCCAGCCGCAGTTTCTTCCCTCCAGTTACCTGAAATGGGCGGTTGATGCGGACGGCGACGGCCGCCGCGACATCTGGACGTCGCTCCCGGACATCTTCGGCTCGATTGCGAATTACCTGAAGGAACACGGCTGGACGCGGGGGGAGAGGTGGGGCCGCGAGGTGCGCCTCGGAGACCGGACGGCGGCCCGGGTGGCCGCGGCCGTGCCCATGCGCCTGACGGGCGCCTGCCAGGCCGTGCGCGACATGACCGAAGCCCGCCCGCTCTCGGCGTGGCGCGAGCTGGGCGTCACGCAGAGGGACGGCTCCGCGCTGCCCCGGGCCGGCATGAGCGCGTCCCTGGTGCGCGTGGACACGCGCCGCTTTCTCGTCTACGGCAATTACGAGGCCCTGCTCGGCTACAACTGCGCCCACACCTACGCCCTGAGCGTCGCCTTCCTCGCCGAGCGCATCGGGACACGTTGACCCGCCTTCGCCGCGGTCCGGCTTGCCAGTTCCTCCCACGGCTACGGCGCGGCAGGCCTTGCCCCTTTTCCCTTTTCCTGTAGACTCTGCCGCTGAAGGACAGCGCCCGCCATGACCACACTCGACTGGCTGATTGTCGTCGCGTACTTCGCCGCGCTCGCCGGCATGACGCTCTGGCTCGTCAAGCGGAACCAGGACACGGCAGACGACTACTTCCTGGCGAGCCGCAACCTGGGCTGGCTGATCGTCGGCGCGTCGATCTTCGCGTCGAACATCGGATCGGAGCACCTGGTCGGGCTGGCCGGCTCGGGAGCGACCAGCGGCGTGGCGATGGCGCACTACGAGCTGCACGCGTGGTGCCTGCTCGTGCTCGGGTGGGTCTTCGTGCCCTTCTACAGCCGGTCGAAGGTGTTCACGATGCCCGAGTTCCTCGAGCGCCGCTTTTCGCCGGCGGCGCGCTGGATGCTGTCGATCATCTCGCTCGTGGCGTATGTCATCACCAAGATTGCCGTGGGCATCTTCGCGGGCGGCATCGTGTTCGGCACGCTGCTGCCCGAGATGCAGCTCGCCGTCGGCGGCCTGGTGTTCAACGCCTTCTGGATCGGGTCGGTGGTGGTGGTGCTGCTGACGGGCCTCTACACGGTCGTCGGCGGGATGCGCGCCGTCGCGTATACGGAGGCGGTCCAGACGGTCATCCTGGTCTTCGGCTCCGTGCTGCTGACCTACTTCGGCCTGCAGAAGCTCGGCGGCTGGGCCGAATTGCGCGCGGCGCTCGACCCGGACATGTTCAACCTGTGGAAGCCGCTCATCCCGGCCGGCGTCGAGGGCACGTGGGCGCCGGTGAAGGAAGCGGGCCGGATGGCCTGGTACTTCAACGGCAACTACCCGTGGCTCGGCATGCTGATCTGCGCGCCGATCATCGGCCTCTGGTACTGGTGCACCGACCAGTACATCGTCCAGCGGGCCCTGGGCGCGCCGAGCGAGCGCGAGGCGCGGCGCGGCACGATTTTCGCCGCCTATCTCAAGCTGCTGCCGGTGTTCATCTTCATCATCCCCGGCATGATCGCCCTGGCGCTCGCGAAGACCGGCCGCGCGGACGGCATGGCCGTGATGATCGGGCCCGACGCCGCCGTCGTCCGCGACGCGGCGCAGGCGGCGTTTCCGCTGATGGTGCGCGAGATCCTGCCGGTGGGCGTCCGCGGCCTGGTGGTGGCGGGGCTGCTGGCGGCGCTGATGAGCTCGCTTGCCGGCGTCTTCAACGCGTCGTCGACGCTCTTCACGATGGACCTGTACCAGAAGTTCCGGCCGAAGGCGACCCAGCACCAGCTGGTCTGGATCGGCCGCGCGGCCACGACCGTGATGGTGGTGGTCGGGTTGTTCTGGATCCCCGTCATTCAGGGCTCGAAAGGCCTCTACGACTACCTCCAGGGCGTGCAGGGCTACCTCGCGCCGCCCATCTTCACGGTGTTCTTCCTCGGGGTGTTCAACAAGCGCCTGAACGCCAAGGGCTGCCTCTCGGCGCTGGTCGTGGGGTTCCTGCTCGGGGCCTTCAGGCTGGCCATCGATACGCCCGTCGCGCTGCAGATGGCGGGGTACGAGCAGGGATACGCGCCCGGCACGTTCCTGTGGATCGTCAACAACATCTACTTCCAGTACTACAGCGCGTTCATCTTCCTGGTGTGCGTCGTGGTGATGATCGCCGTCAGCTACGCGACCGACGCGCCCGACGAGGGCCGCCTGACGGGCCTGACCTACGCCACGGCAACCGACGAGCACCGCCGGGAATCGCGCCGGAGCTGGAGCCTGGCCGACGTTGTCAACTCGGCCATCGTGCTCCTGCTGATCGTGATGGCGTACGTCTACTTCACGGGGTGACGGGGCTAGGGGCTAGGGGCTAGGGGCTAGTCTGACGCGGCTATCGCCGCGTAAGTTGCGCCCAAAACCACCGAACTGTCACGTTCGCCGCGTGACGCGTGTCTGACCAGCGCCGAGCGCCTAGTCCCTAGCCCCTTGTCCTACTGCCCCCGCCCTCCCCTGCCGGAGGCGGCGGCCGGCGGCCGCTTCGTGCCCACCTGCGGCGTCTCGCGCGACAACTCGATCAGGTCCACGCTCTCGGACGCCTGCCCCAGCAGGTGCCTCGCGAAGTAGTCGGCCCGCAGCCAGAAGAAGTAGTCGCCCATTGTCGTGTAGCCGTGGCGCTGGCCGGGCATGATGAACATGTCGAACCGCTTGTTGGCCTTGATGAGCGCGTCGGCCACCCGGTGCGTGTTGGCCGGGTGGACGTTGTTGTCCATGTCGCCGGTCACGAGCAGCAGGTGCCCCTTCAGGTTCTTGGCGATCTCCGAGTTGCGGTCGATCGTGTACTCGAACGTCACCTTGCCGTCCTTGTCGGTGACTTCCTTCACGCCGTGGTGCTTCTCGCTCCACCACCGGTTGTAGACGTTGTTCTCGTGGTTGCCCGACGAGGAGACGGCCACCTTGAAGAAGTCGGGGTAGACGAGCATCGCGGCCGTGGACATGAAGCCGCCGCCCGAGTGGCCGTAGATCCCGACGAGGTTCATGTCGATCCACGGGTGCTTGCGCGCCAGCTGCTCGATGGCGGCCTTCTTGTCCGCGAGCCCGTAGTCGCGCAGGTTGCCGTACCCGTAGTTGTGGTACCACTTCGACCGCTGCGGGTGGCCGCCGCGGTTGCCGATCTCGATGACGATGAAGCCCATCTGGGCGAGCGTCATGCTCTGGCTGCGGGGTGAGAACGTCTTGGTGACGCTCTCGGTCTGCGGGCCCGGGTACACGTAAGCGATGATGGGATACCGCTTCTCGGGATCGAAGTCGAAGGGCTTGTACATCACCCCGAAGAGGTCGGTGACCCCGTCGTCGGCCTTCACCCTGAACGGCTCGGGGAACTTGAAGCCCGCGTCGGCGAGCGCCGTGACGTCGGTCTGTTCGAGGTCCGCGAGCTTCAGACCCGTGGCATCGAAGAGTTCGGACTTCGGAGCCGTGTGCACCTGGGAGTAGGTGTTGATGAAGTACTTCCCGTTGTCCGAGAGCGCCGACGAGTGGGACGCGTCGCCCGGGTCGAGCAGCTTCAGGCCGGTGCCGTCGAGGTTCACGCGGTAGAGGTGCGTGAAGTACGGGTCCTCGCTCGCCTCGCGGCCGTTGGCCGAGAAGTACATCACGCGGAGCTTCTCGTCGACGTAGGAAATCGGGCCGGTGACGAATTCGCCCGTCGTGATTTGGTTCTTCAGCGTGCCGTCGGCGCCAAACAGGTAGTAGTGGCCCCAGCCGTCGCGCTCGGACCAGTGGATGAACTCCTGGCCGTTGCCGATCGTCCAGAGCGGCTGCGTCTCGATGTAGGTGTTGAGCCGTTCTTCGACGATCGGCTTCACCGCGCCGGTCTCGGCGTCGGCCATGCACACGTCCACGCGGTGCAGATCGCGGCTGAGGCGCCAGAAGTACAGCGTGTCGGACGTGTCGCTGAGCCACCTGGGCTCGGTCTTCTCCTTGTCACGATCCCGCGCGAGCGACCGGGAGGTGGCCACCTGGAGGCTCTGGTCCTTGAAGGCGTCGGCCTTCACGGTGACCCGCTTCTTCGTGTCGCGGTCGAAGACCAGCAGTTCCTGCTGATCGACGTGCTCCTCGCCGGGCATCGCGTAGCGGTAGGTTTCGAGCTTCGGCCGGGGCGACGCGAGGGCGTTGATCACCCAGAGGTCCGCCACCTTGCGCTGGTCGGTCCGCGTCGCCGAGAACTTCGTCGAATCCTTCGCCCACTGCACGCCGATGGCCGGCACGCGGGGGCCGTCCTTGTGCTTGGTGTCGTTCTTCTGGTCCTTCTTGAGCGTGTTCTTCGCCTCGTCCGTGAGCCGCCGCGCGAAGCTGTAGTGCTCTTCGCCGTCGGTGGTCAGCTGCACCTCCTGAATCTTCGGATCGCCGAAGTCCTTCTGGGCGAGCTTGTAGCTGGCCTCGTCCATCATGAAGAGGTTGTAGCCGCGGGCGAAGACGACCGTCTTGTCGTCCGGCGACACCTGGGCCCACCCGGGCTTCTTGGGATCGGGCTTGAAGTCGGGCTGGAGCGCCAGCTTGCCCGTGGCGAGGTCGTACTCGAAGTAGAGGGTCTTGGTGGTCTTCGGGGGCTCGGCGTCGGGCCCGCCGGCCGTGCCCGTCTTCTTCTCGTCCTTCTTGACGTCCTGTTTCTTCGTCTGGTCGGTCTCCCGCTCCTCGAGCTTTTGCTCGTCGGTCTTCTTCACGTCGGTCTTCTGCTCTTCGGTCTTCTTCTCGTCTGTCTTTTTTTCTTCTGTCTTCTGACCGGCCACTTCCTGCTTCTTGCTACTTGCTTCTTGCTTCTTCTCTTCCACCTTCTCCCCGGTGATCTTCGCGTCCTTCGGCACCTCGAGCTCGAAGCGGATCGCCGTATCGTTCTTCACCCATTTCATCGTGGCCGGGGTGATGGGCAGATGCTGCGACTCGTAGGGGATGCGCGTGATGTTCGTGAGCATCGCGGCCATCTTCGCGTTGTCCCACAGAGGCGCCTTCGTGCGCTTGACCGGGTCGACCAGCATGAACCTCCGGCCCTGCGCCGTTTCGAACGCGTACCAGAAGCGGTCGCTCGTCTCCGCCCAGCGGGGCGCGACGCCCGTGTCGAAGACCAGCTTGCCGACCTTCGTGGCCATCCAGCGCGAGGCCAGGTCGTAGTTCGGCTTCGGCAGCGGGCGGTCGCCGGCGCGGAGTCCGATCGAGAGTGACACGATGGCGCAGAACGCGGCGGCGAGCAGCACCTTCCGTCGAAGGGGTCGCGTGGCGGCAGTCCGGGCGTGCGGGCGCATACAGCATCCTCCAGCAGAATGACGGGAAGCGGTCCTGTCGGGCGGGGACCGGCACCGACGTTCGACGTGGGGCAGATTGTATGCTCGATTTCGGGGCCGGACCCGGAAATCCCGCAGATCGCGGGATTCCCGGGCCCGAGGCGGCATACAATGAGCCCGGGTTGGAGGCAGGAGAGTCGCGGCATGGATCTCGGTCCGCTCGAACGCAGCCTGGCGGGAACGACACTGGCGCCGTACATCGTGAAGGCGATGGCGATGATCGACCGCCCGCGCAAGGCGGGCAGCAACATGTTCCGCCACCAGATGAGCACGCTGGCCATTCTGCTCGACTACAAGAACGTCGACCCTGTCCTGCTGAAGGCCTCCATCATTCACGACCTGTTCGAGGAGCTCGGCAATCAGCCGTGGGTCACGCGTGAAACCGTCGCGTCGGTTGACGCCGACGGCCCGGCGGTCTACGACCTGGTCATGGAAGTGACGATCCGGAAGGTCAACGGGGTCGACGAGCCGAAAGCCGAGTATCTGCGCCGCATTATGCAGACGGGCAGCGACCGGGCGAAGAAGCTCAAGCTGGCTGACCGCATCAGCAACCTCGTCACCCTCGGGTTCGTGAACGACCGGGCCTTCGTCGAGCGCTACACCGCCCAGACCCGCGACTGCATCCTGCCGTACTCGGAAGCGGTGGCCCCCGACATGCACCGCGAGCTCAAGGACCTCGTCGACAACAGAACGGCGCAGCTGGCGCACCTGCTGTAGGAAGGGGCGCGCCAGCGAGGGCCTGGCCCTCAGAAGGTGTACGTCCGGCGGACGATGGTCTGATCGCCCGCCTGTGCGGGCATCAGGGATGCGGGCCTTGGCGTGTAAGGCGTGCCGGGCAGGTCCGGAAGCGCATGGGCGCGTTCAGCCACCGCCACCGTGAGTTTCCGCGCACCTTTCAACGTCATCGAGACGGCGGCTCCTGACGCGGGCGCGTTGAAGTACTCCAGCGTCCACGCGGTGTCATCCGGCGCCCGTCGCGTGAACGCGCCGCGCACCGGCCTCCCGTCCACCGAGACGTCGAGCGCGGGCACGCCGTTCACCCACACCGACAGCATGTGGCCTTCCCGTCCGGGCGCGACGCGGAAGGTGACAGACCGCCCGCCCTCGGTCGGGATGGACCTGACGAGCGTCGCCTTCGGCGCGGGCAGATCCGCGGCGGGCGCCTCGGCGTGAAGGAACCCGGGCACGCCGTTCGCGGACGACCAGGGCTGCACGAGCGCGGGCGGGCGGCCCGGCCGCGGCGCCGGCCCGAGGAACTGGCCGAACCACTCGTCCGGCCGGTCGACGCGCACGGCCCAGTGCCCCGTCCGCGCATCCGCGTCCAGGGCGTAGATCACGTTCGCCGGCCTCGGATGCAGGGCCGAGTATCGCGTGTCGCTCACCGCGACGGCCAGACACGCGAGCGCCGTAATGGCGGCCATGCCTGCCGGCCACCATCGCCGCCGTTCCACGATGCATTCGATCGGGATCGCCAGCGCGCCCATTCCGAGCGCGGCCGCCCCGGCCATGGCCGCCCCGCCTTCGGGCGTCAGTCCCATCGCGACGAAGAAGGAATGCGCGAGCGGCCAGACAATCAGGATGGCCGGCACGGCCAGCAACATCACGGCCGCGGTCCTGCCGGCCCCCGGTGGCGCATCCGGCCGGTGCGACGAGGCCGCCATCGCGGCGAGCAGGCTGCCGAGGAGCGGCCACGCCGCGACGTAACTGGCGCCGGCGGCGAACCACGCGGAAACGGCCGCGGCCACCAGCAGCACGAACGCCGCGCCGAGCGCGATCGACTGCGCGGCGAACCGCTTGCGCAGCAGGACGTAGAGCGCCAGCCAGACGGCGACGATGCACGCCACCATGGCCGCCGCGTACGTCCCGCTCGTGAGCACGGGGCCCTCCGGCAGCCACCGCTCGTGTACCGCGCCCGCCAGGCGCCCGGACCGCCAGCCGAGGTAGCCGGACGCCCCCACGAACGCCGCGTAGATCACCGCGGCCAGGACGATGCCTCCGATGCCGGCCTCGCGCCGCCGCCGCGCCCTGATCGTGGCGGCGGCAAACAGCACGGCGGCAACCGCGACCGGCGCCACCGCCCACATCGTCGAGTAGTGCGGCGCGACGTTCAGCAGGGGCAGCGAGAAGTACACCGCGTCGCGCGCCTCGAGCGTGCCGAGGTCCATCGACGCGAACCGGCGCGTCAGCCGCAGCGCGGCCTCGCCGTGATGCTGGAGGCTGCCGCGATCGAGCGCGGCCGCGTTGTCGCCGGGCGTGTGGTACTGCTCCAGCCCGCCGACGAACGCGAAGTTCAATCCCGCGGCCGTGAGCCGCTTGAACTCGGTGAAATCCGTGTCGTTCGGCAGGCGCTTGTACACCTCGTAGGTCAGCGACGAACCCGCCGGCTTCGGCACGAGCGAGGCCCATTCGGCCACGATCGCGCCGTTACCCGCGCTTGTCTCGAACATCCACGCGGGCCCGCGGGTGCCCCTGGCCTCGAAGTTCATCACCATCCGGACGTCTTTCGCCCATGGGTGCTGCTCGACGAACGCCCGGGCGCCGAGCAGGCCGAGCTCCTCGGCGTCGGTCAGCAGCAGGATGACGTCGTTGCGCAGGGGCGGGCCCGTCGTGAGCGCCCGCACGGCCTCGATGATCGCGGCGACGCCCGACGCCGCGTCGGCGGCGCCCGGCGCCGCCGGAACGGAGTCGTAGTGGGAGGCCAGGAGCACGGCGCCGGTGCTGTCCGAGCCGGCGATGCGAGCCAGGATGTTTTCGACGCGCGCCATGCGCACCGTCGTCGTGCCGCGGCCGACGACGGCCGGCTGCAGCTCGGCCTTCAGGCCGAGCTGTCCGATGGCGCCGACCAGGTAGTCGCGCACGCGGGCATGGTCGGGCGAACCCACCGGGTGAGGGCGCTGCGCGATCTCGGCGACGTGCGCCATCGCCCGCTCCGCGGAGAACTCCGACGGCGGGGCACTCGCGGGCACGGGCGCCGGCGGCCCGCCGAGCAGGACGCTCGCCAGCGAGAGGCCGGCGACGGACACCGCCGAGAGCAGCGCGGGCCACCCGGGCCGGGTTGCGTTCATCGTGGTTCCCTACCCCAGGGTCCGTTCGGCGGCACGCCCGGTCCCGGTCCCCATGTCCCTTGCCCCTGTCTCCTGCCCCTACTTCACTCCCAGCTTCGCCGCCTCTGCCTTCACGGCCGCCATCTCCTTCATCAGGTCGTCGAAGCGGACGAACGCGTCGCGGCCGACCTTCTGATCGGCCTGTCCGATCATGCGGGCGATGTTCGACAGCTGGTCGGCGAGCATCGGCTGGGGATACACCACGCTGGCCGTGACCACGCGATCGACCAGCGCCTGGAGCGCCTTCGCAGCCCCGGTGCCCGGTTGCGCGGCCTGACGGGCGGCGACGAGCGCCGAGCCGAGCGCGCGCGCCTCGGCGATCGCATCGCGCACCTTGAGGGCGAGATCCAGCTGTTCCTGCAGGTCGGCCTGCGTCACGCCATCCGCGGCCACGCGCGGGTCGATGCGCACCTCGAGGGGCCGCGACTGGCTCCATTCACCCGCCGACAGGCGCACCTGGTACGAGCCGGGCACGACAAGCGGCCCCGCCGCTCCCCCCGCGGTGCCGTATCTGAGGTCCCACACGAAGCGGCTGTGCCACTCGCGCTTCGCCAGGGGCGCGCCGCCGCCGCCACGCCGGCCCATCATGGTCGGAGCGGGCGTTGCCGCCTGGCCCGCGCCGGACTGCGCCGTGAAGGCGCGCACTACGTTGCCCTTGCCGTCGAGGATCTCGAGCTTCAGCTCGCCCGCCGGCTCGCCGGCCAGGTAGTAATCGAGGATGGCGCCCGGCGGCGGGTACTGCGGCTGGTCGGGCGATGCTCCCGTCGGCGAGTAGCGCATCCGGTACGTCTCGCGCGGCTGGAAGAGGTACGCCTCCGATCGCATCACCAGCTCGTGGCGGACCGCCAGCTGGTGCAACAGCGTGACGTTGTCCATGATCCAGAACGACCGGCCCATGGTCGCGAGCACCAGGTCCTTGCGGTGCACGCGGATGTCGGTGACGGGCGTCGTCGGCAGGTTCTGCTGGAACGACTGCCAGTGGCGGCCGTTGTCGAACGACACGAACATCCCGAACTCGGTGCCCGCGTAGAGCAGGCCTTCCTGCGACGGATCTTCGCGGACCACGCGCGTCGGGTAGTCGCCGGGAATGCCGTTGCGCCCGTCCGTCAGGCGCGTCCAGGTGGCGCCATAGTCGGTGGTGGCGTAAATGTACGGCTGCAGGTCGTGCTCGCGCAGGTAGCGGTAGACGCTGATGTAGGCCGAGCCCTTCCGGTGGGGCGAGTCTTCGATGGTCTGCACGCGCCCGCCGGGCGGCAGGTCGGGCGGCGTGACCTTCTTCCAGGTCTTCCCCGCGTCGCGAGACACGTGCACCGGGCCGTCGTTCGCGCCGACCCACAGCACGCCCTTCTCGAGGCGCGACTCCACCATCGCGTAGATGCTGCTGTACACCTCTTCGCCCGTGATGTCGCGCGTGATCGGGGTGCCGGGCGTGACCTGTTTGTCGGGCTCGTAGGCGGTCAGGTCGTGGCTGATGGTCTCCCAGGTGACGCCTTCGTCCGTCGACCGGTGCAGCACGTGGGACGCCTGGTACACCGTCTTCGGATCGTGCGGCGAGAGGTAGACCACCGTCTGCCTCGGGAAGCGGTACTTGAGGTCTTTCGGGTTGTGGCCGTACCGGTTCTGCGGGTAGACCCAGTAGTGCTGCTCCTGGCCGGTCGCGACGCTGTACCTGCCGACTTCGCCCTTGCAGGCGCCCCACACGACCGAGCCGTCCGGCCGCGGCCAGACCTGGCCCGTTTCGCAGCCCGCCACCTGGCCCCAGATCTGGAGCGGCGAGTCGAGGCCCCACGCGACCGGTGGCAGGCTCGGCACGACCACCGTGCTGTTGTCCTGCTGCGGCCCGTACAGCCGGTACGGGAACTGGTCGTCGACCGCCACCATGTAGATCTCGGCGGTGGCCTGGTTCAGGATGGACGACCACGTCCGCCCGCCGTCACGCGTCACGTTCGCGCCGCCGTCGTTGCACTGGACGGCGATGTCGGGGTTGTCCGGGTTGAACCAGATGCCGTGATTGTCGCCGTGCGGCGTGGGCACCCCCGAAAATGTCTTCCCGCCGTCGGTCGACTTCCAGAGGCCGAGCTCGTTGACCCAGACCTCCTCGTGGTTCTTCGGGTTCACGTCGACGTAGTGGAAGTAGAACGGCCTCGCGCGCAGGCGCTGGCTGTTGTTCACGTTGGTCCAGGTCGCGCCGCTGTCGTCGGAACGATACAGGCCGCCCTCGGGCCCCGGCGCTTCGACCATCGCGTACACGGTGGCGGGCCGGCTCCGCGCCACGTCGATGTCGATCTTGCCGATGAGCCGCTGCGGCAGCCCTGCCGTGAGCTGCGTCCACGTCGCCCCGCCGTCGGCCGACTTGTAGATGCCCCCTTCGCTGGCCGGCCCGCCGCTGATGATGTCCCACCCCTTCCGGAAGCCCCGGTACATCCCGGCGTAGAGCTCGTCGGGGTTCGAGGGATTGATGGCGACGACCCGGGCGCCGGTTTCGCGGTTCACAAACAGCGTGCGGGTCCACGTCGCCCCGCCGTCGGTCGTCTTGTAGACGCCCCGCATGTCGGTCGGGCCGAAGGGCGACCCGCCCACGGCCACCCACACGATCTCCGGATTCGCGGGATGAATCACGACGGACCCGATCTGCCCGCCGTCTTTCATGCCGGCCAGCGTCCACGTCCGGCCGGCATCCGTCGATTTGTAGACCCCGCGGCCGATGATGATGTTGCTGCGGATGGCCGCGCTCCCGGTCCCGACCCACACGATGTCCGGGTTCGATTCGGCCACCGCGATGGCGCCAATCGAGCCGGTCTCGATCTGCCCGTCGCCGGCGGGCGTCCACAGCGCGCCGCAGTCGGTCGTCTTCCAGACGCCTCCGCCGGTGGCGCCCTGGTAGAACGTGCACGGTTGCTGGCGCACGCCGGCGATCGCGGTCACCCGGCCGCCGCGGTGCGGGCCGACCGAACGGTAGCGCAGCCCCTGGTACATCACCGGGTTGACGGTGACGTTCGGATCGGCGGCGGGGCCCTGGGCCGGCGCGGCGGCCACGCGGCCGCCGACGGCGCCGGCGGCGGCGAACAGCGCGACAATCAGTGCGGCGGCGGCAAGGTGCCGGGCGCTCGGGCGGGACAAGCGGCTGGGTGTCATCGGGTCTCCTGGCGCAGGCGCGCGTGTTTCCGGCGCAGTATACCAGCCCGCCCGCCGCGACCCGCCGGGATTGCCGATGAGCCGGTTCAGCCGCCTCCCGCGCATTTCAAGATGAGGGCGGACACTGCCGCCGCCCGGGGAGCACGCGTCATGAAAGCCTCGCCCCGCGCCACCGACACTCCCGCCGCCGTCACCGCCGGCCATACCCGTCTGCACCGGAGCTTCCTCGCCGCCGCGGAGAAGCGGGCGCTGATCTGGATGGCGGAACGCATGCCGGCGCGGGTCAACCCGGACCACCTCTCGGCGCTCGGCCTTGTCTCGATGGCCGGCGCGGGCGCGGCCTTCTGGCTCGCCGGCTCGCAACCGGCCGCGGGGGTGCCGCTCGTGGTGGTCTGTCTCGCGCTGAACTGGTTCGGCGACAGCCTGGACGGGACGCTGGCGCGCGTCCGGAACCGCCAAAGGCCCCGCTACGGCTTCTATGTCGACCATGTCATCGACATGGCCGGCACCGCCATGATGCTGGCCGGACTGGCGTTGTCGGGCCACATGAGCCCGCTCATCGCCGCCGTCACGCTCGCGGCATGGCTCCTTGTCATGGGTGAGTCGTTCCTCGGTACCTGGGCCCGCAGTCTCTTCCGGATGTCGTTCCTCGGGTTCGGGCCCACGGAACTGCGGATCCTGATCGCGGCCGGGGCCCTCATGCTGCTCGGCGGCGGGCTTGTCCGCCCCTTCGGCCTCGGGCCCTACCGCCTTTTCGACGTCGCCGGCCTCTTCGCGTCCGCCGGCCTGGCGGTGGTGTTCATCGTCAACGCCGTCCGGAACACGATTGCCCTGCATCGCGAGGAAGCACGCTGGTGACTGGAGACGAGACCGCGACAGCTGGAAACGTCTCGGACAGGACCCGCAGCCGACGGTCCGGCGGTCCGGGATGGCAACCTTCCCGGGTCGCCGCCTTCGCCGTGGTCGGCATCGCCGGCTTCGGCGTCCAGACCGCCGACCGGTTCGTCTTCACGCTGCCCGGGCGGCCTGATACCGCCGCTCCGCGTCAGACAACGTAGAAGACCACCGCGATGTAGTGGCAGACGCTGCCGGCCAGCACGAAGACGTGCCAGATGGCGTGGCTGTAGCGCAGCCGCGTCCAGGCGTAGAAGATGACGCCGCCCGTGTAGGCCAGTCCTCCCGCCACCAGCCACGCGATGCCGCCCGGCGGCACGTGCGTCAGCAGTGGCTTCAGCGCAATCACCACGGTCCATCCCATGGCGAGGTAGAGGACCGTCGACATGATGGGCCACCGCGTGCCGAACACCACCTTGGCCGTCACGCCCACGGCCGCCAGGCTCCAGACGATGCCGAGCAGGGTCCAGCCCCAGGGCCCGCGTAGCGAAACGAGGGCGAAGGGTGTGTAGGTGCCGGCGATGAGGAGGAAGATGGCCGAGTGGTCGAGCACCCTGAAGACATTGCGCGCCCGCGTGGCCGAGAGCGCGTGGTAGAGCGTGGACGCCGCGTAGAGCAGGACGAGGGTGGAGGCGTAGATCGCGCACGAGGTGATGCGCCAGGGGTCGCCGGTGGCTGCCGCCAGGATGACGAGCACGACCAGGCCCGCCACCGCCGCCAGCAGGCCGATGCCGTGGGTGACGCTGTGGGCCACCTCCTCGCCGAGCGTCCAGGCACGCGACTGGCTCATCGCCTTCCAGTGTAACTCCTCGCGCCGTCCGAATCTCTCCCATCCGACGCTCCCGTTCGCTCCCATTCGAGCTCCCATTCGAGCCTTGCATTCGCCCGTCCGAGTCGCCACAATCACCTTCGTCACTCACACGAAACACTCGCGGCCCGGCATGATTGGCACGACACTGCATCACTACCGGATCGTTCGCAAGCTCGGCAGCGGCGGCATGGGGGAAGTGTACGCCGCGGAGGACGCGAAGCTGCAGCGGATGGTCGCGCTGAAACTGCTGCCCCCGGACATGGCGGCCGACCCTGAGCGCTTGCAGCGCTTCCAGCGTGAGGCGCGGGCGGTCGCCGCCCTCAACCACCCGAACGTCGTCACCATCTACAGCGTCGAGGAGGACGACGGGGTCCAGTTTCTGACGATGGAGCTGGTGGAGGGTCGCACGTTGGACGAGGTCATCCCGGAGGGGGGCCTTCCGGCCGATGCGCTCCTGAACCTCGCGGTGCCGCTGGCCGATGCCGTGGCCTCTGCGCACGCGCACGGGATCGTTCACCGGGACCTGAAGCCCGCCAACATCATGCTCGGGAGCGACGGCCGCCTGAAGGTGCTCGACTTCGGGCTGGCCAAGCTCAAGCCGGCCGTGTCCGCGACCGAGACCACACAGCTCGCGACGCAGACGCTCACCCATCACCACGCGATTGTGGGGACCGCCGCCTACATGTCGCCCGAGCAGGCCGAGGGACGGCCGGTCGATCATCGATCCGACATCTTCTCGCTCGGGGTCGTGCTCTACGAGATGGCCTGCGGGCAGCGGCCGTTCGCCGGCGACTCGGCCGTCTCGCTGATCTCATCGATCATCAAGGACACGCCCCTGCCGCTGTCGGAGGTGAAGCGGGCGGTGCCGCCTGGTCTCGACCGCCTGGTCACGCGCGCGCTCGCCAAGGACCCGGCCCAGCGGTACCAGAGCGCGCTCGACCTGCGCAACGACTTGCGGGCGGTGCAGCAGCAGACGGCGGCGGGCCGTTTCGTCTCGGAACTGGCCCGGGCCACGGCACGCTCCCCATGGCCCCGCCGGCTGGCTCTCGCGGCCGGCCTCGCCGCGGTCGTGGCGGGGGGCGCGTGGTACTTGCGCAGCGGGCGGGACGGCTCCCTGCGGACGCGGACCGCACCGCTCCGCTTCCAGACGACCCGGCTGAGCGCGCACCCGGGCGTGGAGCAGTTCCCGAGCCTGCTGCCCGACGGCAAGTGGGTGATCTACGCCGGTCAGGAGACGGGCAACCGGGACATCTACCTGCTCAGCACGAGCGGGCAGAATCCCATCAACCTCACGCCCGACTCCCCGGCCGAGGATGACGAGCCGGCGGCGTCGCCGGATGGCGAGCGGATCGCGTTCCGGTCGAGCCGCGATGGCGGCGGCATCTTCGTGATGGGGCGCACGGGCGAGGGGGTGAGGCGCGTCACGCCGGTCGGCGTCAGCGCCGCCTTCAATCCAGCCTGGTCGCCCGACGGAACGCAGATCGCCTACACCACCGAGGACGTGCAGTTGACGCCCCTCAATTGGGAGCGCAAGAGTGAGCTCTGGGTGGTCAACGTGAGCTCGGGCGAGCAGCGCAGGGTCGGGGCCGCCGATGCGGTGCAGGCCAGTTGGTCGCCGCACGGCCATCGGATCGCCTACGTCTCCCGGAGACAACAGGCCAGTTCCGGAGAGCGCGCCGGCGTCAACGCCGGCAGAGTCATGGACATCTACACGATCCCGGCCGGCGGCGGCGATCCCACGGCGGCCACAGACGACCAGACCACCGATTGGAGTCCCGTCTGGTCGCCCGATGGACGGCACCTGTATTTCGTCAGCGACCGCAGCGGCAGCATGAATCTCTGGCGTGTCCCGATCGATGAAGTGACGGGCCGGCGCCTGGGCGAGCCGGAGCCGATCATCACCCCGGCGCCGTTTCTTGCACATCCCTCCGTGTCTGCCGACGGCCGTCGGATTGCGTACACCGCCGTGTCGCAGACGTCGAACATCCAGCGTCTCGCGCTCGATCCGGCCGCGCTCACCGTCAAAGGCGAGCCGAACTGGGTCACGACCGGCTTCCGCCTGTGGGCGAATCCCGACCCGACGCCGGACGGCGACCTGGTGGTGTTCTATTCGCGGGACCAGCCCGAAGGCGACATCTACGTGAGCCGGGCGGACGGCACTGGCCGGCGTCAACTGACGAGCGACGCGGCCATCGACCGCGTGCCGCGCTGGTCGCCGGACAGTACGTGGGTCGCTTTCTTCTCGAACCGCAGCGGCCCGCTGGCCGTCTGGAAAATTCGCGCCGCCGACGGCAGCGGCCTCCAGCAGCTGACCGCGACCGGAGGCATTCCTGCCTGGTCGCCGGACAGCGCGCAGTTGGCGACCGCGGAGGTGCTCGAGTTCGCAGGGGAGGCGTGGGTCGCCGACGCGAATCGTCCCTGGAAGGAGCAGAAACCGGAACGACTCGCGAATCCCGACCAGGCGCTGCATCCCTTCATCCCGAACGCCTGGTCGCCGGACGGTTCGATGCTGGCCGGCATGATCGGCTTCAGCGACCGGGGGGGAAACGGCGTCGTGCTGTATGCGTTTGCCTCGCGCACCTACGAGCGCCTGACGGACTTCGGCGAGTGGCCTGTCTGGTTCGGCAGCAGCCACCGGTTGCTCTTCGTGTTCGAGGGGCGCGAGTTCTGGGTCGCCGACATCCACGCGAAGCAAACACGAAAGATCTACTCGACCACCTGGGACGTCCTGGGTCCGCCGCGCGTCACGCGCGACGGGCGCGTGGCATTCTTCTCGCGCCGCCAGACCGAAGGGGACATCTACCTTCTGACGTTCGAGTAAGGCGGCCGACGCAGGCGGGGGAACCGGGTGACGGCGGCTCGGCCCGGCCGGTCCCCGTCCTCGCGCCGGTCAGGCTAATCGTGGATAATAGATAGTTGGCCGCTATGTCCCAGGAACCGGCGGAATTTACCGTCGCTCTCCAGCCGCGCGCACGATTCGACGCCATCGACGTGCGCAGCCGCATCCTCGCCGACTACGGCGACGTGCTCGCGGAGTTCCCCCGCGCCTACTACGCTTCCCTGCACACAACCGCCGGGTATCTCGAACAGGGGCTGGCCACCCGGCTGGCCAGGCAGGGCGCAAACGGCGTCGACCTCTACATGGACGCGTTCCGGCTGGTCTTCCCCGAGGACGCGGGATACGAGCACGACAAGCTGGAATTGCGGACGGAGCTCTCCGACGACCAGCGGGCCGTGGAGCCGCGCAACGCCGATTCGCACCTGGCCTTCATCGCCTCCGGGCTCCGCGCCTGCGTCCTCTACCGGGCCGCCAACGAGCCGGTGTGGTTCGTCGACCTCGATGGCATGAACGCCGGGCAGCCTCGCCGGCGTCAGACGACCGTGCTGGCGTATACCCACGAGGTGCCGGTCTGGAAGACCCGCGTCACGATCCCGGTTTCCGGCCACCCGATAGATTCGGTCAACCTCCGCGACCCGAGGGTCGGCTTCTACGAACTGCTCGAGGAGGCCATCGCCCGCTATGGGGTGACCAAGGGCCGGCTGCGGATCGAACTGAATCCCGATGAGCGTCAGGCAGGCCTGACCGTGAACGAGTACGAAACCCTGCTCATGCGCCACGACCTGATGCACGTGCTTCACAACCCCCTGAAGTACGTGGCCGAAAAGGGACGCCACGCATGGGCCGACCCCCGGTCCATTCCCGCCAAGACCCTCGACTACGCCAAGTACGACATGGTCCGCGCCCTGAACAAGCTCGTGGACGCCCTGGGACTGAACGAGAGCGTCATCGAGCGGGTGATGGCCAAGGCCATGGCCGTACCGGCCGAGCGGTTCCTGCGCTTCAAGAGGGCCGTCAATCTGCTGGTGTCCGACGCGCAGACGCCAGGGCAGGGCGCGATTGTCCAGGGAACTTACCAGAGCCCCATCCTGGTGCAGTGGGACCGCGCCTCGCACCAGGCCAGATCGGTCGATATCACGCTGTCACGGCTAATGTAGACTTAATTCTGTCTAATTAAGTCTTAAATTCTAAATTTATAAATTAGTTTACGCGCAATTTGTGGTAGCGTTGTCCATTCCTCGGCCGTTGGCAGCCGAGGCGAGGGAGGATGACCGTGGACCACCATATTCCGCTGCGCGACTTTCTGGAGATTCCGTACGACCGGCTCGAGGAGATGAACCTCGCCGCCAAGCAGCAGCGGCTCGACCGCGTGCCGCCGGACCAGATTCGCGAAGAGCGGGTGCGGTACCTCACGGACGAGAAGCGCATCAAGGCCGTCACGGTGTGCTTCACGGACCTCGAGGGCCGGTTCCACATGCTCGACTACGACAAGAAGTTCCTGCTGAAGGCGGCCGACAACCTGACGTTCGACGGGTCGTCAATCCGCGGGTTCTCGCAGCAGGCGGAGTCGGACCTCCGGCTCGTGGTCGACTGGCCGGCGTTCTACTGGCTGCCGGCGGACATTTTCGGGCCCGGGAAGGTGCTCGCTTTCGGCGAGGTGAACGAGCGCGACGGCTCGCAGTACGCCGCCGACATGCGCAGCCGGCTGAAGGGGCTGACCGACCGCCTGTACGCGAACGACGGCACGATCGCCCACGCCTCGAACGAGATCGAGGGCTTCCTCTTCAAGGGCCGCGATGCTGAGCGCCAGTACCACCTCGCCGGGTCCTTCGAGTTCATCTCGACAGGCGGCTACTACCACTCCCTGCCGGGCGACGCCCTGCGGCAGTTCATCGACAACTCGGCCGAGGCGCAGCGCGCCCTGGGCTTCGGCAACGAGAAGGACCATCCGGAGGTGGCGCCGTCGCAGTTCGAGATGAACTACACCTACACCGAGGCGTGCATCGCCGCCGACCAGGTGCAGCTCTACAAGCTCATCTGCCGCCAGGTGGCCCAGCAACTCGACATGACGGCGTCGTTCCTGCCGAAGCCGGTCACCGGCGTCAACGGCAGCGGCATGCACACGAACCTGTCGCTCACGCGGGACGGCAGGAACCTGTTTCACGGGGCAGAGGGCGAGGACGGGCTCTCGGACCTCGGCTGGAGCTTCATCGATCGCATTCTGGCCAACGCGAACGACATCTGCCTGATCCTCAACTCGAGCGTGAACTCGTACCGCCGCCTCGATCCGCACTTCGAGGCGCCGAACCAGATCAAGGCATCGGCCATCAACCGCGGCGCGATGGTGCGCATCCCCCTCGGCAACGAGCGGTCCGCGCGCGTGGAGGTGCGATCGATCGCGCCCGACGCGAACCCGTACCTCGCGCTCTACGCGCTGCTGCGCACGGGCCTCGAAGGGCCGCTGCCCGCGGACGCCGACACCGAAATCCGCCGATCGCGCACCCGTTTCCTGCCCGACAACATCTACGACGCGATCCGCCACTTCAAAACGAGCGGCTACGTCACGGATCTCGTCGGCGCCGACGTGCAGGCGAAGTTCGCCGAGGTGAAGCAGATCCAGGCCGACCGGTGCCCGAAGGCGCTCGGCTCGGTCATCAAGGCCTCGGAGGTCCAGTTCCACCACGAAGTGACGAACCAGTACCTGTGGAGCAGGTTCTAGGGGTCAGCGCGCGTTTCGCGACTCGGCCGGACACCACGACCGCCGTGACCGTGGCGGCGAGCCCGGCGGCGTAGAAGACGGTGCGAAGCGGCGACGGCGGCGCACTGCCGGCCGACAACTGCGCGGCGGTCGTGACAAGCGATCCGAGATAGACGTACAGCCAGCTGCCGGGAAACTTCCCTAGAAGGGTCGCGAGCACGAACGTCCTGAGCGTGATGCCCGACAGGCTCAGGGCGTAGTTGAGCACGCTGAACGGCACCAGGGGAGACAGCCGCAGGAGCAGGACCAGCTTGAACCCCTCGCGGCCCATCGCCGCGTCGAGCGCCAGGATCCGCGGCGATTGCGCCATCGCGCGGCGGACGCGCTCCCGGAGCACGGTGCGACCCAGCAGAAAGGCGGCGGCGGCGCCGACCAGCGCTCCCGGCACGGCCACGGCCAGGCCGACGAGCGGGCCATAGACGAAGCCCGCCACCATGGTCATGATCGAACCGGGAACGAGCGCCACGGTGCTGACGGCGTACACGAGGACGTACAGCGCCGCGCCCGGGAGTCCGGCGTCCCGGATCGTGTCGACGAACTGAATCGTCCACGCGGCGAGCGGGACCACCCTGGCCGCCAGTATCACGACCGCAAGGAGGCCGGCCGCCGCGAGAAGTTTCCATCGGCTCAGAAGCGGCTTCTCCCATCTGCGCGGTCCAGCGGCCCGGCGGGTGTCGTGTCCATAGACAGTCGAGTATAGCGGCCGAAGGACCGTACAATACAGGACGCGCGGGACCTCTTCGCGCAGACTGGATCAGCGTCCCGATGATGGCCGACATCCTGGGCTTCGCCGCCGTGTTCGCGCTCCTGGCCTGGACGGGCAGCCGCAGGGCGAAGGGCGAGAACGAGTTCCTCGTGGCGGACCGGTCGCTGCGCCTGTTCCCGCTCGTGGCCACGCTGGTGATGACGGAGTTCAACACGTCGACGCTGCTGGCCTTCAGCGCCGCGGGCTACAGCGCCGGGCCGATGGCGCTCGCGCTGCCGTTCGTGTTTCTGGTCGGGCTCAGCTTCTACACTCTCACCGTGGCCAGGGCCTGGAAGCGGTTCGACCGCCTGTCGGTGGCCGAGCTCTTCGCCGTGCGCTACTCCCGCGCCCTGGGCCGGCTCGTCTCGATGATGCTGCTGCTGGCCATGACCGGGTTCAGCGCCACCTACGTCAAGTCGCTCGCGCTGCTGGCCCAGCCTCTGCTGCCGAATGTCCCGTTCGTCCTGCTGAGCGCCGCGCTGACGGCCGTCGTGCTGCTGGTGGTGCTGCCGGGCGGCCTCGTGTCGGTCGTCCGCAGCGACGTGGTCAGCTTCGTGATCACGCTCGTCATCCTGCCCGTGCTGCTGGTCGTCGGCATGACGAGCAGCGCCCCGCTTGGAGGCCTGGCCGCGGCCTTTCCCGCCGATCAGCGGGTCTTCAGCCCCGTCGCGCAGTGGGACCATCCGGCGCTGCCGTTCCGGTTCGTCAGCACGCTCATCGTGCTGACGTGCTTCACCTACATCGCGGCCCCGTGGTACGGGCAGAAGATCTTCGCCGCCAGGAACGAGCGCACGGCCTTCGCCGCGGTGGCGTGGGCCGCGGTCCTGGTGTTCGTGCTGTACGGCGTCATGGTGCTTGGCGCCGCCCACTTCCGGGTCGTGTCGCCGGGGCTGGCCGATCCCCAGTCGGCGGTGCCGTCGATGGTCGCCGCCTGGCTGCCGGCCGGTCTGCGAGGCGTCGGCTTCGCCGTCCTGTTCGCCGCGGCGCTCACCACGCTCGCGGGCGTCTGGACCGCAATGGCGGCGATGGTGGCCGCCGACTTCGGGTGGCGCGAAGGACGCCATGTCGCCCAGCAGCGCTGGGTTGTCCTGGGCTTCGCCGCGGCGAGCTGGATCGGCGGCGCGTTCCTCGTGGACGACATCCTCGACCGCCTCATCCTCGCGAACATCCCTGTCGCAGCCCTCGCCTTCGCGCTGCTCGCCGGGTTCCACTGGCCGCGCGCCAACACGGCCGGCGCCTGGGCCAGCGTCATCGTCGGCTTCTCCTGGGGCGTCGGCGCGTTTGTCATCGTCGGTGAATCGGGCGGCTACACGTGGCCGTGGGCGATGTACGGCATCCCGCTCATCTTCGCGACCGGCATCGCCGTGTCGCTGATGACGCCGCCGGGACGGGAGGGCGGAGGCGCCCCGGGCCTTTAGCAGGCCGGGGCTCGTCACCCCTGGCGGATTTTCGCGATCTTGTTGTCGCGCTCGGAGTTGAGGCGCTCCCGGTCGCGCCGGTAGTGCTCTTCGAGCAGGGCCAGCGCGTCCGGATCGGCCGCGCGCCGCAGCGCCGACTGGTGCAGCACCTCGATTTCCGCGGCCTTCGCCTCGTAGAAGTTGCGCACCTCGGCGATAGCCGTACGCTGTTCGTCGGTCAGCGGCAGGCTCTCGGCACCCGACTCGGCATCCTTCTTCCGGAGCCGCTCCATCGCCAGTTCGTAGGCGCTCTTGGGGGCGTCGTCTTCGCTCATCCGTCGATGATACTCCCTTCCTCCGCGCCGGCGCGGCGGCTGCCCTTTCAGGTGGAGCCCCGGGTCTTGAGACCCGGGGTTCATGCGCGCACCAGGTCCCGGTACTTCCGCAGCAGCTCGTAGAGCACCACGCCGCCCGCCGTCGCCACGTTGATCGAGCCTTTCGTGCCCAGCGTCGGGATCCGCACGTGCACGTCGCAGCGCTCGAGGAGCGCCGGCGAGATGCCGTCCACCTCGTGGCCAAAGACGATGCACACCGGGAATCGCGGGTGCCAGTCGAAGAGATCGACGGCGTGGAGGCTCGTTTCGATGGCTGCGATCTCGAAGCCTCTGCCGCGCAGGCCGTCGATGGCGGCGGCAGCGCCGGCTGGCTTCGACCAGGACACGCTGCGCTCCGCGCCCAGGGCCGTCTTCGCGATCCGCGGGTCTTCCGGCGTCGGCGTGATGCCGGCCAGAAGGATCGACTCGGCCTGCACCGCATCCGCGGTCCGGATGAACGCGCCGACGTTGTACAGGCTGCGCACGTTGTCGAGCAGGATCGTCACAGGCAGGCGGTCGATCCCGGCGTAGGCTGCTCCCAGCGCCGTGGCCCGGTAGGCGGTGTCATCGGTCATGCCGGGTCCCACTCTATACCGGTTGCGCTACAGTGGGATGGGAGGCCGTTGGGAGGTTTTCGCGCGGCCGGGGTGCCCTCCGTGTACCCGAGGCCGGGCGCGCGGCGTCCTACTGATGAGGTCGTGGCATGTTCGACAAATGGCGCAAGACCGTGTTGGTGAAGGCCGAAGACGCCCTGACGGGGCGCGCGGAAAGGATACCCGTCGCGTCGAAGCACCTCGTTCTGGGCACGCCGTTGGTGCCGCCGTTCCCCGCGGGGCTCGAGACCGCGGTTGTCGGCCTCGGGTGCTTCTGGGGGGCCGAGCGGAAGTTCTGGCAGACCGAGGGCGTCTACTCGACGGCCGTGGGTTATGCGGGCGGAGTCACCCCGAACCCGACGTACGAAGAGGTCTGCTCAGGCCTTACGGGCCATACCGAAGCCGTGCTGGTGGTCTTCGATCCCAACGTCGTGTCGTTCGATCGGCTGCTCAAGGTGTTCTGGGAAAGCCATGACCCCACCCAGGGCATGAGGCAGGGCGCGGATACCGGCACGCAGTACCGCTCGGCGATCTACGCACGCTCGGAAACGCAGCTGGACGCCGGCCAGGCCAGCCGCGACGCCTACCAGGCGCGGCTGACGGCTGCCGGCCGCGGACCGATCACGACGGAGATCGTCCCGGCCGGCGAGTTCTACTACGCCGAGGACTATCACCAACAGTATCTTGCCAAGAACCCGAACGGGTACTGCGGGCTGGGCGGGACGGGCGTGGAATGCTGACGGTCTACTGACTACTTCTTCAACAGCCCCAACTGCTTCGCGAACGCCATGCCGTCGTAGAAGAGCCACTCCTCCTCGACCTTTCCGTTCTCCCAGCGGGTGATGCTGAGATAGCGCACTGACACGGGCCGGTTGCTGGCCGTCTTCAGGCCCATCGCCGGCAGCGGGCCGCTGTTGGTCCCTTCGAAACGGCCGGTCACGACCACGTAGCTGCCCGCGCCCCACACCGAGGTGGGCACGAGTTTCGCGTCGGGAAACGCCTGGAAGATCGCGAGCATGCCCGCGAGGGTTTCTTCCGCCGTCTGATCCGCCGGCGCTGCCATGTTTCGGTGCACCAGGTCGGGGGCGTTGTACGCGTCCACGCCCTTCGCGTCGCGGCTGTTGTAGGCCGCCACCTGCGCGCGCGCCGCCTCGACGTTGCTCAACTCCGCCGGCGTGCCGGCCGCGATGACGACGATGGGCGCGGTCGCCGCGCTGGTCGTCACCGGCCGTGCGGGCGCGGGGTTCAACCCGATCTGCGCCATCATCGTGCCCGAATCCGAGTAGAGCTCCTCCCGCACGACCCGCGAGCCCGTCGAATCGGCCTGCACGACGTGCGCCTGACGCAGGCCGATGGGTTTGCTGGTGGGCGGAATGGCGTGGCCATCCGCGCCGAGAAGTGAACCGGTGTGCGTTCCGTTCAGCACGTACACGCCGACAATGGACTCGCCCTTGATGAGGATGAGTTCGCCTGTGCCCCTGATGTCCGGAAAGGCTGCGGCGAGCGACTGCGCGCTGGCTTCGATCGCATTTGGCCCCTTCGACCGGGGCTGGCCGCTGTCGACCTGGTCCGACTCGGCGTCGTCGGCGTAGCACGCCTTGAAGCGGTCCCAGGCCTTCTCGTTGAAGTGCGCCCAGCATGCCTGGTACCACGCGGCCCGCTCCGCCGCCGTGAGCACCTTGTCGGCGGGCTGCATCGCGCCGGGGCCGTCCTGTCGCGGCTGCGTGCCTCCGCAGCCGGACGCCGCCGCGACGAAGACCGCGGAGACGAGCACCGCCGCCGCGCGAACATACCACCGGGGGTCAACGCACATGCTCTCCTCCTGCCACGTGGCGCACAGCCGGCCCACTCCCGCCGGCAGAGCTGATTGGGTAGTGCCGAAGGGATTCTACAAGGGACTAGGGACTTGGCGCTAGGCGCTGGTCATTGTGGGGGATCGGGACTCGGGATTCGGGACTCGCCGCCAGCCAGGTTCACCTCACTGGCCCTTCTACTGGCTACTGAATACTGGCTACTTTCTACTTCTACGTCTCGGCGCCTGGTGAAACCGTTCCTTCCACAGGTGGACGATGGAGAGCCAGGGGTGCCGGAACATCATCCGCGGGCCGGCGAAGCGCATCACCTCGCGCATGGCCTCGCGCTCCGCGGGCCTGTAGCAGTGGATAGGGCATGCCTTGCAGGTCGGCTTGTCGGCGCCGTAGGGGCACGCGTCGAGGCGGGCGTGCGAGTAGCGCTGCAGCGCCGCGCACGTCGTGCACAGCGCATCGGCGCGGTCATGGTGCTCGGCACAGTAGATGCGGACCATCGCGGCGACGGTCTTCTTCTCCGTCGCGATGGCCCTCGGAATCCCCACCTTCCTACTTTATCTTCTTCGCCGGCATGTCGCGGCCGCCCTGGTGCAGGACGAGCCCGGTGACGGCACCGGACGAGTCGTTCACGAACGTGATCTGTGCGTTGACGACCTTGAGGAAGAACTCCGTCGGCGAGGACGGGAAGACCTCGACCTTGCCTTGCCCGGTCGCCTGAGTCATGAGTCGGTTGCCCTCGAGGGTCACGGCGAGCACGAATCCGGGTGCGAGTTCGTACTCGCCGACGTACGCCTTCAGCACGGACGGATCGAGCTCGATTGCCGAGCGCGCGGGAGGTTCCGGCGTGTTGTCCCGGATGGCGGGCGGCTGAGGGCCCCAATCGTCGACCTCGAAGCGTTCGTACTTGCCGGCAGCGTCGCGCTGGAACGTGAAGCGCCTGAACGTGTCCCTCACGAAGAAGACGTCGTTCCCGGCCGGTACGATCTCGGTCTTCGGGCCGTCACCGCCCTGCACGAACAGCCGTGCCCCCTCGCGGGAGACGCCCAGCCGCGCACCCGGGGCCGTCACATAGCGCCCGGTGTAGGCATCGAGTTGCTCCGGGGCGAGCGTGACCGGCGTCGGATTCACGAGCGGCTTGCCGATGGCGATGGCTGCAGCCAGGCGCGCCAGCATCTCGGGCGAGGGCGCCGCGGCGGCCATGTTCGACAGCACGGCTACGTACACGCCGTCAGACGGGATTCGGAGGACATACGAGCGGAACCCGTGGATGCCGCCCCCGTGTTCCTGGACCGCCCGGCCCTCGTAGCGGCCGATGCTCCAGCCGTACCCGTAGCCGCTCTCGCTCCCGCTGGCCAGCTTGTGAGACGCGAAACACTTCGCGAGCGACTCCGCATTGATGACGCGTCCCGCCGTCAGTGCCGCGTCCCACTTCGCCAGATCGTCAACGGTGCTGATGAGCGAGCCGGCAGCGTACGGCTGGGTCATGCTCAGGTACTGGGCGTTGACGATGCGGTCGCCAGTCCTGCCGTAGCCTGCCGCCCGCCTCGGGATGATCTGGTCCGTCACGTCGTAGCGGGTGTCCTTCATGCCGAGCGGCGTGAAGATGCGTTCCTGCACGAAGTCGGCGTATTTCTTCCCGCTCACTTTCTCGACGATGGCCCCGAGCAGGATGTACCCGGAGTTGTTGTACCGCCACCGCGCGCCCGGCTCGAACTGCATCGGCTCGTTCTTGAACAGGTCGATGAGCTCCGTCAGCGGCATGTCCTGCCGGAACATGTTCCGCCACTTCGGCATGTCGGTGTAGCTCTGGATGCCCGAGGTGTGGGTCAGCAGGTGCTCGACGGTGATGGTCTTGCCTTGCGTCGGGTAGTCGGGCAGGAACTTCGTGATCGAGTCTGTCACCGCCAGTTTGCCTTCCTCGGCGAGCATCATGATGGCGGCCGATGTGAACTGTTTCGTGACGGAGCCGATTCTGAAGACATGATCCGGCTGGAGCGCCACGCCCAGTTCCAGGTTCGCCATCCCGTGGGCCGCGCGATAGAGGGTCTGGCCTTTTCGGACGACGATGACCGCCACGCCTGGGTCGCCGGGTTTCGTTGCGGCGCGGAAGAGTTGGTCGAGTGCCGCAGCGTCTGTGGAGGCCGTTGCGGGGGGCTTCAGGGCGGCCGGAGACGAGGCAGGCTTCGCCGTTGCGGTCTGGGCGGGCGCCACGCTTGCGGCCGCGCAGAGCAGAAACGAAATCACGATGAGCGGGGCGACACGAACACGCTTCATGTTGGATATTCCTTCAGGGGACGCGATGCGATGTACTACGCAGGAGAGTCCTGGCGGGTTCGCCGCGGACGGCCTGCGGATAAACACCGATGTCCCGTTGCCTCGCGGCGATCGTCGCCGCCCCCGGGGCTTCAGACCCGGGGTTTCACCACCGCGCATCGCTGTACAGTCATCGGGCCCCGCGCCAGTGTTCGCACGGGGCCCGATGGATGTACCGTTCGTCGTTCAGACGGTTTCGGGGAAGCTGATGTCGCCCTCGACTCGAGGCTCGGGACGTGTCTCCGGGCGCGGCCCCGGGTGTGGCCGCATCCCGCGGCCCTGGCCGCGGCCGTCCTTCATCCGCTGCTCCATCTGAGAGCGAAACGCCTTCGCCTTTGCTGCCTGCTCCGGCGTCAGGATGCCGAACACCTCGGCACGAATCTTCGCCTGCAGCACGGCCGCGTCGGCCTCGACTGCGCCGACCTCACCGGCTTTCGCCCGAATCGCGCCCTCGTCGACGGCGTCGGCCGCGATAACCTCGTGCAGCGCCTTTCTGGCGGCCTGCATGCGGTCGCCGATGGCCTTCTGCTCGTCGCGGTGCGATTCCATGATGGCCCGCACCTGTTCGCGCTGGGCGTCGGTCAGATCGAGCCCGCGCAGCCCGGCGCCGACCAGCCCGAAGGGCCCGCCGCCCGGCCCGCCGCGCATGCCGGGCCCGCCCGGTCCCCTCATGCCCTGCGCCATCATGCCCGGGCCGCGCCGCCCGCCCGGTCCCGCCTGTTCCTGTCCTGCGCCCTGACCGCTTCGGGCGGCAAGCTGCACCGTCGTCGCAAAGCCAACCGCGGCGGTGATGACAACCACGCCCGCGAGTACCAGGATCCTGTTGAAGCTGACGATCGTCTTGTTCTGCATTGGGGCCGCTCCTTCTGTGTGTCCTGTCTGATTAGACGGGACGGAAGTGATAGCGTCACAGCAGAGTTGTGAAACGTGTGTGACAGCTAGACCACCGTGCCGAACAGGCGACCGACCAGCGCCGTGGAGACCATGGCCACGGCGCCCCAGAACGCGACCCTGGCCGCGCCGGCCGCCAGCGGGGCGCCTCCCAACCGGGCGGCCGTCCCGCCGAGCACCGCCAGCAGCACCAGGGAGCTGAGCCCGACAGCAATGCTCAGAGAGTCCGGCGGCCAGAACGCGGCAAGCACAAGCGGCAGAGCGGCGCCGCCGGCAAAGGCGGCCGCCGAGGCAAGGGCGGCCTGGATCGGCCTGGCGCGCGTCGCCTCGCTCAGGCCGAGTTCGTCTCGCGCATGGGCGCCGAGCGCATCGTGCTCGGTGAGCTCGTCCGCGACCTGCGCCGCAAGTGTCGGCGAAAGCCCTCGAGAGATGTAAATCCGCTGGAGTTCCTCGTACTCGGACTCGGGAGCCGTCGCGAGCTCCTGACGCTCCCGGGCGAGGTCGGCACCCTCAGTGTCCGCCTGGGAGCTGACAGATACGTACTCGCCGGCCGCCATCGAGAGGGCACCGGCAACGAGGCCTGCGAGCGCCGCGACGAGCACGGCGCCGGGAGCCGGATTGGCCGCGGCGACGCCGACAACCAGGCTGCTCGTGGAGATCAGGCCGTCGTTCGCCCCCAGAACGGCGGCCCGTAACCAGCCGATGTGCTCGGTCCGGTGAAACTCGCGGTGCGGCATGTGGAGACACCCTTCTGTGAGCCGGGCGCACAGGATAGCACCCCCATACTGTTCAGGCCTGCCGCCGCATGCCGACGGCCACGAGGAGCCACGCGACCGCCAGAAAGGCGAAGGCCACGAACGGCGGGATAAGGCTTTCCGACAGGCCCATCAACATCACGTTGATGGTTGTCGGGCCTGACGGCTCGGCAGCTCCCGCGAACTTCAGCGCCGTCGCCATGCCAACCGACGAACTGCAGATGGCCGCGAAGATCGCCGCCAGCGACAGCGGCCGCATCAGTACCAGCTTTCGTTCGGTCGGGCGGATGGCGTAGGCGACGGAGGTGCCGAACACCCCGACGCCGGCGACCAGGATCACGAACCCCATCAAGTAGATGCCAATCAATGTCCACCTCCCTGGTGTCTAATGCGTACAACGCGGACATGCGGGGACCGTGACGCGCGTCACGTGTGTCACGTGTTCCGCACCACCGCGTTTGTACCGACATGGACCGGGAGACCGAGCTTGCCCTGGTCGGCCGCCTCCGCGACGGCGACGCCGCCGCGTTCGACGCCGTGTACGAGGAGTACCGCGCGAGAGTCTACTCCTTCCTCGCGCGCCTGAGCCGGAGCCGGGACGTCGCGGAGGATCTCGCTGAGGAGACCTGGCTGCGCCTGGTGTCCGCGGGGGTGCGCCTCCGGCCGGACACCCGCCTCGGCCCGTGGCTGTTCACCGTGGCGCGTAACCTGTATTACAGCTACTGCCGGTCGCGGGCGCTCGGTGCAACGGTCTTCGACGGGATGCTTGGCCTCTGGCCTGGCGGCCACTCGCGGCCGTCGCCATTCGAGGAGACTGCGGCGCGAGAGGTCGAGCGGCACGTCGAACAGGCCTTGGCGGCCCTCCCGGCACCGTACCGGGAGGCGCTGCTGCTTGTCGGCATCGAGGGGATGACGCCGTCCGAGGCGGCTGGCGTCTGCGGACTCACGGCCGAGGCGTTCAGGCAGCGCCTGTCCCGCGGACGGTCGGCGCTCGCAGCGAAACTCTGCAAGACGCGGCTTGGACATGCCGCGCCGCCGCTGCAGGATGAAAAGCGCCGCCGGACCGCAGCAGGACCTGTCTCGCCGAAGCTGCGGGAGGAGGATGGCGGCCGGACCGCAGCGGAGGCGGAGGGGGTGACGACATGACGCAGGATGTCATCGATCGCGACGGCGCGCCAGGCGTCCTGGCAGAGCTTGGTCGGTACGAGCCCAGCCCGAAGCGGAGCGCCGTGGTGCGCGCCCGGTGTCGCGCCGCGCTTGAAGATCGCCGGAGGCGGGACGCTGTCCGCGGCGAACCGGGCTGGCGGTTCGCCATCGGCCTCGCCCTCGGGCCCGCTGTCGTCGGCGTGATCTGCGCCGTGTACCTGTTCGAGGTGTTCAGCCGCGCCCTCCATCTCTACCGCTTCTGAGCAGCCTCAGGCCTATAATCCGCTGAGTAAGGAGGGCAGAGAAAGTGAAGCTCGCCTTCGTCGTGGCGCTCGCAGCCCTGCTCTGGCTGTCGCCGGGCGTACCGCGAACGCCCGCGGCCCAGGACGATCCCGCCGCGCGTGTCCGCGCGTACTGGGCTGAACGCGACGACGGCGCGCGGGCGGCGCTCGCCCGTCGAATCGCCTCGCACCCCGACTACCGTCCCTCGCGGCTTCGCGACTGGCTGCATCGCGGCGTGCCCTTCAAGGACATGGCTCCGGGGCCAGCATCGATGACCGTGGAGTCGGAACCTGGCGCGTCCCGCCAGGTCACGCTCATTCTCCCTGACGGATACCGGTGCGATCGAGCCTGGCCGCTCGTCTACGCCCTGCACCCGTCGGGCGAGCCCGCGGACAAGTGGGCCGAACAGGTCAGGCGCATGCTGGGCGCGCGTGCCCGCGAGTTCATCATCGCCTCGCCCGAGTACCGGCAGAACTACATCGCCGCCAAGCCGCCATTCGTGGCCGAGCACGCCGTCATTCTCGACGCCGTCGCCCGCCGCGTGCACGTCGATGCGAACCGCGTGTATGCGTTCGGGTACTCGAGGGGCGGGTTCGCGGCCTGGTACGCCGGGCTGTACTTCGCCGATCGCTTCGCCGGCGTGATCGCGCTGGCGGCCGGGTTCGACGTCGCGCCCGGCCCCGACGGCTTCTGGGCGCACCTCGCGGGCAACGCCGCGCACGTCCCTGTCTTGAATGCATGGGGCGAGAAGGATCCGCTCGTGATCCGTGACCTTGCCGAGAAGCCCGCCGGTACGTTCGCCGAGTCGAACCGCTGGTTCACCCAGGCGCTGCGCGGGATGGATCTGCCCGTCACCAACATCGAGGTCGCGGGCGGCGTGCACAACCAACTCGCGCCCCCGGGCGAGGCCATCGTCGACATCCTCAACCGGCGCAGGGTCGTGGATCCGCAGCGCATCGGCCACGCGTTCCGCCACCTGCACCAGGCATCCAGTTACTGGCTCGAGGGCCTCTCGTGGGTTGGTGATGCGTGGGGCGATCCCTGGCCGACGCCGGCCGCGGCCCAGCCAGGCGAGACGGAGGCCGCAGCCCTGTCGAGAACGATCGAGCCCCTGCTCGGCCGCCTCACCGGCATCCGCGACGGGCAGGCCATCCGCGTCACCAGGCGGCACATCGGCGACATCGTCATCTGGCTCGGCGAGCGATCAGTCAACTGGGCGGAGCCCGTCACCGTGGAGTGCGACGGCAAGGCTGTATTCTCGGGCAGCGTGGCCCCGGACGCCGAGCTCGCGCTGGCCAGGGCACGGGCGACGATGGACTTCGAGCGGCTGGTGTTCGCGGGCATTCGCGTGGACGCAACCGGGGCCGCCTCCGTAGTGACGCCGGCCACCATGCCCGAGCCCGCGTGGAGGCGGTGAGCAGGCACGCTGGCGGCCCTGCTTCTCTGTGGAAGGCGCGCGTCACGCCTCGTCGAGCGCCTGCGACACGAGTTGATCGAACTCCGTCACGCGCTCAGGTACTTCCAAGAGTTCGTAGAACCCCGCGACTGTTCTTCGCATGCGCTGGAGGTCCATCTCCGCGTGGTGACGGACGATCAGTTCTGTCATGTCCAGTTTGTCGACGCGCCGCCAGGCCACGGCCTTCAGCACCACCAGGTCTTCGGGCGTGGCGACCGGAACGGGCACTCCGCCCAGGTCGACGGTCGTGGCTCGTTCAATCGCGTCGCGCTCGAACTGCATCCAGCCGAGGCTGAGGTCCACCGTCACGCCTGACGCGGGATGCCGCAGCAGCAGGACGAGCCGCTCCCTGGCCAGCTTTGCGGCTTCTATCACGCGTGCTTCGAAGCCCGAATCTCGCAGCACCTCCCAGAGGCGATCGACATCGAGGCCTTCAGCGTCGACCACGGCATCGATGTCGATCGTCAGGCGGGGCACACCGCGGGCGACAACCGCCAGCCCTCCGATGAGCATCGCCGGTCTCCCAATGCTCTTCAGCGCCCCGGCAAGCGCTACGAGGGCTGAGCGGAAGTCCGGAGTGGGCGATTGCGTCATCGCCGCGCTCGATTCCTCAGGGTCAGGAAACGATCCCTGACGGCGGCAGATTCGCTTTCTCTCCTCGCATCCGCCGGCGGCGGCCAGCCGTTGACGCTCGCAAAGAGCGCGAGCAGCTCGCACGCCGCCCAGAAGGAACGCTCTGGTGAGTTCCAGGTAGTCCGGAGGTCCCGCACCTCGAGCGCATTCGCCATGCGCCGGTTTTCGGCCCAGCGGCGCACGTCCTCCGGGTTGCCGAGGCTCTGTTCTGTTGGGTCCACGACCTCATGTTACACCGCGGCGGCGCCGCCGGGTCTTTCGGTCTATCATGGCGTCAGACTCGGGCCGGGGTGGCGAAACTGGCAGACGCACGGGACTTAAAATCCCGGGACTCCCCAAGGGTCGTGCGGGTTCGATCCCCGCCCCCGGCACTACCAGTCAACAAGTTACCGGCGTCTCGACTCTTCGGCTGCCGACCGCGAGGAGATGGCCAGGCGGCGCGCCGAGGTCGTCCCCCTGGCGGTGGCCGACGGGCTCCAGGCGGTGAGACTGGCGCGTAAGCATGCGGCGCGATTTGGCGTCAATCCTGATCGCATCGGCATCCTGGGGTTTTCGGCGGGAGGTTGGGTGACGGCGGGCGTGGCCCTCGAGGGAAAAGGGGAAAGCCGGCCCGATTTTGCCGCGCCCATCTACGCGGCGCTCCCCGAAGACGTCACGGCACCCTCGAACCCGATGCCCCTGTTTCTGGTGCACGCCGACGACGACAAGACGGTGATCCCGCTTCGAACCAGCATTCGCCTCTACGAATCGTGGAAGCAGGCCGGCGCGCCGGTGGAACTGCACATCTATTCCCGGGGAGCCCACGGCTTCGGGATGAAGCAACAGGGCCTGCCCTCAGACACCTGGATCGAACGGTTTTGGGAGTGGATGAAAGCGGAGCAACTGGTCCCCGCGACGTAGCCGGGCCTGCCGATGAATGCATCGCCTCGATTCCGTATTCAAGGGGCAACTCTCTCGGCTGGCTTTCGCTTCTGGCTCCCCGTTTGAGACTGCCTTCCCCTCGGAATTGCCACAATCCGGCCTTTGCTCCAGGACGACTCCGGCCGGGACCGGCAAACCCGTCTGGCTTGGTCGTTGAGCGTACCCGGGACACCATGGAACCAGAGAATCGCCTTGAAACCTGGAAGCAGATCGCTCGCCACCTGGGGGTGTCTACGAGAACGGCCCAGAAGCTGGAACAGGGCCGGCCGGTCCATCGGTTGACCGCGGGTGGAATGGTGTCCGCATATCCCGAGGAGATCGCCACCTGGCTGCGATCGAGCTCCTCCTTTCCGGGGTGAATAACCCGGACCCGGGCTTTGGGCACCCCTGCCCGCTCCTGCTCGACCTCCCCTCCGCAGGCGGCACTGCGGCGACACGGGGAGCGGGCTGCGCAAGGCCGGTCCCCCGGGTTGACGTATTCACGGCACCAGTTCGCAGGGAAAAGCGGGGGCGCGTTCCTTACCCCCGCCTCTGTGTCTGGTGACAGACCGGGGTGGGTCGCCCACCGAGCGGACCGGAACAGCAACGAGTTCGAGCGCGGGGCTCGCCTATATCGGGAGTTCCTGCAAGAGGGCGCCGGGTTGCCACTCCCGCTCGTGCGGCATAGCATGGTAGCCAGATCGAATGTTGCTCTCACCTTGAGTGCCGCAGGTCATTCGTTCTCACGGTCAAAGGGGGTGCCCAGATGCGGATCAAGACAGTCTTTACCGTCAACTCCGTGTACGCGTTCCTGTTTGGGGCGGGCTTTATCCTCTTCCCGAATCTCTGCAGTTCACTGATCGGCTTTGAGTCAGGTGGCGATTCCTTCTTGATCGCCCGGGCTTTGGGCATATTCGTCCTATTCAAAGCCCTGCTCACACTCTTGGTCAGAAATGCCGAGGAATCTGATGCCAGAAGGGCCGTGGTCCTTTCCCTGATGACTCTCTACACGCTGCTGATTCTGTACAAACTGGCACTAAACCTCGTGTACGGGATTCCGTTCACCGTAATGCTCGCACTGATCTACGTTCTGCACGTCGGGTTCGTGACCGGCTACGGCTACTCGCTCGTCGGGAAGCCACCGGCCACCGCGTGACGCGATGAATCACCTCCCGCCCGGATAAAGGCGACGTGGTTCGGAATGGGGGTCGTGTCCTTCTCTCTGCAAGGCGGTCACCGCGAAGGAGGGCCATATGATCTATTGTGAATCACGCTCCGACTCAGACGTCCTCAATGACCTTCGAGGAGAGGGCCATGTCTTCCTGCTCGGCTGTCCGGTCTGCGCGAACATGAGTCTTCATCTTCAGAAATCACCTCAGGGTGAGCCTGCACTCAAGCTGGCTCCGACGGGTTTCAGGGCCGTTGCGATGGGTGAAGAAATTGAGCGGTTGAAGAGCCTGCTTCGTGAGAAGGAGATCACCGCAGACTCATGGGTCGGCAAGTACCCAATGGTCAACTTGTGCATTCTGGATGAGCGCAATCGGTGCAGAATCAGGGACAAGTGCCGCGACTTCCAAACCGTCGTTACCCTGTGCTGTGATGCGGGCAAGAAGTCAATCGAGACTCTCCTGCCGGAGAAGAAGGTTGTTGGGGGAATGAGGGCGAAAGGAATTGTGCAGGCAAAGTTGGTGATCAAGAGGGCTTACACGAGGATGTATCTTGATAAAACCAGTGTCCAGTTGACGGAATTCAGTTTGAACCTGTAGAACTTGCTGTCTGTAGATCCGGATGTATTCGGTTTTTGCTGCTTCCCCAGACAACTGAACGCTACCGCCGTTGGCGGGGCCGACGAGACTCGAACACGCGACCTCCGGTTTGTAAGGGCACCTGTGATGCGCATGGCGTAACGCAGGTTGTCGCCCAATTGATACAGAGACTCGGACTGACATTTGCTTCTTCTCCGGTCACGTTTGGACTCGGACATCGCCACGCCTCGTGCGTCCCGCTTTGCCGGTGGCACTGTCCCACTGACTGTCCCACTCAGCCGAGTATTCCTCGTATTCTGAGACACTTGCCGTATTCCGGCGGAATCGGCTAAGTCGTTTGATCTGTGATTCTTGGCCAGAATCCGAAGATCCGCCGGTGGCTGAAGGATCAACTTAAAATCCCGGGACTCCCCAAGGGTCGTGCGGGTTCGATCCCCGCCCCCGGCACCAATAGAATCAGGGGTTTAGCCAACATCGGCCAAACCCAACACTTGACTTTGACCTCTAAAAGAGGTCATATGGCCTCCAATGAAGGTCAAGACTATCGGAAGCCCGTTCGGCAGCATCACGAGGACTCAGGTGCTGGTGATCCTGAACCTGCTTGGAGCGAGCTTCCAACGAGAACTTTCCCGCGTACTGGATTCGTCCCCTTCTGTTGTGCAGAAAGCCCTGACCAGCCTTGAACGTGACGGCCTAGTTTCTGGCCGGATGATCGGGCGCACCCGAAGCTACACCCTGAATCCGAGGTACTTC
>JAWOGY010000316.1:0-25689 GCA_046496425.1 Vicinamibacterales bacterium
TTGCGAGAGCGCGGGGCCTCGACCTGCGGGAAGTCGAGCGGTGCCTCGCCGGCGCTCGCGCGGCGATGTACGGCGCCCGGGCCCGCCGCCCGAGGCCCCTGCGCGACGACAAGGTCCTGACGGCCTGGAACGGCCTGATGATCGCCGCCTTTGCGCGGGGCTTCCGCGTCCTGCGTAACGCACACCACCTCGAATCGGCCCGGCGCGCCGCGTCGTTCTTGAAGGCGGTCATGTGGAGCGACGACAGCCGGACGCTGTACCGCCGGTTCCGCGAGGGGGATGTGGCCATCGAAGCCTACGCCGAGGACTACGCCTGCCTGGTATGGGGACTGCTGGAACTGGTCCAGGCCGACGGCGACCCCGCGTGGCTCGAGTGGGCGCTCGCGCTGCAGCGCCGGCAGGACGAACTGTTCTGGGACGACGGCGCGGGCGGCTGGTTCGCGACCACTGGGACGGACCCCTCGGTGATTGTCCGGATGAGGGACGATTACGACGGGGCCGAGCCGTCGGCGACGTCCGTGTCGGTCGCCAACCTGATCGTGCTCGCGCACCTCACGGGCGATGGCGTCTGGCGCACGAAGGTCGAACGGACGTTCCAGGGCGCCGCCGCCCGGATCGGCGGGGCCGGCCGCAGCGTGCCCATGATGCTGGCGGGGCTCTCCGCGTGGCACGCGGGCGTCCAGCAGATCGGGATTGTCGGCGCGGCGGGCGATCCCGCGCGCGAGGCGCTGGAGCGCGTGACGGCCGAACGCTTTCTGCCGTTTGCCGTGGTCGTGCCCGTCGAGCCTGGCGCGCGTCAACAGCGCATCGCGGCGATAGCGCCGTTTATCGGCGCGATGCGGGCGCTCGAAGGCAGGGCGACGGCTTACGTCTGCCGCGACTTCGCCTGCCAGGCGCCGACGTCGGATCCGGAGGACCTCCTGCGGGCGCTATGATGTGGTCATCACGATGACGTCGATTGACCAACGGATACGCGCGTTCGGCATCGGCGTGGCCCTTTTGATGGTCATGCCGGGGGCGGTTGCCGCACAGTCGCTCTCACTGGTCGTCCCGCCAGCCGGCGACGCGCGCGACGCCTTCCAGGCGTTGGAGGAGGGCCGGTACAAGGACGCCGACGCCGCCTTCGCGCGCGCGCTCGAGGGGACGCCTGACGATCCCGTGCTGCTCCTGGGCGCGGGGCTCGCCGCCCGCCGCCTCAGCGACGCCGCGCGCGCCCGCGAACTGCTGACCCGGGCGCTCCGGATCGATCCGGCGCTGACTCCCGCCTCGCAAGTGCTGGGCGCGATGCTCTACGAACACGGCGACATCGAGGGTGCGATCCGGGTCTACGACGCGGCATTGGTGCGCGCGCCGGATCAGGCCCGTATGCAGGCCAGGGTGGAGGAGTGGCGGAAGGAAGCCGCGCTGCACGAGGGATTCAGGCGGGCCCAAGGCGGCCACTTCGCGGTGCTCTTCGAGGGACCGGCGGAAGAGGACGCCGCCGCCGCGGCTGTCGAGATTCTCGAGCGCGCGCACGACGAGATTGGCGGACTGCTCCACGCGTTCCCGGCCGAGCCGATCACGGTCGTGCTTTACACGCAGCAGCAGTTCCGTGACGTCACGCGGACGCCCGGCTGGAGCGGCGGGCTCTTCGACGGCCGCATCCGCCTGCCGGTCAGGGGCGGGCTCGCGGACCGGCGTGAGTTCGAACGCGTGCTGACCCACGAATACGTTCACGCGCTCGTTCACAGCGTCGCCGCCGGCGGGGTGCCGGCGTGGCTCAACGAAGGGCTGGCCGCCGCGCTCGAGTCCGGCGGCGCCGATCGCGCACGCAAGGCCATCGCGCGCGGGACCCTCGTGCCCCTGAGCCAGCTTGACCGGTCGTTCGAATCGCTGCCGGCCTCGGCCGTGGCCGCCTCCTATGGCGGCAGCGCGCTGGCGGTGCTCGAGATTCTCGAGCGCGTGGGCCCTTCCCGCCTGATGGGGCTGCTGAAAGACCTCGGTGCCGGCGCCGACTTCGACCGCGCGTTCACCGCGTGGGTGCAGATCCCGTTCGCCGACTTCGAGCGGGACTGGGTCGAGAGGGTCAAGGAGATCCGCGAGGCCCGATGAGGAGCCTCGGGCAGGCTGCGCCCATCACCTCTCGGGACGCTCGATGCGGTCGTAGCGCGTGCCGTTCCAGCGCAGCACGGGCCAGAGTTGAGCCTGCTCGCGAGCGGCGTCGAAGCGGTGGTCGAGGCGCCCCACGGACGCGTAAAAGTCGTGCACGGTGACATACTGGGCAAAGTACTCCGCGTCGTGCACGTGGAAGCCGCCGTCGAGTCGGTAGTTGGCAAGGGCGAGCGTGTATGTGTCCGCTCCGGGCAACTGGACGCGGTGCTGTTCGACAGACACCACGACTTCACCGGACGGCTGCACGGCGAATTCCGCGACGTATGGCATGCCTCCCATCAGCCGGGACATCTCGGTCTGGGGGAACAGGATGTAGTGGTCGGGCTGGCCGGGCGTGCAGTTGTCGCAGCGGTACTTCGGCGTCTCGGCCGGAGCGGCACCACCGAAACGCGCGACGTCGAAGATCGCCACAGCGGCGGATCTCCGCTCGTTGTTGACGCCGCCCAACAACACGAAATGGCCGCCGCCGGCGGCCGTGAAACGGATCTTGTTGATCCGGCCGTTGCTCCCGTAGCGCCCGAGTACCTTCCCCGACGGGTCGAGGCGATAGACCCACGTCGGAAACCACGTATAGTGTTCGCCGGAGACCCAGATGCTCGAAGTGCCGTTCGCATCCTCCGACGCAATCACCCACGGCAGGCGCGCTGGCAGGCCGTAGTCCTCCCCGCCGAAGACGAGCGGGTCTTGCGGCTGGAAGGTCCACCGCACGGCGCCGTCCGAGTCGAGGCAGTGCAGGGTCGATCCCTCGACGGGGTCCTGCGCGTGTGCAATCAGCAGCACTTCGCGGCGCCCGTCACCATCCACATCCGACATGAACACGGGCGGGATCGGGACGTCGGTCGAGACGCGCAGTGAAAGGTCCGGGAGGGGCGGCCGTGCGGGGTCTGTATGGCCGGTGTACAGGCTCGTGGACAGCGCTGGCCCGGGAGTATACGTCCAGAGCGGCTCGCCGGCGGCGTTGAAGGCCTGGAACAGGTCTCCCACCACGACCCACCGAGCGGGCTGGCGGTCGGCTCCCGGATTCGAGCTCGGGCCCTGGGTGCCTGGCTCGCGTATCGCGTTCCAGCCGGCAATCCCCAGCGCCGCGAGCAGCAGCAAGGATCCCAAACCCCACGTGAGCCACCTGCGCACTGGCCAGGGCGCGCCAACGCTGCTTGGGGCGGGCCCAGCAGCCTTGGACCGGTCTTCGGCGTCCTGCTCACTCGCTGCGAGCCCTCCAAGCCCGCTGGCCTGGCGCCGCCATGCGTCCAGTTCGGGTCGGAAGGCATAGACATTCTCGCCCTCGCGTCCGCCGAGCCGGTGAACCGGCATGCCGAATTCCTGGCGCCAGCGCTGGGCTGTTCGAACGGATTTCCCGAGATACTCGGCGATGTTCTTCCAGCCGTCGAGAACGTCGCCGCCATTGGGAGGAGGAGGGTTGCTCATCGAAACGGCCACTGCCAGGCGACCGGATCATAACAGAGTGCCCGGCGGCGCTCGCCTTCGTCACCGTTTCTGCTGTAGATTCACCCTGCGGCCGGCTTGGTCGGGCCGCAGCTGGAGTTCCCGATGATGCGACGAGCGGCACGTGTCTGCGCGGTTGCGGCGGTTCTCAACGGCGCCTTCGGCATGGCTCAGACGCCGGCCCGTGCGCCCGACTACCCGACCTCGCCGGCGCCTCTCACCGCGGTGACGTTCTCGGACGCGTTCTGGGCGCCCCGGCTGGAGACGGTCCGCACGATCACCATCGGGGCGACCTTCAAGCAGAGCGAGCTGACGGGGCGTATCAAGAACTTCGAGATCGCCGGCGGCGACGCGGCAGGGGAGTTCTGCTCGCGGTACGCCTTCGACGACTCCGACGTCTTCAAGATCATCGAAGGGGCGTCGTATGCGCTCGAAGTCCGGCCCGACAAAGCGCTCGACGGCTATCTCGACACGCTCGTCGCGAAGATCGCGAAGGCGCAGGAGCCGGACGGCTATCTCTATACCGCGCGGACCATCGCGCCCTCCAGTCCGATGGCGATGGCGGGCAAGGCGCGGTGGACGAACCTGGAGCACAGCCACGAGCTCTACAATCTCGGCCACCTGTACGAGGCGGCGGCCGCCCACCACCGGGCGACCGGCAAGAAGACCCTGCTCGCCGTTGCCACGAAGAGCGCGGACCTGGTCGCCCGCACGTTCGGGCCGGCGGGGCTCCGTTATCCGCCGGGGCACCAGGAAATCGAGATCGGCCTGGTGAAGCTCTATCGCGTCACCGGCGACCGGAAGTACCTCGCGCTGGCGATGTTCTTCCTCGAGGAGCGCGGCAACCCGGCCGGCCACACGCTGTACGGCGAGTACGCACAGGACCACAAGCCGGTGGCCGACCAGGACGAAGCCGTGGGTCACTCCGTGCGCGCCGCATACATGTACACGGCCATGGCCGACGTCGCCGCGCTGACGGAAAACGTCCCCTACGTCGCGGCGCTAGACCGGCTCTGGGACGACGTGGTGCTGCGGAAGCTGTATCTGACCGGCGGCATCGGTGCAACCGGCGCGTGGGAAGGCTTCGGGCCGGCCTACGACCTGCCGAATTCCGCGTACGCCGAAACGTGTGCGTCGATTGCGAACGCGCTGTGGAACTTCCGGATGTTCCTGCTCAAGCAGGACGCGCGGTACATGGACGTGTACGAACGCGCGGTCTACAACGCGATGCTGTCGGGCATTTCGCTGAGGGGCGACACGTTCTTCTACCCGAACCCGCTCTTGTCGCTTGGCCAGCACGAGCGCAGCCCGTGGTTCGCATGCGCCTGCTGCCCGAGCAACCTGCCGCGGTTCATGCTGTCGATTCCGAGCCACGCTTATGCGGTGTCGGGCGACAGGGCGTTTGTGAACCTCTTCGTCCAGGGGCAGGCGCGCCTCGCGCTGCCCGCGGGCGAGGTCCGCCTCGACCAGCAGACCCGCTACCCGTGGGACGGCGACATCAGGATTCGCGTCTCGCCGTCGAAGCCGGGTCCATTCACCCTGGCGGTGAGGGTGCCGGGCTGGTCGCTGGATCATCCGGTTCCGGGCAATCTCTACCGGAGCCTCGTGCGGGGCCGAGAGCCGGTGACGCTGAAGCTGAACGGGCTGCTCGTCCCGATCCGCCTGGAGCGGGGATTCGCCGTCATCACGCGCGAGTGGTCCGAGGGCGATACGGTCGATCTCCATCTGCCGATGCCGGTTCGCCGGGTCGTGGCTCACGCCGCGGTCAAAGCCGATGAAGGGCGCGTGGCGGTGGAGCGCGGGCCGCTTGTTTACGCGGCCGAGTTCGTCGACAACGGCGGCCGCGTCACCAACCTGGTCCTCGACGATGAGGTGCCGCTCGCGGCCGCATGGCGGCCGGACCTCCTGAACGGCGTCATGACGGTGACCGGACGAGCCACGGCGCTGCGCATGCGGAACGGATCGCCGGTTGCGGAAGCCGGCCCGCTGACGATGATCCCGTATTACGCGTGGGCGCACCGCGGGAAGGGCGAGATGGCAGTCTGGCTGGCCAGGCGCGCGGATCGGGCGAGGCCGGCACCGGAACCCACGCTGGCGTCAAGTGCCAAGGCGTCGAGCTCGGAGGGAGGCAAGAGCCTTCAGGGGCTGAACGAGCAATACGAGCCGACCGACTCGAACGACCACACGGCGGTCTATTTCCACTGGTGGCCGAAGAAGGACTCCACCGAGTGGGTGCAGTACGACTTCCCGGCCGCCGCCACGGTCTCCGAGTCGTCCGTCTACTGGTTCGACGACACGGGCCAGGGCGGGTGCCGGACTCCCCGGAGCTGGCGCATCCTCTACAAGCGGGGCGAGCAGTGGGTGCCTGTCGAGACGCGCGACACGTACGGGCTCGCGAAAGACGCCTACAACACCGTTCGCTTCAGTCCCGTCAACACGACGGCCCTCAGGCTGGAAGTCGTCCTGCCCGAGGCATTTTCTGCCGGCATCCAGGAGTGGAAGGTCAAGCAGCCATGAACAGGGTTCAACTGGAAATCTGCTGCGGGTCGCTCGACGATGCGGTCGAGGCCGCGGCGGGCGGCGCAGATCGCGTCGAGCTGTGCTCGGCGCTGTTCCTGGGGGGGCTCACGCCGTCGTACGGCGCACTGGTCGAAGGAAAGCGCCGGCTGTCGATCCCGGTGATGTTCATGGCGCGCCCGAGGGGCGGCGGGTTCTGCTACACGGCCGTCGAGATGGCCGCCATGGAACGCGACACCGAGATGGCAGTCGCGCACGGCGCCGACGGCGTCGTCTTCGGCATCCTGGAGGACGACGGCCGGGTCGACATCGCGCGAACCCGCCGGCTCAGGAGCCTCGCCGGGAATCGCGAGGCGGTGTTCCATCGCGCCTTCGACGTGACGCCGGACGCGTTCCGGGCGCTGGACGAACTGGTCGATCTCGGCATCACGCGCATCCTGACCAGCGGGCAGTGCGACACGGTCTGGGAAGGCCTGCCGCTCATCGCGCGGCTGGTGGAGTACGCGGGCGACCGCATCCAGATCATGCCCGGCGGCGGCATCAAGCCGTATCACGTCGACGACGTGATCGCGAAGACAGGCTGTCGCCACATCCACCTCGCGGCCTGGAAGTCGCAGGTCGACGCGTCGACCCGGCAACGCCCGGAGGTGACATTCGGCGGCGCGCTGTATCCGCCGGAGGACCGGTACGATATGACCGACCGCGCCGTTGTCGCCGACCTGGCGCGGCGAGTCGCGCGAGAATGAAACGCAACGGCCGCCACGACCGCTCTGGCGCGGCAGGCCGAAGGAGGGGGAGACATGGCGGAGGCAAAGGGGAAGGTCTGTCATTACACCGACGTGCCCGCCGTGGCCGTCGGCGAACAGGGTCCGGGCGCGTCGCTGCGGTGGCTGATCGACGACACCCATGACGGGGCGCCGGTCTATGCGCTCCGGATGGTGGAGATCGAAGCCGGCGGGCACTCGCCGCACCACCTGCACCCCTACGAACACGAGAACTTCGTCGTCGAGGGCCGGGGCCGCGTGTTCATGAACGGCGTCTGGCACGACCTCAAGGCCGGCGACGTCGTGTACGTGCCGGCGGACGTCGAGCACGAGTACGCAAATGCCGGCGAGGCGACATTCAAGTTTCTCTGCGGGATCCCGGTGACGAAACTCCGTCCGCAGCCGTGAGGACCGTCATGGCCACCCGCGTCCCTGTGCTGCTGCCGCTCGCGCTCGCGTGGCTGTTGTCGGCGCCTGCGCAGGCGCAGGTCGCAGCGCCCGCGCAGGCGCTCGAGGCGCCCGCCGTCGCGGCGGCCGCCATCGACAAGATCTTCGAGCGTTGGGATCGGAACTCCTCGGCAGGGTGTGCCGTCGGTGTGTCCCAGGGCGGCCAGGTCGCCCATGCCAAGGGGTATGGGATGGCCAACCTGGAGTACGGCATCCGCATCTGGCCCACGACCGTCTTCGAGTCGGGCTCGGTGGCGAAGCAGTTCACCGCGGCGGCCATCGCCCTGCTCGCGCAGGACGGCAGGCTTACGATTGACGATCCGGTCCGGAAGTACGTCCCGGAGCTCCCGGACTTCGGCGCGCCCATTCTCATCCGCCACCTCCTGAACCACACCAGCGGGCTTCGCAGCCAGTGGCCCATGCTGACGTTGGCGGGCCGGCCGCCGGGGTCGGCGGTGCACACCGTGGCCGAGATTCTCGAGCTCGTCAGCCGCTACGAGGAGCTGAACTTCAAGCCGGGCGAGGAGTTCCTCTACAACAACACCGCCTTCACCCTGCTCGGGGTCATCGTCCAGCGTGTCGCCGGGAAGAGTTTGAACGAGTTCAGCAAGGAGCGGATCTTCGGCCCTCTCGGCATGACGCGGACCGAGTGGCGGGAGGATTTCTCCGCGGTCGTGCCGAACCGGGCCACGGCATACCGGCTCATGCCGGACGGCCGGTTTCGCACCTACATGCCGTTCACGAACGTGATTGGCAACGGAGGTCTGCTGACCACGGTCGGTGACCTTCTGGCATGGAACGATAACTTCGACCGCCCGCGCGTGGGGGGAAAGGACCTGGCGGACCGCCTGCAGAGGCGGGGGCGGCTGAACGACGGCTTCGAAAACGAGTATGCGCAGGGCCTGTATGTCACGCACTACCGCGGAACGCGCGAGGTCAGCCACGGCGGATCCACGGCGGGCTACCAGACGTTCCTGGCCCGGTTCCCCGACCACGGGCTCTCCGTGGCGGTGCTGTGCAACACGACCGGGACCAACCCGTCGCGGTATGCGCACGAGATTGCCGATCTCATGATGGCCGGCAAACTGAAGGATCTGCCGGTCGTGCGCGTCGTGGCCGCTCCGCCCGGCGTGCTCGAGCGCATGGCGGGCGTGTATCGTGAGGCCGCTAGCGACGCGGTCCTGATCCTGGCGTGGGATCCCAAGGCCGGTGCGCTTCGCGCCGGAGGGCAGCCGCTGGTGCCGACCGGTCCGGGCGATCTCTACACGATCGACGGCGCGCGCCGGTTCTCGACCGGGAGGGGCTGGCCAGACACCGTCGCGTCCGGCTCGCTCGAGGAAACCTCCGAGCGGGCCAAACCGCGCCGGTGGGACCTCCAGCCGCCCTTCAGGCCGGACGCGGCGCAGTTGGCGGAATTCGCAGGCGACTACGCGAGCACCGAACTCGGCGTCACCTACACGGTCTTCATCGAGGGCGGCACGCTGAAGGTCCGCTTCAGGCCAGCGCAGCGGTACACGCTGCAACCGGTGTTCAAGGACGCGTTCGCGGGCGACGGCAATACGATCCGCTTCACGAGGTCGCCGGGCGGCGCCGTCGACGGCCTGCGCATTTACGCCGGGCGGGCCAGGCACGTGCGGTTCGTGCGGCAGTAGCGTCGGCGGATGGCAACCGGGAACGGGGAGCCCGTTGTTGGCGCCTGGCCCCCCGACAAGGAGCAGTGCATGGACCGCATCGGTTTCATCGGCCTCGGGCTCATGGGGAAGCCCATGGCACTCAACCTGTTGAAGAAGGGGTTCTCGCTCACGGTACACAGCCGGAGCCAGGCGCCGGTCGATGCGCTGGTGGCCGCGGGGGCCGCGGCGGCGAGTTCACCGGCCGGCGTGGCCGGCAAGAGCGACATCATCATCACCATGGTGCCAGACTCGCCGGACGTGCGCCTCGTGCTTGAGGGCACCGGCGGCGTGTTCGAAACGGTGCGCGCCGGCAGCGTCATCGTCGACATGAGCACGATCGCGCCGGCAGTGGCGCGTGAGCTCGCGGCGAAGGCCGACACTCTGCGAGTGGCGATGCTGGATGCCCCGGTCAGCGGCGGCGAGATCGGCGCCATCAACGCCTCGCTGTCCGTGATGGTCGGCGGCGACGCCGCGGCGCTGGAGCGCGTCCGGCCCGTGCTGGACGCGATGAGCAACCCGGAACGGGTCGTCCACATCGGGCCCAGCGGCGCCGGGCAGGTGTGCAAGGCCTGCAACCAGATCTGCATCGGCGGGGCGCTGGCGGCGGTCGGCGAGGCGTTCGCCATCGCGCGCAAGGCCGGCATCGACCCGGCGCGCGTGCGCGAGGCGCTGATGGGAGGTTTCGCCGCGAGCCGCGTGCTCGAGGTGCATGGCGAGCGCATCCTGAAGGGCAACTACGTGCCGGGCTTCAAGACGAAGCTCTACCACAAGGACCTGGGGATCGTCGGTCAGACGATTCACGAACTCGACGTCCCCGCGCCGGTGGCCGCCCTCGTGCAGCAGTATGTGAGCGCCCTGATGGCGGCAGGCCGCGGCGACGAGGACTACTCCTCGCTGGCCCGGGCCGTCTTCGACGCGGCGCACCTCGACTGACGGAATCTCGACATTCGCCCTGCAACCGGCCGGGGCCGAGGCTCGTAGTAGGTGACGTGATCCTCAGCGCGGCGGATGGGCCGTGCGGCCCAGTTCCGCCAGCCGGAGGCCGACGGCCAGCCCGAGGTGGAACGCCGCTTCCTGCTGCAGCCAGACGTGCCTCGACTGGTTGTCGACCAGGTCGTCCACCAGTTCCTGCTGTTCTTCCGTGAGCGCTTCCTTGATGGCTTCGACATCGCGCTCCTGCCGCTCGAGGTCGACGGGGGCGAACACTTCGTCCTCGTGCAGGAGCTGCAGCATCTGCTCGAACTCGTCGCCGCACACCTCCTCGGCGAGCGCGAAGGTCGGTGCAAAGCGCAGATCGGGCGACAGGTCCAGGCGCGACGCCGCAGTTTTGGCGATGTCGAGCAGTTCCTCGGACAGCGGCATGGTCACTCCTCTATCCAGCCCTCGCGGATCCACATCGATCTGGCCTGGTCGGCCGCGGCCATCACCGCCTCGAGGGAGGGCAGCGTCTCGCTGGACAGCAAGGCTCCTCCCGCGCACTCGACGCCGAGCCAGAACGCGCCGGGCCACTCCGCGACGAAGCAGGAAATCCTGGCGGTGCCGCGCCGGAGGCGCCAGAATGTAAGGGCCTCCCCGCCGAAGAGGCCGACCGGAACGGGACGGCGCGGGTCCGGCTTCACTCGGCCATTGTATGACATACAACTTCGACCCGGACCGGTGGTACGAAAACCAGCGCCTGGCGCTGGACGCGAAGCGCGCCAGGGGCGAGCTCACAGACGAGGGCTACCAGGCCGGGCTGGATGATCTCGAGCGTCGCTACGACGAGATGACGAGCCGGCTCGACAAGCCGTTCGACCTCAGCGGTACACTCCGAAGCCCAGGGCCGCCGCACCGAGAATAATGAACGCCGGGTTGACGCTCGTGAAGGTCAACAGCGTGAAGGCCGCTCCGGCGATCAGGAGCTTGTCCCATTCCCGCAGGATGAAGGCCGTCGGGCCCGAGCCGGCCGCCCCGAACACCGTGAGCGCCATGTCGTAAGCCGTCCATACCAGCAGGCCGATCACGACCGGCCGGACCGCCTTCAGCATCGCCTGGACAGGCGGGCTGTTCTTGACGCCGAAAAACGCCACCACCATCACCAGCATCAGCAGCGTCGACGGCAGCACGGTCCCTCCGGTGGCCGCCACGGCGCCGGGCACCCCGGCCAGTTTGTAGCCCACGAAGGCGGAGACCTGCGGGGCGATGGGGCCCGGCAGAGCATTGCCGACGGCAACGGCATCGGCGAACTCCGGCGGGGTCACCCAGCCCTGGGCGGTCGTTTCCCGGAGCATCAGCGCGAGCGACGCCGGTCCGCCGCCCCAGGAGAACAGGGAAACCCGCGTGAAGACGAGGAAAATCTTCCACAGGAGCATCATGGAGGCAGAGATTATCACGGCGCGTGTTTTGCACGGATGCTCCCCGGGCGGACGGCGGTGGCGGAAATCCGGTGGCGTGCTATGCTTGGGCGATTTTGCCCCCCGTGCGCCCCGGCCAGGGCCGGCGCACCCGGTTCCGGCCACCCTCGTGCCCACGGCCTGGCGCAGGAGCCATCCCCCGAGTTGACGACGCCATGCACACGGACCTCGGTCATCCGACTGCGCTCGAGACACTGACCGCGCCGGTCACGGTGCTGGTCGGGCATTTCGGCGCCGGTAAGAGCGAGATCGCCGTCAACCTGGCTTTCGGCTGGCGCGCGCGGGGCGAGGTCGTCGCCGTCGTGGATCTGGACGTCGTGAAGCCGTACTTCCGCTCCCGCCTGCTCCGCGACGAGATGCAGGCGCGCGGCATCACGCTCGTAGTGCCGCAGGACGACCGTTTTTACGCCGACCTGCCGATTGTCGTGCCGGAGGTCCGCGGCGCCATCGGCCGGGCCATGGCGGGGCAGGGGCGCGCCATTGTCGACGTGGGCGGGGCCGACGTCGGGTCGCGGGTGCTCGGGTCGATCCCCGGGCTCGACGATCCCGCGCGTGCCGACGTCATCTTCGTCGTCAACGGGAACCGGCCGTTCGCCGAGTCGCCGGCCGCCGTGATCGCCATGCTGCGTGAGATTGAACGCGCCTCGAAGCTCCGGGTGACCGGCCTGGCGGCCAACACGCACCTCATCAACGAGACCACCGACGAGACGGTAACCGCGGGGCTGGCCCTCGCCGGCGCCGTGTCGCGCGAGACGGGCCTGCCGGTTCGCTTCTGGGCGATGCTGGCGCACCTCGCCCCGCGCCCCGCGGCGTTCAGCCCCCTGCCGTGGCTGCCGCTGACACGCCAGATCACCACACCGCTCGACCCAGGGCCGCACCATCGGCGCCGCCGGTCGAGTATCGTCTAGAGAGGAGACCCTGTGCCCACGCCGATCATCGACGCCGACCGCTGCAAGGGCTGCGAGCTCTGTGTGTTCGCCTGCCCCGAGCGTGTGCTCGAGATGTCGCCGAACATCAACGCCAAGGGCTACTTCTTCCCCGACGTGGCGCGGGTCGAGGATTGCACCGGCTGCCGCTACTGCCTGCTCGTCTGTCCCGACACCGCCGTCCAGGTCGAGAACAAGGGCAAGACGACGGTGCGCACCGAAGGGCTGACCGAGACGCCGACCACCTACTGCCCGGGATGCACGCATGGCGTGATCCACCGGATCGTCGGTGAAGTCATTTCGGAGATGGGCGTCCGCCAGCACACCGTTGGCGTCGCGCCGGTGGGCTGTTCGGTGCTGGCCTACGACTTCTTCAACTGCGACATGCAGCAGGCGTCGCACGGCCGGGCGATGGCCGTCGCCACCGGCATCAAGCGGGGGCGCCCCGATCTCGTCGTCTTCACGTACCAGGGCGACGGCGATCTCGCGTCAATCGGCATGGCCGAGACCGTGCACGCGGCGAACCGCGGCGAGAAGATCACCGTCATCTTCGTGAACAACGCCATCTACGGCATGACCGGCGGGCAGATGGCGCCGACGACGTTGCCGGGGCAGATTGCGACGACGTGCCCGACGGGGCGCGACGTGTCGCTGGCGGGATATCCGATTCGCGTCGTCGAGCTGCTCGCCACGCTGCGCACACCGGCCTACCTGGCGCGGGTCTCGGTGCACGAGCCGAAGGCCATCATGAACGCCAAGAAGGCCATCCGGAAGGCCTTCAAGTTCCAGATCGACAAGACGTGCTTCTCGCTCATCGAGGTCGTCTCGACGTGCCCGACCGGCTGGGGGCAGCAACCCCACGAGGCCTGCGAGTGGCTGGAAGAACACATGCTCCCGTATTTCCCGCTCGGTGACGTGAAAACGCCGGAGGCGGCGCACTGACGCCGGCGCGGAGGGCCACATGCACAACGAACTGATTCTGGCGGGCTTCGGCGGGCAGGGCGTCCTGCTCATCGGCAAGCTGCTCGCATACGCCGGCATGAAGGCCGGCCTCGAAGTCACGTGGATGCCGGCCTACGGCCCGGAGATGCGCGGCGGCACGTGCAACTGCACGGTCGTCTTGTCGGACCGGCAGGTGGGCTCGCCGGTGACCAACCGGCCGCACGGCGCGATCGTGCTGAACCTGCAGTCGATCGACAAATTCGAGCCGCTGGTCCGGCCGGGCGGCATCCTGGTGGTGAATACCAGTTTGATCAACCGGCCCGTGGCGAGGACCGACATCATCGTCGTACCGGTGGCGGCCAATCAGATCGCGCTCGAGGCCGGCAGCGCCAAGGCGGCGAACATGGTTGCCCTCGGCGCGTTCCTCGGCGCGTCCGGCCTGGTGAACCCGGATCTCGTGCGCGACGTGCTCGCCGAGACCTTCGCCGGGCGCCAGAAGATCGTGCAACTGAACCATGTGTGCCTGGCGAAGGGCTACGAAATCGGCCAGGCTTACGCGCCGGCGATGGCCGGGCGCTAATGGCGGAGATCGCGTCATGGCAAAGAAACTGATGAAGGGCTGCGAAGCCATCGGCGAAGCGGCCATCCAGAGCGGGTGCCGGCTGTTCTTCGGGTATCCCATCACGCCGCAGAACGAGATTCCCGAATACATGTCCGGCCGGCTGCCGCAGGTGGGCGGCGTCTTCGTCCAGGCCGAGAGCGAGGTCGCCGCGTCCAACATGCTCTACGGGGCGGCCGGCGCCGGGCGCCGGTGCTTCACCTCCTCGTCGAGCCCGGGCATCTCGCTGATGATGGAGGGCATGTCGTACCTGGCCGGCGCCGAACTGCCGACCGTCATCGTCAACATCATGCGGGCGGGCCCCGGCCTGGGCGGCATCCTGCCGTCGCAGTCGGATTACCTGCAGGCCACCAAGGGCGGCGGCCACGGCGACTACCGCGTCCTCGTGCTGGCGCCCTCCACCGTGCAGGAGGCGGCGGACCTCACGATGGAGGCCTTCGATCTGGCCGACAAGTACCGAAACCCCGTGATGATCCTCGGCGACGGGCTGATCGGCCAGATGATGGAGCCGGTCGAGTTCAAGCGCCGGATCGAGCCCGAGGACCTTCCGGAGAAGACATGGGCCACGACGGGCAACGCCGGCCGGGCGCCCAACATCATCAACTCGCTCTATCTCAGGGCGGAGGACCTCGAGCAGCACAATCTGCATCTCGGGGAGAAGTACAAAGCGATGGAAGCCGAGGTGCGGCACGAGACTTACCGGACCGACGACGATCCGGAGGTGCTCATCGTGGCCTACGGGACGGTGGCGCGGATCGCGCGCACGTCGATCGACTCGCTGCGGGAGCAGGGGCTGAAGGTCGGGCTGTTCCGGCCGGTCACGCTGTTCCCGTACCCATCCGCCGCGCTGGCGGATGTCGCCTCGCGGGCGAAGCACGTGCTGGTGGCCGAGCTGTCGATGGGCCAGATGGTGGAGGACGTCCGCGCGATTGTCGCCGGTCGAGTGCCCGTGGAGTTCTTCGGGCGGTGCGGCGGCATGGTGATGACCGCGGAAGAGCTGGCCGAGCAGGCCGGGAAACTGGCGGCCGTGCCCGCGTAGAGCGGCCTCCGTCGGGATGCCAGAGTGGAGAGGACACCATGAGCGACAACCGCGACGCCATCCTCGAGATCGTCGGCAAGGCCTATCAGATCGAGACCGATGGCTACACCTTCTATTCCATGACCGCCGAGCGGTCCACGAAGCCCGCCGTCCAGGAGCTGTTCTCGAAGCTGGCGTCCGACGAGGTGCAGCACCAGGCGTTCCTGAAGTCCGTGGCGAAGAACTACGACGAGAAAGGCGCCGCGGCCTTCAAGTTCGACGTGAAGATGCCGGACGCCGGGGCAGTGACGTCGCAGATCTTCACCGGCACGTTCCGGGAGCAGGCGGCCGGCGCGCAGTTCGAACTGGCGGTGCTCTCAATCGGCATGACGCTCGAGTCGAACGCCATCAAGTACTTCTCGACAGCCGCGAAGCAGGCCTCCGACAGGGAAGTCCGGGAGTTCTACCAGTTCCTCGCCGACTGGGAGCAGCAGCACTACGACGCGCTGCAGAACATCTTCGGCATCGTCCGCTCGGACCACATGGCGGAGAGCGGATTCTCCCCCTTCTAGGCGCTGGGGATCGGGCGCTGGGCGCTGGCCCCTCGCGCCTGGCCCTTGCCCCTGGTCCCTGCCAGCCCGTGGCGCAAGCCAGGGGATTAGTCAGCTGCCGGGGGCGGGTGCAGGGACCACGGATGGGAGACGGAGGCGGTCATGCAGACACGAGGATGGCTGCGACTCGGCGCAGCGGCGGTGGCGGTCCTGGCGCTAAATGCCGGCACGGCCTGGGCACAGTGGCAGATTGAATCGAAGGACGGCAAGTCCAGCCTGAGGTTCGGCTTCCTCGTACAGCCCCAGATGGAGTTGCTGGAGACGGCGGACCAGGCGGCCACGTCGACGAATCTGTTCCTCCGCCGGTTCCGTGTCCTGTTCGGAGGGAACTTCACTGAGAAGTGGTCGTTCTTCTTCGAAACCGACAGCCCGAACATCGGAAAGGCCAACCCCACCACGGGCGTCAAGGACGCCGGCGACGTGTTCATCCAGGACGCCTACGTCACCTACAACCACTCGATGGCGGTCAAAGTCGACGCTGGCATGATCATGCTGCCGCATTCGCGTAACGGGACGCAGTCGGCCGCGACCCTGCTGGCCGTGGACTACGGAGGGTACACGTTCCTGGACGCCGGCCCAGCGGGCGAGCGCGTCGGCCGCGACTACGGCATCCAGTTGCGGGGCTACCCGGCGAAGCAGCGCCTCGAGTACCGACTGGCGGTGTCCCAGGGAGTCCGCGGCATCGACGCGAAGAACCCGCTCCAGATTTCGGGGCGGGCGGTGTACTACCCCTGGGGGGCCGAAACGGGCTTCTTCTACGGCGGCACGTTTCAGGGCACGAAGAAGCAGGCCGGCCTCGGCGGCGGGTTTGCCGTCCAGGACGATGCGACGATTCTGTCGGCCGATGCGTTCTTCGAGACCCCGACGGTGAACAAAAGCCAGGGCCTGACGCTCCAGCTCAACTGGATGCGGTACGACGGCGGCACGTTCCTGCCGGCTCTGCTCGAGCAGCAGGCCTTCCTGTTCGAAGCTGCCTACCACCTGGCCAACCACAAGCTCTCGCCGTTCGTGCAGTACGTCGCGCGCGACTTCTCCGACGACAGGATCTCCGACCAGGGCAGCCTGCAGGTGGGCGTGGCGTGGTGGCTGGCCGGGCATCAGCGGAACATCAAGTTCAGCGTCGGCCGCCAGAGCATCGAGGGCCAGGATTCGCGCACCCAGGCGCTGCTGCAGCTCCAGCTGTTCTACTTCTGAAGCGCCCGGCGCCGTTTCAGGTGTTGACTCCGGCCGGACCCCGCATTAGTGTCGGGGCTTCTTCCGGGCATGAACGTTCATTCGTCGTCGACGGCCAACATGGAGTCCAGCGATGCCAGGAATCGACTTCAAACCGCCGGTGGTCAAGGAGCAGGAGGACGCGGCCGTGGTCGCGCACAACACCCGCATGGGGGTGGTGCTCCTGCTGGTGTACATCGCGTTCTACGCGGGATTCATGGCGCTTAGCGCCTTCGGGCCCGCGGCCATGGCCGCGGCGCCGTTCGGAGGGCCGAACCTGGCCGTCATGTACGGATTCGGCCTGATCGGGCTCGCCCTGGTGCTGGCGTTGATCTACATGCGGGTATGCCGCAAGTCCGGGACGGGAGGCGCGGCGTGATCCACGAGGCCTCATCGCTGTCGATCCTCGTCTTCGTGGCGTTTGCGGGGCTGGTCGTCGGAATCAGCTTCTACCTGGGCGCCCGCGCGCGGTCGGCGTCGGGCTACTTCGCGGCCGGAGGCGGCATCCACTGGGCGGTGAACGGCGTCGCGTTCGCCGGCGACTACCTGTCCGCCGCGTCGTTCCTCGGCATTTGCGGGATGATTGCCTTCTACGGGTACGACGGCTTCCTCTACTCGATCGGCTACCTGGCCGGGTGGATCGTGGCGCTGTTTGTCATCGCCGAGCCGCTCAAACGCCTGGGGCGGTTCACGTTCGCCGACGCCCTCGACAACCGGTTCAACTCGCGGGGCATCAAGCTGGCCGCGGCGATCAGCACGCTCGTGGTGAGCTGCTTCTACCTGATCCCGCAGATGGTGGGCGCGGGCGCGCTCGTCCAGCCCCTGCTGGGTTTCCCGCACTACGTCGGCGTGCTCCTGGTCGGCTGCATCGTCACGCTGATCGTCATGACCGCGGGCATGGTGTCCACCACGTGGGTCCAGTTCATCAAGGGCACGCTGCTCGTCGTGCTCTGCGCGGTCATCACCGTCCTCATCCTCCTGCGCGGGGTGCACACCAACCCGCAGGAGGCCAGTGCCAAGGCCGGCGCCGTTTTGGCGCGCGGCGTGCCGGCGGCGGACGTCGTCTCCGCGCCCGGCGCCGAGGTCCTGGCCGAGGACGCGGGCTGGCGCGGTCTCCCGTTCGTGCGCGTGCGCCACGCGGCATCGGGCGCCACCGCCGTCTGGCACAGGAACGCCGACGGGACACTGTCCGAGACGCAGACGCTCGCCGTCCTGCCGGATGGCCGCAAACTGGCCAACGGCCTGCCCCAGGGGAAGGGCGAGGGCCAGGCGGATCTCCGCCCGGTCGGCTACGCGTCGAAACTGCCCGGGGGCGTGGAACGGACGGGCCCGCTGGGGCCCCTGGAGTACCTGCGGACGATGCAGGACAGCGAAGTGATCCTGTGGGCGTCGGAGCGGATCACCGGCGGCGACGGGGCCGTGACAACCGTGTACTACCAGCGGCCGACGCCGGGCAGCGACTTCATGACGCCGGGCTCCAGCCCGACGTTCCGCAAAGTGCGCAGCGACAAGCCCTCGGACAAGCTCGACTTCCTCTCGCTGATGCTGGCGCTCTTCTGCGGGACGGCGTCGCTGCCGCACATCCTGATCCGGTACTACACGGTGAAGGACCAGCTCAGCGCGCGGAAGAGCACGGTGGTCGGCATTGCGGCCATCGGGTTCTTCTACGTGCTCACGCTGTATCTCGGCCTCGGCGCGATGACGAGCGGCACGCTGGACGTCACGGACACAAACATGTCGGCGCCGCTGCTGGCGCGCAGCTTCAACGAGCTCCTGTTCGCGATGATCTCGGCGGTGGCCTTCACCACCGTGCTCGGAACGGTGAGCGGCCTGATCATGGCCGCCAGCGGCGCGGTGGCCCACGATCTGATGACGAACTACCTCCGCATCCCGATGGACGAGTTCCAGAAGGTGCGCGCGGCCAAGGTCGCGGCGCTCTGTGTCGGCGTGGTGGCCATGGGACTGGGCATCGCGTTCGCGCGGATGAACGTCAACTTCCTGGTGGGGTGGGCGTTCAACATCGCGGCCTCCGCGAACCTGCCTGCGCTGGTGATGCTGCTGTTCTGGAAGCGGACGACGAAGGAAGGGATCACGGCGGCGATTCTGGTCGGGATGATCTCGTCGCTGGCCTGGATTCTCTCCAGTGCGCAGGCGTTCAAAGACGTCTACGGCCTCGATCCGGCCTCGGCGATCGTGCCGTTCAGCCAGCCCGCGATTGTGACCATCCCCCTGGGCTTCGTGGTGCTCGTGGTGGTGTCGCTGATGACGAGGCCGCCGGCGCCGGAACCTGCCGCGTCCTGACCTGGCCTCCATCGGGCGGCCGGGTGCAGTCCCACGCGCCCGGCCGCCGGCCCGCCCTCAGCGGGCCGCCGTCCACAGCACCCGATCCACGCTGTCCCAGACGACCGGCTGTTCAGCGGACGCCTCGCCTTCTCCCACGCACACGAAGTGCGTGCCCTCGACGGTGGTGGCGTGCAGGCGGTGGTGGTGGCCGAAGACCCACGCCTGCGGCCGGTACCCGAGGCGCGACCACAAGGCGGTGAGTTCCGCGTCACCGCAGTCGTGGACGGGGCCGGGGTCGAACCCCGCCGCCACCACGTGATCCAGCACACCCAGCCGCAGTTCCAGCGGCCCCGTGAGACCGATGCCGATGCCGGCCGGGCACGAGTGCGTGACCACCAGATGCGGCCGGACGCGATTGAACTCCGCGGCGGCCGCGTTGGCCTCGCGCCGCCGGATGTAGTTGGCCAGGCCGGCAGGGCCGTTGTGCCGCTGCGGCCGGTCCACGTTGAGCGCTCCGCCGAGGAATCCAACCGTCGACCCGCCCAGCACGGCCGTCGATCCCCTGGGTTGGTAGAACAGATTCAGCCGCGCCGCCCAGCGTTGCGCCTCGCCCGCGTCGATGGCTCCCTGCAGCCACCGGTGGTCTTCGTGGTTGCCGTCGATGGCGTAGACGGGCACCGGGAACGGCGCCCGCACGGCGCCCAGGGCGGACTCCGCAAACCCGAAGTCCCCCACCTGAATCGCGGCGTCGATGCCGACGGCCCGGCGGGCCCGATCGAGCAGGTCAGCCAGCCGGTCGTGCCGGCCGTGCACGTCGCCCACGATGAGGACCTGCATGGGTCAGGCGGTTCGGGCGAAGTCCGTGCGGAGGCGGGATTGGAACACGCCGATGTCGGCGAATACCTTCTTGAGCAGTGAGCGCTGCAGTTGGGTCAGCTGGCCCACGTCGATGAAGTTGTCGGCTGCGGCCCCGGCGCAGACACGGGCGGTCTGGTGCGCGAGGCGGATTTCCATCAGCAGCGTGTAGGCCTGCACGAGTTCGTCGTGGCTTGACCGCAGGAGCACGCCAAGATGGAGCAGGCGGCCCAGGCGATCGAGCGTGCCGGTGTCCTCGACGTGATGGCTCAGGGCGTAGATCCGCGCGAAATTGACCACCGGGATGATCGCGTTCTTGATGTTGAACGCGGACGGATGCTCGCCGCCGCCGTCCAGCTGAATGTTGCCGAAGAAGCCGAGAGGCGGCTTGAACTGCAGCGTCGTCTGCGCCAGATGGAAGAAGAAGGCGTGCTGGCCGCCGCCTATCAGGGCTCTGAGGTGGTCGCGCAGGGCGCCAGCGAATGCCGCCTCGCCGTACGCGCAGCGGAAGTCGAAGAGGACGTTCATGTCGGTGAGCGCCTGCTCGTCCACCGCGCGCACGCAGCGTTCGAGGTGTGTCAGCCACGCGCCGAGCGGTTTGCACCACTTCGGGTTCAGGGCCATGACCTCTCCCTTGCACCGGGCATAGCCGACGGCGTCGAGGTCGTCACACACCCGGCGTCCCAGTTCGAGGAAGTACGCCTGCACGGCGGCGGCGTCGCCGGATTCGGTGTTGGCGTAGACGATCGCATTGTCCTGGTCGGTCTTGAGCGTCTGTTCGCCGCGGGCCTCGCTGCCCAGGACGAAGAACGCGAAGGGCACGGGCGGCGGCCCCAGTTGCGGCAGCGTCAGGTCGACCAGGCGCGTCAGCACCGCGTCGGACACCGTGGTCATCACCCGCGTCACGTGCTCGACCCGGGTGCCACCGTCCATCAGCGACCTGACCAGGAACGGCAGTTTGGCCAGGCTGTCGCGCAGGTCGTCGATGCCGGCGGCGGCCTGGACTTCCGTCTGGAGCACGGACACGGAGTGCTGCTGGGCGTGCAGCACCTCCTTGCCCGCCAGGATCCCGAGGGAGGCGCCTGCGGGGCCGGTCACGACGAGGTGCCCCACGTTGCGCTCCCGCATCAGGCGCGCGGCCTCGAACAGCAGCGCTCCGGCCGGGATCCGGACAAGCGGTGCGCTCATGATCGCCGACACCGGCCCGCCCGGATCGGCCCCGGCTGCCACGACACGTGCCCTGACGTCCTCGTCGGTGACGATGCCGATGTCGCCGCCCGACGGGGCCCGGACGAGGGCGGCGCTCGCGCCGGCCCGTGTCATGGCCGCCGTCGCCTCCCGGACCGACGCCTCCAGGCCGCACACCACCGTCGACAGGCGCGACGCCGCCACCGGGCGTGTGGGCAGCAACTGCGTCGTCTGCATTTCGGCCAGAAGCGCCGACAGGCGCTCCTCCGTGGACCGGTGCTCGGTCATGTCACGGATCGAGACGGTAAGCCCCGTCCTGTCGCCCACCGACACGGGCGCGGTGCGTACCATGACATCGATGCGCGTCCCGTCCCGCCGGACGGCCCGCGCCGGCCGCTCCTCCGGCGGCGCCTCCCCGGCCGGGGGCACCGGATCCAGGATCTGCTCCCAGCCAAGGCCCTCCAGTTCGCCTTCGTCGTAGCCGAGGAGGGTCCTCAACGGCGCGTTGCTGTACACGCACCGGCCCGACACGACGAGGACGACGCCCTCCGTGGAGCCCTCCACAAGCGTGCGGTACTTCTCTTCAGACTCGCGCAGCGCCGATTCGGCGATCGAGCGCTGTCGATCCACATCGAGACTCTGTTTCGTCATGTAGACGAGCAGGCCTGCGATGAGCACGGAAAACGCGAGCGAGACCATCACCACGCGCCGCGTGATCGCGGACACCTGGGCGCGGACGTCCTCGAGGTAGATCCCGGTGCCGATGATCCAGCCCCACGGCTCGAAGCCCTTGACATACGACAGCTTCGGCACGATGCGCCGCTCGTCGTCCTTCCACTGCCAGAGATACTCGGTGTAGCCGGCCCCCCCGGCCCGGACCAGTCTGGCGTGTTCGGCGAAGAGCCTGGTGCCGGCGGGGTCGGCGTACTCGGACAGGTCCTGGCCGTTGAGTTCGGGTCTGTACGGGTGCACCACCATGCGCGGGTGCATGTCGGTGATCCAGAAGTAGTCCTTGCCGTCGTCCCCGTAGCGGAGGTTCTGGACGCGCGCGATGGCGGCGGCCTGGGCCGTCTCCCGCGTCATCGACCCCTCGCGTTCCCGCGCCGCAAGGTCGGCGAGTTCCGACCAGGCCGCCTGGGTGAGTTCCCGGATCATCTCCCGCTTCCGCTCGAGGATGTTTTCGCGCATCGTCGGGATGACGACGGCGAAGATCAGGCCGAGAAAGAGGGCAAACGTCAGGATGGCAGGAGGAACGGTGCGGGTCGCGACGTGGCGCCAGTGGGGCGTCGGCCGCGGAGAAACGGGCGAAGGAGTCATGGGATGGGCCACCGATCAGCTGGCGTGAGTCGGGCCTAGTATTGTCGAAAGCCGTACCGCTGACAACCGGGCGGCCGCGGGACAGCGGGTGCGCGGTGGGGGACACGTGGTGGCAGCTCGGGTCGGCGACGCGGCCGTTCCCTCTACCGGGCGGAGAAGCGGTACACCGTCGTCGACTTGAACGTCCTTCCCGTCTGAAGCACCACGGGCGGAAACGCCGGCTGGTTGATCGAGTCGGGAAAGTGCTGGGTCTCGAGGCAGAACCCGAAGTGCTTCTGGTATGCGACGCCCGCCTTGCCGGTGAGTGACCCATCCAGGAAGTTCCCGGTGTAGAACTGCACACCCGGCTCGGTCGTCAGGACCTCCATCAGGCGGCCGGACTTCGGATCGCGGACGGCTGCCGACATCGCGAGCACGCCGCCGCCGTGGGCGAGGACGTAGTTGTGATCGTATCCGCCGGGTGCCGGTCCAGGCACCTCACTGATGCGGGCCCCGATGGGCGTGGCGCGGTTGAAGTCCATCACCGTGCCGCGGACGCTCGCGATCTCGCCTGTGGGGATGAGCGTGTCGTCGACGGGGGTGTACCGGCCGGCCATGATTGTGAGTTCGTGATCGAGAATGGTTCCCTGGCCCTCGCCGGCGAGGTTGAAATAGCTGTGGTTCGTGAGGTTCACGATCGTCGGCTTATCGGTGGTGGCGGTGTACTCCAGGCGCAGTTCGTTCGCATCCGTGAGCGTGTAGACGACCGCCGCCGTCAGCGCGCCGGGGTAGCCCTCTTCCATGTCCGCGCTGGTGTAGGTGAACCTGACGGCGGCGCCGTTGGCCGCGCGGACCGTCTGCGCCTTCCACACCCGCTTGTCGAATCCCCGCAGCCCGCCGTGCAGGTGGTTGGGGCCGTTGTTGGCGGCCAGCATGTACTCCTGCCCGCCCAGCCTGAACCTGCCCTTGGCAATTCGGTTCGCCACGCGGCCGATGGTCCCCCCGAAGTAGGGGTGATCACCTTCGTAGCCTTGGAGCGACTTGAACCCGAGCACGACATCCGCCATCGCACCCGCTCGATCGGGGACGTGCAGTTCGGTCAGGATCGCGCCGAACGTCGTGACACGGGCGACCACGCCGCTGGCGTTCGTCAGGGTGTAGAGGTCGACGGCCTGCCCGTCCGTCGTGGTCCCGAAGCTCGCCCTCTCCACGCGCGCCCCCTTGCCGGCGGATGGTGCCTGCGCCCGGCCCGAGGCCGCTGCGATCGACACGCAGACGGCGACGGCGGCGGCCGCCGCCGCTGCACCTCGCTGTGTCATGATGCCACTCCCTGGTTCGCCAGCGAGGCGACGGCCACGACGGCTGGACGCAGCACCTCGTCGCGGATCGTGTAGCCCTGCCGGATGACGCCGACGACGATGCCGTCCTGCGACGGATCGGTCACGGGGACCGTTGTGGCGGCCTCGTGGCAGGACGGATCGAACCGGCGCCCCGCGGCGTCGAGGGGGCGCACGCCGTGGCCGTCGAGCGTGGCGAGGAACTGCGCGCGCACCAGTTCCACACCCTGGAGCAGGGCAGGGTCCGAACCGGCGCCCCGTGCGGCGGCGATGGCGCGGTCGAGGTTGTCGACAACGTCGACCAGGTCGGCCAGCACCGCCCTGGTGCCGCGCTCCACCTCTTTCGCCACCTCGCGGCGCAGCCGCGCGCGGGACTGCTCGAATTCTGCGTTGGCCTCCCGGTAGCGCGTCAGGGTTGCCCGCAGTTCCTCGTCCTTCGCGGCCACGCGCGCCTCGAGTTCCTGCACGTACGTCGGCTTCTCCAGGGACTCGTCGGCCCCGCCGCCCGGCCCAGTCTCCTTGCGGGCCCACCAGCGCCGATCGACCACGTTGATGTCAGTCTGCGGTTCGTCTGCCATGACTTATCGTCCGGATTACGCCATCCCGACCGGCCTCACGCAGTGACCGGGTCCGCCGGAGCGGCGTCGGCCGGGGCGGCGGGATCGCATGCGAAGGTCAACGCGTCGCCGGCCAGCCCGATCTCGACGGTGCCGCCGCGCTCCAGCGCACCGAAGAGGATCTCGTCCGTCAGCCGGTCGCGTACTTCCGACTGGATGACCCGCGCGAGAGGCCGCGCGCCGTAGATGGGATCGTATCCCTTTGCGGCCAGCCACGTTCGCGCTTCGGGCTGGAGCGTGATGGCGACGCGGCGTTCCCGGAGCTGCGACTCGAGCTGCAGGATGAACTTCTCGACGATGGTTTCCATGACGCCCGGCGAGAGCGACTGGAAGCTGACAATCGCGTCGAGGCGGTTGCGGAACTCAGGGCTGAAGATGCGCTCGACCGCTTCCCTGGCGCGGAGCCTGTTGGTCCGCGACCGCGACCCGGAGACGTTCACGCCGCCGAACCCGATCGTCGCGCTGCTCATCTCGCGCGAGCCCGCGTTGGACGTGAGAATTACCACCACTTGCCGGAAGTCCGCCTTGCGGCCCGTGTTGTCGGTCAGCGTGGCGTGGTCCATCACCTGCAGCAGGATGTTGTACACGTCGGGGTGCGCCTTCTCGATTTCGTCCATGAGGACCACCGCGTACGGGTGCGTCCGCACGGCATCGACGAGCAGGCCGCCCTGTTCGAAGCCGACATAGCCCGGGGGCGCGCCGATGAGCCGGGCCACGGCGTGCTTCTCCATGTATTCCGACATGTCGAAGCGGATGAACTCGTTGCCGAGGTGAAGGGCGAGCTGCCGGGCGAGTTCGGTCTTGCCGACGCCGGTCGGCCCGGTGAACAGGAAGCACCCGGCCGGGCGGTCGGGCTGACCCAGGCCCGCGCGCGAACGTTTGATGGCCGCCGTGACCTGCCGCACGGCATCGTCCTGGCCGAACACCACGCGCTTGAGGGAGTCGTCGATGGTGCGCAGCCGCTCCCGATCCGAGGCGCTGGCTTGCTTCTCCGGAATCCTGGCCATGCGCGCGACAACGCCCTCGATGTCGTCGGTCGACACGGTGCGTTCCGCCTCGGGCGGTGCGTCGGCCGGAGCCGGCAGCATCCGGAGGCGCGCCCCGGCTTCGTCGATGAGGTCGATGGCGCTGTCCGGGAGCCGGTAGTCGCGGAGGTGGCGCTTCGCCAGCCGGGCCGCCGCATCGAGGGCGTCTTCGGCGTAGCGGACGGCGTGGTGCGTCTCGTAGCGCGAGCGCAGCCCCTTGAGGATCTGGACCGTCTCCTCGATGGTCGGCTCGTCGACCACGACTTTCTGCAGCCGGCGCGCGAGCGCGCGGTCCTTCTCGATGTGCTTGAAGTCCTCGAACGTCGTCGAGCCGACGATGCGCAGCTCGCCGGCCGTGAGGACGGGCTTGAT
>JAWOGY010000124.1:0-14820 GCA_046496425.1 Vicinamibacterales bacterium
CGCGGGCATCGGGAACCCGCCGGGGCCGGCGGCCGCCATGGGGGGCACGGGGCGGGGCCAGCAGGCCGGCGGCCAGCGCGGCGCCATCGCCGGTCCCGCACAGGCCGGCCTGGCCGGTGTGCCGGGCCTCTACAGGGCGGCGTTCGCCGGCGGCTACACGCTCTCCTTCTGGCTGGCGGATGCGGCATCGGGCGAGGCGCGCGAGTTCTGGCACAACCAGCCCGGCGACCGCGCGTTCCCGAACATCAGCGCCATCGAATGGGCGGGCGACCACGTCGTCTTCCAGGCCGAGCCGGAGGAATGGATCCGGTACTACTCCGTCGGCGTGGCGGGCGGGACCGCGGCGCCCATCGTCCTGACACCCGGCGACGGCATGGTGGAGAACGTCGCCCTGTCGAAGGACGGGCGCACGCTGTTCTACTGCACGAACGCCGGCGACATCGACCGGCGCCACGTGTGGCGCGTGCCGACCGGCGGCGGCGAGGCCGTGCAGGTGACCAGGGGCGAGGAGATCGAAACCTACCCCGCCGCCCTCGCGTCGGGCGCGCAGGTGGCGGTGCTCAGCGCCAGCTGGCAGCGGCCGCAATCGGTGGGCCTCGCCCCCGCGTCAGGCGGCGCGGTGAAGGTCATCTTCCCCGCGCTCCCGAAGGACTTCCCGCTGGACCGGCACGTCGTGCCGCAGAACGTCACGCTCGAGGCCGGCGACGGGCTCCAGTTCAACAACCAGCTGTTCCTGCCGAAGGGCCTCAAGTCCGGCGAGAAGCGCCCGGCGCTCATCTTCGTGCACGGCGGCCCCGTGAGGCAGATGCTGCTCGGCTACCACTACCGGCACGTGTATCACCTCTTCTACGGCGTGAACCAGTGGCTCGCCGACAACGGCTACATCGTGCTGTCGGTGAACTTCCGCAGCGGGATCGGCTACGGCAAGTCGTTCAGGACCGCGCCCAACACCGGCGCGCGCGGCAACGCCGAATACCAGGACGTTGTCGCCGCGGCGCGCTACCTGCAGGAGCGGCCGGACGTCGATTCGAAGCGCGTCGGCATCTGGGGCCTCTCGTACGGGGGCCTGCTGACGGCCCAGGCGCTGGCGCGCAATTCCGACATCTTCGCCGCGGGCGTCGACCTCGCGGGCGTCCACCTCTTCGGCAGCTCGCTCGATCCCGAGAGTGTGTCATTCAAATCGTCCGCGATTTCGCAAATCGACACGTGGACCTCGCCCGTGCTGCTCTTCCACGGGGACGACGACCGCAACGTGGCGTTCTCGCAGACGGTGGGCCTGGTGCAGCTGCTCCGCGCCCGCAACGTGCCGCACGAACTCGTCGTCTTTCCCGACGACGTGCACGATTCGCTGCTGCACCGGCGATGGATCTACACGTTCGAGCGGATGGACGCCTTTCTCAGGCGCCATCTCGGAGGGGCGGCGAGATAGCGAACCCGGCGGCGGCGGGCCGCGTCCGGCGGGACTACTGCCGGGCCAGCGTCATGTAGAGCCTGGCCTGCTCGTACGCGCCGTTGGCCGCGAAGTCGAATTCGACGCTCGCGCCGTTGAGCGTCAGGCTGTTGCCGCTGAGGGCCATGTCGAACTGCCAGGACCAGGTCATGCCGGCCGGCCTCATCGACATCGTGTCGCTCGACGAGGTCCAGGTGCCGTTTGTCACGTTGGGCGCCTGCCCGGGGTCCGTCATCGTCAGCACGAAGTTGGCGCCGGTGAGCGCCAGGGTCACCGTCGTCCCGTGAGCGACCACATCCGTCCGCTTGCTCGACGTGGCCACGCTGACGAATTCGGCCTTTGTCGCCTTCCAGGTGCCTTCGAGACCTTGAGGCGCGGGGGTGGAGGTGCCCGACGGGCTGGTGGGACTCGAACTGCTGCCGCCTGAACTGTCGCTGCCGCCGCAGCCGACGGCGATAATCGCCACGACGAGGGTTGCGAAGACTGCTCGCATCGTCACCTCCCCGGGGGCACCGACGTCGGCTGGATTCTACCACCGCGTGTAACATACGTTGGTGACTTCGCCGATTCGCGACATCTCCGGCTTTTCCCGCGCCATGTTCAGCAACTGGTGCTGGCACGAGCCGTTCGAACTCCTGATTGACGCCGGCGAGGGGCTCCAGCTCGCGCTCGGCCAGAAGATCTGGGCGCCCGAAGTCGTGGCCATCACCCACGGCCACTCGGACCACGTGCTCGGGCTTCCCGGGTTCATCGCGTCGCGCAAGTTCGCGAAGGGCGCGCAGGAGAAGCCGCTCACCGTGGTGTTTCCCGACGGCAACAGCGGCGTCCTCGCGGTGCGCGACCTGCTGGCCCGCATGTGGTCCTTCACGGAGTTCCCGGTGACCTGGGTGCCGGTCCGGGCCGAGGGCGAGTTTCGGCTGGGCAAGACGCGCGTCCTTCGAGCGTTCGCGACCGCGCACGGCGGGTCGGAGCCGACGCTGGGCTACGCGGTGATCGAGGAGCGCCGGAGGCTGAAGGCGGAGTTCGCGGGGCGCCCCGAGCACGAGATTCGCAGCCTCGCGCGGCAGGGCGGCCGCGACGCGCTGATGGAGGCCTACCGCCACGTCCGCTTCGCGCACACGGGCGACGCGATGCCCATCGACCCGGCGCTCGTCGCTGGCGCCGACCTCCTGGTGCACGACGCGACGTTTCTCGACGCCGGCGACCGGAAGTGGGACATCCACGCGACCACGGCGGAGGCGATCGAGGTGGGTCGGGCGGCCGGCGTCGGCTGCCTCGTGCTGCACCATCTCTCGATACGCTACGACCGCGCCGCGGCAATCCCGGCCCTTCGCGCGCAGGTGGCGGCGTCCGGACTCGCCGGCGGATGCTGGCTGCTCGACGAGGCGCGGCTCGTCAACCTGCGGTAGCTCTTGCTCGGTGAGGTAAGATTTTCGATGGAGGAGGTCAGCGTGAAGATGCTGCGGTGGGTGACGGCGATCGGGTTGGTGACGGCAGCGGTGGGGTTCGCGGTCGGCCTGCGGGCGGAGCGGATGGGGTATCCGCCGGCGGAGTTCGCGGCCCGGCGGCAGGCGCTGGCGAAGGCCATAGGCCGAGGCACCGTCGTGCTGTTCGGACGCACGGCGCCTCAGGCGGGCATCCGGTTCCGGCAGGACAACGACTTCTATTACTTCACCGGCAACGAGGATCTGAACGCGGCGATGGTGCTCGACGCGGGCACGGGCACGGCCACGCTCTACCTGCCGCCGCAGACGGCCCGCGAGATCCGGGCGCTCGGCAAGAACTGGCTCAGCGATCCGGAACGCGGCAAGCCCTGGGGCTTCGAGGCGATCCGGCCGCTCGGCGAACTGCCGGCGGTGCTCGCGCGCGTCTCCGGGTCGGTGGAGCCGCTGCTCTGGCTGCGCCTCCAGGCCGGAGACGAGGCCGACATCAACCGCGGCGAGCACGCGACCGACCTCTCGCGCCGGCTGGTGAACGTCGGCGGCTCGCACCTTGGCGAGGACGCGAGCCGCGCCGCCTACTTCCGCGCGCACTTCCCATCACTGCAGATCTCCGACGTCACGCCGTTCATCGACCGGATGCGGACAATCAAGAGCGCGCGCGAGATCGAGATCCTGCGGGCCAACGGGCGCATCAGCGCCGAGGCCATCCGCCGGGCCATCCTGGCGACGCGCCAGAACGGCTTCGAGTACGAGATCGAGGCCGAAGCCACCTACTGGATGTTCCGCAACGGCGTGCAGGGCAACTCGTTCCCGCCGATTGTCGGCTCCGGCCCGAACGTCAACGTCTGGCACTACCAGGCGAACGGCCGCCAGTACAGGGACGGCGACCTGGTGGTGATGGACTACGGCGGCGCGCTCGACTACCTGGGCGTCGACATCACGCGCACGTGGCCCGTCTCGGGCCAGTTCACGCCTGATCAACTGAAGGCCTACCAGTGCGCCCTTGAAGCGCAGAAAGCCATCATCGCGGCGATGACCGTCGGCGCCACCCGCGCCGAGACGCGCGCGATCGGCGAGGCCATCTACAGGAAGCACGGCTTCGAAGGCGGGTCCAGCGCGGGCCACTACGTGGGCATGAGCGTGCACGACGTGGGCGACGGCAGCCTGCCCTTTCAGCCGGGCATGGTCATCGCCGTCGAGCCGATCATCGAGGACGCGTCGAAACAACTGCACGTGCGCATCGAGGACACGGTGCTCATCACCGGGCAGGGGCCGGAGATCCTCACATCGGGCGTGCCCAAGGAGATGGACGAGGTGCTCGCGCTAGTTCGTGAGGCGCTGAATCAGAGGCGCTGACGTCGGCGTGACGGCGGGGCGAGTTTCGAACCGCTCGGCGCGCCGGACAAACGCACCTTCAGGGTGCTGTTGGCAGCACGTGGGGCCCCAGACACCCCACGTGGTTTTCGGCCCTTGCGGTGCGTTTGTCGTGCATACGCGATCGGCTTGCTCGCATGGTTCGCCACACGCCCCGCCGTCACGCCTGCGCGGTGTCCTCCATCTGACCAGCGCCCGGACCCCGAATCGGTCAACGACCGTCCCGATTCGCCCTGAGCGAGCCGCAACAGCGGCGAGTCGAAGGGCGCATCCCGAGTCCCGACCGCAGCGGCCTGACTAGTGCCCAGCCCCATGTCCCCGACTCCGCCTTCGTCCGGTTGGGTACTTCCTCCGTCGGCTACGTCGCGGCAGGCCCATGCCCCATGTCCCGTGTCCCATGCCCCTACCGCAGCCACCGTCGGCGGAGGCGGCGTGCGGCCAGGCCCGCGACGCCGAGGCCGAGCAGGACGATGGACGAACCCGGCTCGGGCACCGGCTGAAGGAAGCCGCGAATCTCGCCGCCGGGGGCGAACGTCGTGTGGATGTTGAAGTAGGCTGTGCCGTCGACCAGGGCTTGGGCGAGTGACGCTTCTGCAGTCGTTACGTTCCCGAGATTGATCGCGTTGTTCAGATAGCCTGAGCTGTAACTGGACGCCAGCGTCAGGTCGAACAGGCTGGAGTAACTCCCGGAGGTCACGCCGACCGGAAAGGTGGGGGTCGTCGTGGCGACGCCCGCCGTGCCCGTCCCGGCGACAGCCGTCGCGGCGTGGATGTGCGCGGCCGTAGTCGTGCCGAGGAGGTCCTGGAACGTGGCGCTCACCAGCATCGTGTGTGCGACATCGTCATACACGACCGTCGCGAACCCAGTGCCCGGCGAGGCGATTGGCGGAGTCTCGTTCGCTCCGTTGAGGACGGCCGTGTACGTGATCGGCCCCGCCTGCGCCATGGCGGACGACATCGCTGCGAAAGCAACCGCCAACAACGCGACGGCAAGGGTCCGATTGGAGTTGGTCGACATTTTCATTGCAGCTTCTCCGGTTTGGATCTGGTTTTCCGTGCAATCGCCAAGCCAGAAGCTACGTTGTGGCGGTCGGTCCGTGAATCTGCGGCAAGTAGCTGACCGGCGGCAACTTAGGTGGCGCTAAGACACTGGCAGGCATGTCTCCGGAGAACGGAAGTCGGCCCTTGGGCAGACTACGGCGTCCAATACTGACTCTGGCGCCTGCCCCTAGCGAGGCCCCGCCGGCAGATGGGTCGTGATGAACTCCCAGCGCAGCGTGTCGATGTGCAGGCCCGAGATGCCGTGGCGGCGGTTCGGGTACTCCATGAAGCTGAACTGCTTGTTCAGTTCGATCAGGCGGTTGAGCAGGCGCTGGGTGCCCTGGAAGTGCACGTTGTCGTCGCCGGTGCCGTGGATGACGAGCAGCTTGCCCCGGAGCCCTTCGGCGTACGTGATGGGCGACCCGGTGCGGTAGCCCTCGGCGTTCTGCTGCGGCAGGCCCATGTAGCGTTCCTGGTAGATCGAGTCGTAGAGCGTCTGGTCGGGCACCGGCGCGCCCGCGACGCCGACCTTGTAGAGTTCGGGCGAGCGGAACATCAGGTTGAGCGTCATCGACCCGCCGCCGCTCCACCCGTACACCGCCACGCGCGACAAGTCCACGTACGGCCGTGACGCGGCGAGAGCCCTGAGCGCGGCCGCCTGTTCCTGCGACGCCAGCACGCCCACCGCACCGTAGATCACCTTCCGCCACGCGCGCCCCTTCAGCGAGGGCGTGCCGCGATTGTCGAAGCTTGCGACGAGGTAGCCTTCATCGGCCAGCGCGGCCAGGAGCACGCGGTTGCTGCCGCCCCAGCTGTCGGTGACGGTCGTGCCCGCAGGCTCGCCGTACACGTACACGACGATCGGGTACTTCTTCGACGGGTCGAACGCGCGCGGTTTGATGATCCAGCCGTCGAGGACAACGCCCCCGCCGATGTCCACCTGCAGCATCTCGGTGCGGCCGGCCAGCATGGGCCCCACCTTCGCCTTGAGCGCCGCGTTGTCCGAGAAGACGCGGACGACGGCGTGGTCGGGCAGGCGAACGAGATCCGACTGGCCGGGCATGTCGAAGCGCGAGTCGCTATGGAACGCCCAGCGGCAATCGGGCGACAGGTTGTAGGTGTGCGTGCCGCTCGCCGCCGCCGGCGTGACGCGCTCGGCCTGGCCGCTGCCGTCGAGCCGCGAGCGGTACAGGAACTGCTGCGTGGCGTTCGCCGGCGACGCGATGTAGTAGAGCCAGCCGCCCGCCTCGTCTATGCCCGCGATCGAGAGGATGTCGAACGCGCCGGTCGTGATGAGCCGCGCGTCGCCGTCGCGCGACACGGCGTACGCGTGCCGCCAGCCGTCGCGCTCGCTCTCGATGAGCAGCCGGCGTCCCTCGTCGATCCACCTGAACGTCTCGTTGTAGTCCACCCACGCCTCGTCTCGATCGACGAACATCGTCTTCACCTCGCCGGTCGCGGCGCTGGCGAGGAGCACGGTGTTCGTGTTCTGCAACCTGTTCAGGTGCTGCAGCACGAGTTCGTCGGCACTGCCCGCCCAGTCCATGCGGGCGACGTAGGTGTTGCGCGGATCGCCGGGGATATTCATCCACCGGGTGGGCCCGCCTGCCGCTTCCACCACGCCGATGCGCACCGCGGCATTCGTCTGGCCAGCCTTCGGATACGGATACCTGGTGATGGACGGATAAAGCGAGTCGGTGTAGTTGATGAGCGTGAACTCAGGCACGCCGGTCTGGTCGAACTGGTAGTAGGCGATGCGCCGGCCGTCGGGGCTCCACGCGAAGGCGTCGCGCAGGCCAAGCTCCTCCTCGTACACCCAGTCGGAGGTGCCGTTGATGATCATCGGCGACCCGTCGCTCGTGAGCGCCGTCGTCGCGCCGGTGCGCAGGTCCTCGACGAACAGGTTGTTGCCGCGGACGTAGGCCGCGCGCGAACCGTCGGGCGACAGTTTCGCGTACAGCAGGCCGCCCTCGATGCCGCCGCCGAGCTTGCGCCACTCGCCGCTCGCCTTGTCGAGGGTCCAGTACTCGTACGCGGTCTTCCGGATCATCGTCGGCCGGCCGCTGGTGGCGACGAGCATCCGCCGGCCGTCGGCCGACATGGCGTGGTCGGCGACCTGGAGCGGCTTGCCGAGGGCGGGCGGCGTCAACTGCGCGGCCGTCATCAAGACGTCGCGGCGGCCGGTGGCGGTGTCGTAGCGGACAAGCTCCGCGGCGCCGTCGGGCGCCCGCTCCACGGCGGCGTAGCCCGCGCCGCCATCCACCCATCGCCCGCCGGCGCCCGCCCCGCGCCCGCCGGCGCCGAATTCCTGTGTCGTGTGAATCCGGCGCAGGATGTCCTGCATGTTCGCCGAGAGTTGCGCCGCAGCCGGGGCGCCGCAGAGCACGAGGACAACCACCGCCGCCGCGACAAGACGCCGACTCACCAGTGGGTACATGCGGGGAATGATAGCCGACGGGCGGGTGAGGTGGGGTCAGATCCGACTCTGACCCCAACCGCTCAGCGGTCGCGGGCGAGGAGTTCGCGCAGGCGCGTCTGGCTGGGGTCGAGCGCGAGCGACTGTTCGAACGCGCGGCGGGCTTCGGCGGGCCGGCCGAGGCACATGAGGGCCGAGCCCGCGAGGCCGTGCGCCATGGCAGAGCCGGGGAGGGCCAGGCGGGCGGCGTCGAAGTCGTCGAGTGCTCCCCGGCAGTCGCGGTTCTGGAGGCGGATGCGCCCGCGCGTCAGCCGGAGGCGGGGATCCTCCGGCAACGTCGCGACTGCCCCATCGAGCAGCTTCATCGCCCGAGCCGCGTCGCCCTGCCGCAGTGCCGCGGCGGCGATCTCCTCCACGCGCCTGGGCCCTTCTCCGAGCCCGTCGGCGAGCGCGCCGAGCAGCAGGTCGTCGGCCTCCGGGGAGCGCCCTTCCTTCTCGAGCAGCGACGCGAGGGCGTACTTGGCGGCGGCGCTTTTCGGGTCGAGCCCGAGCGCCTGTTCGAACGCCGCTTTGGCCTCGGCGGTTTTGCCGCCATCGAGCAGGAGCAGGCCCTCGTTGGTGAACGACCCGGGCGTGCGCGAGCCCGATCCGGCGTCCTGGGGACGCGCGGCCGGCTCGTTGCTCCCGACGTACCCGAGCGCCTTGAGGCGTTCGACCGCATCGCCGGCGGGCCCGGTGTCGCTCGGGGCCATCAACCGGGCGGAACGCGGCCCGTAATTGCGCGCCGGCAGTACCTCGTCGATGCCCGCGAGGGCCGGCCCCTCCGTGCCCGCCGCCCGGGGGAGGCGCAGCAGGGCCATGATGGTCGCCGCCACCTGCCCGACGTTTCCCTCGCCCTTTTTCGCGTCAGGCTCGATGCCCTTGCCCCAGAGCGCGTACATGCCCTCCTCGCGATGCCAGAGCGCGGCGGTCGCCCCGGCGATGCCGCTGACCTCGGGCCGCCCTTCGTGCCACAGGAACCCGTGGTCGGACACGATGAGCAGCGCGGCTCCGGTCTCCTCCGCGAGCGTGCGGTACTCGCCGAGCATGCCGTCGACTTCCTTGAAATAGCGCCGCGGCACGTCCTGGTAGCGCTGGAAGTCCTTCGCGTCGATGCCCGGCAGGCGCGGCGGCGTGAAGGGCGCGAAGACGTGGCCGATGGTATCGGTCCCCTCGAAGTACACGATGGTCAGCGCCGGACTTTTCCGCCGCACCCAGTCGAGCGCGAGCCGGTGGTAGAGCCGCGTTTCGATAAGGATGCGCCGGAGCATCGTTACGGGATGCAGGTACGGGTCGCCGCCTCCTTCGAGATAGTCGAACTCCGCCTTCGTCAGCCACGGCAGATACGCCTGCATGCCAGCGAGTGCGACCTCGTTCTCGACCTTCCCCCGCTCCGCGACGACGCGGGCCTGTTCCTCCGCCGGCGACACGACTCCCTGCGGCGTTTCTTCGCGATTGAGAATCGCGAACAGGCGCTCCGACACCATCAGGCCGCGCACCGGTTCGGCCGGGTGCGTCGCCCACATGCCCAGCACGGCGACGTCGCGGCCGGCGTCGCCGGCCATTTCCCACACCGCCTTCTCGAGCCGCTCGTCGGAGGTGATCGGCTCCCGGACGCCCGTCACCGGGTTGAACCTCGTGAAGTCGAGGATCCGGTGCTGCAGGGGACTCGTGCCGGTCATCATAGTCGTCCAGACCAGCGGCGAGAGGGGCGGCTGGATTGTCCTGAGGATTCCCGAGCGGCCCTCCCGCACCATCCGCGCAAGGTTGGGCATCGTCCCGTCGGCGCCATAGCCGTCGAGAAGCTGCCAGTCGGCGGCGTCGAGGCCGACAACGATCACGCGGCCGGCCGTCGGCTGGAAAAGGCCCGGGCGAAGGAAATAGACGATTGCGGTGGCGATGGCGGCTGCGGCGAACAGGCCCGCGGCCCACTTTTTCGAGGCTGAGGACATCGGGGACGAGTCTAGCACCACCGCCCGTCCCGGGCGACCTGCATACGCCAGACGCCGAATCATCGCTTTTGGTCATTTGACCGAATCAAGCAGAATCAACCGAATATCCATTCGTTTGGATCGCAAGCGTCCAAGGGCGTGGATTCAGCCCCCATCCGCGCAAAATCGAAGGCCGCAAGTTGACACTCGCCAACCACTTAACAGATACTCCCCTGTTGGCACCCCGCGTGCTTATAGAGGGGCTGGTACAGGTCGGGCACAAGCCTTCACGCCCGTGAGCCTGTACGAGATGTCAGTGGTTACTTTTTGAGGAGGACAGGATATGCGTTTTAGGAACATCGCGCTCGCGTTCCTGATGCTCGCGCTGGCCATGCCGGCGGTTGCACAGGAGCAGCGCGCGTCGATCGAGGGCGTCGTCAAGGACGCCACCGGCGCGGTGATGCCTGGCGTCACCATCGAGGCCCGGAACGAGAACGTCGGCACGGTCATGACGGCCGTCACCGACTCCAACGGCGTCTACCGCTTCCCGTCGCTCGCGTCCGGCACGTACGACGTGACGGCGACGCTGGCGGGGTTCAACACGGGCAGCCAGCCGGATGTGCCCCTGACGCTGGGCCAGATCAAGAAGGTCGACTTCACGCTGGCCATCGCGGGCGTGGCCGAGAGCGTCCAGGTGACGGCGGAATCGCCGCTGGTCGACGTCAAGCAGAGCGCGCGGAGCACGAGCATCCGCAACGAGCAGATCGATCTGCTGCCGAAGGGCCGCGACTTCTCCACGCTGGTCACCCAGGCGCCGGGCGCCAACAGCGAGAGCAAGCTGGGCGGCCTCTCGATTGACGGCGCGAGCGCCGGCGAGAACCGCTACATCATCGACGGCATCGAGACGACGAACATCTTCAACGGGACGTCGGGCAAGAACGTGATTGCCGACTTCGTCGAAGAGGTCCAGGTGAAGTCGTCGGGCTACACGGCCGAGTACGGCGGCGCAACGGGCGGCGTCGTGAACGTCGTGACCAAGAGCGGCTCGAACAACATCCGCGGCAACGCGCTGTTCAACTGGACGGGCGACGCGCTCGAGACGAGCAACCGGCCGGTCCTCCGGCGCGGCGTGCTCGACAACTCGATTGCCGAGTACCAGACCTACCCCGAGGACGGTTACAACCGGTTCGAGCCGGGCGTCGCGCTGGGTGGCCCGATCGTGCGGGACAAGATGTGGTTCTTCGGCGCCTACCAACCGGCGCTGATCACGACCACGCGGACGGTCAACGCGGAGACCTCGGGCAACCCGAACTCCAGCAACTTTACGGATGTGGAGCAGAAGCAGAACGTCCAGTACATCTCCGCCAACACGACGGCGCAGATCGGCAACAACATCCGCACGCGCGTGTCGTACAACAACAGCTGGAGCAAGACGGAGGGCAGGCTTCCTGCGCAGGCGGGCACGACGTCGCAGTTGGCTCTGCTCGACTACGACACGGCCTATCCGAACTGGTCGCTGTCGGCCAACCTCGACTGGGTGGCCACGCCGAGCCTCTACTTCGGGTTCCGCGGCGGCTACTACCTCCAGGACACCAACGATACAGGGGTGCCCAACGAGCTCCGCTACCTGTACAGCCGCGGCAACGTGGGCCAGGCCGGCGTGCCGGCGGAATTCCAGCACGCGTCGGGCTTCTCGAACGTGTTTACGAACAACTCAGTTGAGTTCGACAAGAGCACGCGGGCCTACTTCCAGACGGATGCCACGTTCTACGTGAACGCGGCCGGTCAGCACACCTTCAAGGGCGGCGTGCAGGTTGACCGCGTCGGCAACGAAGTGCTGTCGGGCGAGCAGATGAACCTGATCCGGCTGCAGTGGAACGTGGCTCTCAGCGGCCAGCGCGGCGCCTACGGCTACTACCAGGTGCGCAGCAATGGATCCGACCCGTCGCGCGGGTTCACGACGAACGGCAGCGTCAGCACCAACAACATCGGGCTCTTCTTCCAGGACGCCTGGACGGTCAACAACAAGCTGACCATCAACGCCGGCATCCGCACCGAGCGGGAGAAGGTCCCGACCTACGTCACGGGAGACCCGACGATTCCCGAGTACGGCATCGAGTGGAGCTACGGTGACAAGCTCGCGCCGCGCGCCGGCTTCGCCTACGACCTCAAGGGCGACGGCAAGTGGAAGGCCTACGGATCGTGGGGCATCTTCTACGACATCTTCAAACTGTCGATGCCGCGCGGCTCGTGGGGCGGCGACAAGTGGCTCGAGTACTACTACACGCTCGACACCTACGATTACAACACGCTGATGGCACCGTGCTCGGGCGGCCCGAAGGCCGACAATTCCAACCCCTGCGCGGGCACGCTCATCCGCGGGCCGATCGACTTCCGGCACGTCGGCGTTGGGGCTGGTTACGTCGAGCCTGATCTCCAGCCGATGAAGAGCCAGGAAGTGTCGTTCGGCTTGGACCACCAGCTGAGCGCGACGATGGCCGTGGGCGTGCGCTACGTCCACAAGCAGCTCGACTACGGCATCGAGGACGTCGGGCTGCTCGACGCCGACCAGAACGAGATTTACCTCATCGCCAACCCCGGCTTCGGCCTCGCGAAGAACGTGTACGACGTCGAGGGCAACACGTACACGACGCCGCCGTACCCGGAAGCGAAGCGCGACTACGACAGCGTCGAGTTCGTGTGGAACAAGCTCCTCGCGAACAACTGGTCGCTGCGCACGAGCTACATGTGGAGCCGCCTCTACGGCAACTACTCCGGGCTTTCGCAGTCGGACGAAAACGGCCGCCTGGCCCCGAACGTCGGCCGCGCGTTCGACTACCCGCTCATGATGTTCAATGAGACCGGTAAAGCGGAGTACGGCCTGCTCGCGACGGACCGGCCGCACCAGTTCAAGGCGCAGGGCCTGTACATCTTCCCGTTCGGCACGAGCTTCGGCGTCAACTTCTACGCGTCGAGCGGCATCCCCGTGACGCGGGAAATCTCGGTCATTCCGCCGAACAACTTCCCGATGCAGTACCAGGGCCGCGGCAGCGACGGCCGCATGCCGGTCTACTCGCAGACCGACATCTTCGTCCAGCACGAGTTCCGGATGGGCGGGGGCAGGCGCCTCCAGTTCAGCCTGAACGTGCTGAACCTGTTCGACCAGAGCACGGCCACCAACCGCTCCATCGCCTACCAGGACTCGAACGGCGTGCTCTTCAACGAGCAGTCGTTCTACGCGAACGGCGTCAGCATCGACCAGCTCATCAAGGAGCAGGGCATCGTCCAGAACCCGCTGTTCATGAAGGACAGCGGATTCCAGGGCTCGCTGGCGGGTCGCTTCGGCGTGAAGTTCATCTTCTAGAGTTGCGCCGCCGGGGGCGTATCCCCCTCGGTCACCTCAGGCCCCGCACGCCTCACGGCGTGCGGGGCTTCTTTTTGGGACTCTGCCTGTGAGCGCCACCAGGCGTGCCCCCCGGGCACGCAAGACCCGCCCGGCCAAGACTCCCCCGAGGGCCGCCTCACGCCGGCCGCGTGAGCGGTTCCTCACGCTTGCGCTCATGGCCGTCATCCTCGCGGCCGGCGCCTGGGCCTCTTCGAACAGCTTCGGCGGCGTCTTCCTCCTCGACGACGTGCGGGCAATCGTCCGAAACCCGAGCATCCGGACACTGTGGCCGCTCTCCGTTCCGCTCTCGCCTCCATCCGAGTCCACCGTCGCGGGCCGGCCCGTCGCCAACCTGTCGTTCGCGGTGAGCTATGCCCTGGGCGCCGAGCCCGCGCCGTTCCACGCCGGAAATCTCTTCATCCACCTCGCCGCCGCGCTCGCCCTGTTCGGGGTCGTCAGGCGGACGTTGCTGAGCCCGCGGCTGCGCAAGCGGTTCGAAGCCGTCGCGCCGTGGATGGCGTTTGCCGTCGCCCTCCTCTGGGTCGTCCATCCGCTCCACACCTCGGCCGTCACCTACATCGTCCAGCGCGTGGAATCCCTGATGGGGCTTTTCTACCTGCTGACGCTCTACTGCGCCATCCGGGCTTCCGATGGCCCCGGACGACGATGGTGGGCGGCGGCGGCCATCGCCTCGTGCGCGGCCGGAATGGGCACGAAGGAGACCATGGTGACCGCGCCCGTCATGGTGGCGCTGTGGGATTACCTCTTCGGCGCGCCGGAGAAAGGCCGGCCGGCAGAATTACGCTGGGGGCTCGTCGGCGCGCTGGCCGCAAGCTGGCTGCTGCTCGCGTACCTTGTGTCGCGGGAGTTCCGCGGGCCGTCGGTCGATCTGTCGCCCGCGATGATCTGGGTGTACCTGCGGACGCAGGCCGAGGTGGTGGTGCACTACCTGCGGCTCGCGCTCTATCCGTCGCCGCTGGTCTTCTTCTACGATTGGCCGCTCGCTCCGGTGCCGCTGTGGATGGCGTGGCAGGCCGCCGTGCTGGCAGCTGCCGCCGCTCTCACGGCAATCGGCGTCTGGAGGCGCCACCCGGCCTCGTTCGTCGGTGCGTGGTTCTTCCTGATCCTCGCGCCTTCGTCGAGCGTGCTGCCGATTGTGACAGAGGTCGCGGCCGAGCACCGGATGTACCTGCCCCTCGCCTCGCTCACTGTCGCCATCGTCATAGGCGCGCACCTGGCTGTCACGCGGCTGATGGGGGGCTGGACGCGGTCTGCGGCTGGCGCGGCGGCCGTGGCAGTGCTGGTTGCCGCGGGCGCGCTCGGCACCGTCACGTTCGCGCGGAACGCCGTGTACGCGAGCGCCGAGGGCCTGTGGGCGGACACGGTGGAGAAACGGCCGGTGGACCCGCGCCCGCGGGTGGCGTATGCCGAAGCGCTGGCCAGAGCCGGCCGGCTGCCAGACGCCGAGACCCAGCTCTGGCGGGCCGTCGAACTCGCGCCGGACGATCCGGTCGCTCGCGTGAGGCTCGGGTCAGTGCTCGCGCAGCAGTCCAGGTTTGAACAGGCGGCGGCTGAACTCGACGCCGCCCTGGCGCTCCGGCCGGCCGACATCGATGCCCACAGGTTTCTCGGCGAGATCTACGCCATCCAGCGGCGGGATGGCCAGGCGCTCGAGCATTACAGCAAGGCGCTCGCCATGCTGCCCGACGACCCGCAGATCATGGCGAAGATGGCGGCTCTGC
>JAWOGY010000248.1:0-5931 GCA_046496425.1 Vicinamibacterales bacterium
TAGGCGCTGGTCAGGACGAAAGACATGAACTCCGGCAGCACGCAGACAACAGGGACCCCTTCGGCCGACCTAGACGAGGCCATCGATACCGTCGCCCGGGAGATGACGGAGGGCGAGCCGTCGGGGGCCCTGCGGGGCCGCGTACTCGAGCGTATCGAGTCGGAACGGCGCCGCTCCTCTCCCGGTGTTCCGCGATGGGTTTGGGCGGGCGCGGCCGCGGCCGTCGTACTGGCCGTCGCAACGGCCGTCTGGGTCGCCCGGCCCGTTCCGGCACCGCATGAAGCCCGGGCGACCACCTCCGGAGAGTGGTCTGCCGTGCCTTCGCCAGCGTCGCCCGGCCCGGAACGTGCCGCGGCTCAATCCCCGGCGCCTGCAGGTGGGGCGGCCTCGTCGGACGTCGCGCCCGCGGTTGCCGTGCGCACCAGCCGTGCAGCGGCAACGCAGGGAGTACGGCCCGCCGGGAACGAGGCCGCCGCGGACTTCAATGCGGTGCCGGCACTCGCCGAGATCGAGCCGCTGAGATTTGCCGCCGTCGAACCCGCGCCGCTGCACATCGCCGACGTGGAAATCACGCAGATTACCGAGATGCCCTCTATCGAGATCCCGAGCCTGGACCCGGGCTCGCATGACATCCAATCCGCCGACCCGAAGAAGGAGAAGTAGCCATGAACGTTCGCTGGGTTGTTCCCGTCATCGCCCTCGCCGCCTCGACTGCGACGCTCGCCGCTGCGCAGACCACCACGGCGCCTGCCCCCGGGGCGCGCACGGCGGTTGCAGCCGCGCCGGCAGCCGCGCCCTCAGACGTTGCGACTTTCGGCCAGGCGCCGCCTGTACCGCCAACTCCACCCGCACCCCCTGCGCCCGCGGCGGCTGCCGCTCCACAGGCACCGGCCGCACCACGATCGCCGCAGGCTCCGCGACCGGCGCGTGCGACGACGGGCGAGGCGCCGGCTCCGGCCGAGGCACGGCACGTCCGGGGCCAGTTGCTGAACCTCCGCCTGGAATTCACCGTGATGGACCAGATTGGCACGGCTGCGCCGGTCAGGAAGACCGTCATGATGAATGTGGCTGACGGCGAGTCTGGCCGGATCCGCACGAATGCCGAAGTGCCCCGCAACAAGGCCTGGACCACGGTTCCGCTGTCGGTGGACGCGTACCCTACCATCGAGGGCACCAAGATCCGGTTGCGTGCCTCGCTCGAATACCAGTTGCTGAGCGAAGCGCCGGGGCCGGACCTCCCCGCCGGCAAGACATCGATGACGCAGAGTGTGACGGCGCTCCTGAACGACGGCGTGTCGACGATCCTCTGCCAGTCTGCCGACCCGCTGACCGACCGGAAGGTCACGCTCGAGGTGAAGGCGACGATCATCAGGTAGCCGGTAGAAGGCGAGAGGTATTAGGCGTGGGGCGAGAGGGCCGTCTCGCCTCTCGCCTTTCGCCTTTCCACAGCCCCCAGCGCCTGGTGTTATGATGCGCAGTTGTACTCCTGCCCCCGTGGCTACTCATCCGAGGTGTGACATGCGCAAACTGTTGGTTGTGGGATTGATGGTGCTTCCGTTGCTCGTGGCAGGCTGCAGCAAGGGCCCGGCCGAGGCCGCATTGAAGGCCGCCGACGAGGCGATCGCGAACGTGGCGCCGGACGCGCAGAAGTTCGTGCCCGATCAGTTCCAGACACTGACCGACGCCGCAGCCGCGGCAAAGGCCAGTTTCGACAAGGGCGACTACGCGGCAGCGCTGGCTGCGGCGAAGGACCTCCCCGCCAAGGCCACCGAAGTGGGCACGGCGGCCGCGGCCAAGAAGGAAACACTGATGGCCGAGTGGAACGTGCTGTCGAAGGACATGCCCATCCTGGTCGCCGACTGGCAGAAGAAGCTCGACGACCTCGTCGCGTCGAAGAGGCTGCCAAAGACGGCGACGCCTGAGCGGGTCGAGGAAGTCAAGGCCAAGATGGCCGAGGTATCGGCCACCTGGACGAAGGCCACCGACGCGTTCAACGCCGGCGACATCAAGGGCGCGCTGGAGCATGGCGCCGCCGTGAAGGCCGCCGTCGACTGGATGCAGACGGCCTGGGACGCCATTATGCCGGCGGCCAAGAAGTAGAAGACTCGGGGCTCGGGACTCGGGGTTCGGACGCGACGCGTCCATCCCGAATCCCGGGCCCGACGTCGACCACCCCGTCTATTTGCCATGCCCAGCCGACAAGTTCTGCGTTCCGCGACCGCGCTGCTGCTCGTGCTGATCGCCCTCGACCTGGCGGCTGTCCATACCTGCGTGCTGGATTCGCATCTCGCCCTGGGCGCGGCAGCATCGTCGGTCGCCGCGCCGGACTCGCCTGACGGTTCAGGCCACCCTCGGGCGGCGCTCCATCCCGACCACTGCTTCTGCCACGGGCTCTCGACCGGCGCGGATCTGTCTGTGGTGGACGAGCCGTTCCGCAAGATCGGCACCGTATTCGAAACCCCGCCTGGACATCTCCTCCGGCTTCCTTCCGCGCTCGATCACCCTCCTCAGCTCCCGGCGTAGCTGCTCGCCCGCAATCCGATTCCGTGCGCTCGACGCCCCGAGTTTGTTGGTGCGAGTTCACCTCCCCATCCTGCGGTGTGCATGCGCCGCCGCATTCAGGTGCTGATCCCGGTGTATGCAAGGAAACGACATGAGAGGTCTCGCTGCCGCCTTCGTGCTGACCGCCGCGCTCTCGTGGCCCGCCGCCGCCCAGGTCACGCCGGGCCAGGCCGACACCGCCCGCGTGCCCGCGCGCCTCACGCTGGACGAGGCCGTCCGTCTCGCCGAGTCCAGAAGCCCTGCGATCCTCGAGGCACGCGCACGGGTGGCCGTGGCCGAAGCTGACGCTCTCGGCGCGCCCAAACGCCCCAATCCGTCCCTCGATGTGGAATTCCGGGGCTACCCGCTCTTCGAGTCCAACTTGCCGCCGTTCCTGGACAACCAGGAACTGACCATCGCCATTGATCAGGAATTTGAACCGGGCGATCGCCGGCGCTGGCGCAACGAGGCGGCGCAGTTCGGCGTCCAGGCGTCAGCGGCCGAAAGCCTCGACGTCCTGCGCCGCCTCAGGCTCGAGGTCCAACGCGCGTACTTCCTCGTCGTCCTCGCGGAGGCGGACGATGAGGCCGCGAAAGCCACGCTGGAGGACATCGACCGGATGCTGTCGATCAATCGCGCCCGCTTCGAGGAGGGCGAGCTGTCCGGTGTCGAGCTCCGGCGGCTGCAGGTCGAGCGGCACCGGTTCGCCGACGAGGCCCGGGTGGTGCAACTCGCGCTCGCGAACACGCGCAGCCGTCTGCTGGCCCTTCTCGGCGTGCGGCCGCTGGACCAGCCCTTCGACGCGGCGGACACCCTGCCCGACTCCGGCGCGCTTCCATCCGTCGCGCCGGACCCGGCGTCCCGGGACGTGTCCGCGCGCCCGGATCTGCAGGCGCTGCGGCTCGGCGAGCAGCGCGCGGAGGCGGACGCCAACCTCCAGCACGCGCTCCGCATTCCGCCGTTCTCCCTCGGCGGCGGCTGGCAGCGCGATTTCGGCACCAACGCCGTGGTCGTGCGCGCCACGATTCCGCTGGCCCTCTGGAACCGCAACGAGAGCGGCCGCTCGCGCGCGGCCGCCGAGCGCAGCCTGGCGGCCAGCCGGACCGCCGCCGTGACGGCTGCCGCCGAGCTCGAGGTCCAGCTCGCCAGGAACGCCGTCGACAACAGCCGCGAGCGCGTGTCCTTCATCTCGAACGAGTACGTCAGGAACGCGCGCGAGGCGCGGGACATCGTGCTGGCGGCCTATCGGGCCGGCGCGTCCACGCTCATCGACTATCTCGACGCACAGCGCGCGCTGCGCGACGCCCAGCGCGCCGAGCACCGCGCGCTGTTCGACTACTGCGTCAGCGTATTCGAACTCGAGGCGGCCCTCGGGGTAACACAGCCCCGCCGGCCATAGGGGATGGTGATGTACATCGCACGGTTCTTCCCGTCACGCGTGGACTTGCTGAGGACCTCCCTGATCGCGGCTGCGCTGGCACTCCCGCTGGCGCTGCCGCTTGCCGGGTGCAGCCGCCCCGGTACCGCCGAGCCGCCGCCCGACGCGGCCGCCGGCACGGCCGCATCGCGGGCCGACGTCCGGGACGGCACCATCCAGGTGACGCCCGCCCTCCAGCAAAAATGGGGCATCACGACGGCCGGGCCCGAGCGGAGCGCCGTGGCTGCGACCATCAGCCTGCCCGGCGTCCTGCGGCTGAACGAGCGGCAGACGGCCCAGGTGTCGTCGCTGCTCGAGGGCCAGGTGGTGTCGCTCGGCGCCGAACTGGGGGCCGCGGTCCGGAAAGGACAGGTGCTGGCCACCATTCACGCTCCGGCCTTCGCGCAGGCAAAGACGTCGTTCCTCCAGGCCGCGGCGCGCGCGGAGCTCACGGCTCGCGAATGGGAGCGCGCGCGCAGCCTGCTCCGGCAGGAAGCCATCGACCAGAAGGAAGCTGCGCGGCGCGAAGGGGATTTCGAGCAGGCACGCACCGAGGCCGCCGTCGCCGAATCGAACTTGCACTCGTTCGGGCTGGATCAGGCCGCAGTCGATGCCTTGCTGCGGCGCGCGCGGCAGCCAGGAGAGGGCGTCGTCCGCGATGAGCTGGCCGCCCCCTACCTGCAGCTGACCTCGCCCGTCGCCGGCCGCGTCATCGCGCGGGATGTCATCGCGGGCCAGCACATTCTGCCGGACCGGGCGCTGTTCACCGTCTCCGATCTCTCGACGCTCTGGGCCGCGCTCGACGCGCGGGAGCCGGACCTCCCGCACCTTGCCGCCGGTCAACGGGTGCGCCTCCGGACGTCGGTGTACGCCGGCCGGACGTGGGACGGCCGGATTCTCCACGTCGGCGACGTGGTGGACGAGAGGTCGCGGACCGTCAAGGTGCGCGTCGAAGTCCCGAACACCGGCCTGCTGCTCAAGCCCAACATGTTCGTCCAGGGCGAGGTGGCCGGGGCCGCCGGCACGCGCGAGGTGCTGACGCTGCCGGCCGACGCGCTGCAGACCATCAACGGCGAACCCGTGGTGTTCGTCCGCACCGCCCCGGACCGCTTTGCCGTCCGGCCTGTCGAACCAGGCGAACGCGCGGGCGAGCGGCGCGTCATTCTGAAGGGCCTCGACGGGTCCGAGCGCGTGGTGGTCGCCGGCGCGTTCACCCTCAAGGCCGAATTGCTGAAGTCGTCGCTGGCGGGCGAATAGCGCCGCGCCCGGGGCAGCGCACCCGGCGCCGGCGCCTGCGAGGAGTCGCGGGGGAGCAGACATGATCGAACGATTGATGGCGTGGTCGCTTCGCAACCGCCCGGCCGTCATGTTCCTGGTGGCGGTGACCATCGCCGCGGGCGCATGGGCGGTCCGCACGATCCCGATCGACGCGTTCCCGGACGTCACCAACATCCAGGTGGAGGTGGTCAGCGCGGCGCCGGGCCTCTCGCCCCTCGAGATCGAGCAATTCGTCACCTACCCCATCGAGAGCGCGATGCGCGGCCTGCCCGGCCTCGCGCTGATGAGGTCGGTCACGAAGTACGGCATCTCGGTCGTCACGCTGGTGTTCGACGACGACGTGGAGATCTACTTCGCGCGGCAGCTCGTGTTCGAGCGGCTCGCCGAAGCGGCGCGCAAGGCCCCCGCGGGGGTGGAGACGACGATGGGGCCGGTGGCGACGGCCATGGGCGAGATCTACCAGTACACGCTCGAACCGAAGCCCGGCATGCCCAGGCTGGACGCCGTGGACGATCTCGCCCGTCTGCGCACGCTCCAGGACTGGGTGGTGACGCCGCTCCTCAAGAGCGTGCCGGGTGTGACCGAGGTCAACTCCTTCGGGGGATACCTCCAGGAGTACCAGGTGGTGGTCGATCCGGAGCGCCTGCTCAAGTACGACCTGCCCCTCGAGGCGGTGCACGAGCGGATCCGGGATA
>JAWOGY010000310.1:0-3657 GCA_046496425.1 Vicinamibacterales bacterium
TCGCCGCGTCGAAGTACTCGCCATCGTCCGGCGCGGCGCGGACGTATGTCGTGTCGGTGCCCACCGGCGTGCCGTCGCGCGTGGCCGTCACGCCGATTTCGTAGAGCCCGTCCTCTTCCGCGACGAACGTTGCGCGGTACTCGCCGTCGCGGTCGACGACGAAGCCCAGAGGCACGTCACGTCGTTCGCCCTTCGGCCCAGTCACCGTCGCCGAAACCTCCGCATCGTTGAGGCCCAGGAAGCCGCCGTCCCGGACGCCTGCGGTGACGGAGATCGTGTCGCCGGCTTCCACGCGATCGCGGTCCACGGCCGCCGTCACCCGGTCGGGCACGCCGTCCACCAGCCAGCGCAGCAGCCGCCGCCACAGCGTCTCGTGCGTCACGTCCTCGGCCGGCACGGTCGCGTGCATCTGCCACATCCACGAGTCCTGCACGGGCATGGCCAGGACCTTGCCGGCGCCGTATCGCTGATACGCCAGCACCACCTGCGCGCCGGGCGAGGCGCCCTTCCCTTCGAGCAGTACTGCCGCTCCCGGCTTCACGCGCCGCACAGGGTTCACTGTGGTCAGCGCCGGCAGCAAGGCCCATCGTTCCGCCGACAGCTGTTCGGTGTCGGCAATCTGCGTGGCGACGTGGGTCTGGCCGAGGCGCGTCGGGCTCACCGTGAGCTCTTCGACGAAATCGGCGCCCGCCCTGGCGTCTTCGAGTTGAACAGGCAGGACGTCGGCGACGGCCGTTCCCGCGTATCCGCCCTCCGCAAACGCGCGGCGCCCGCCGAGCGCCAGCAGGCCGCCGCCGCGCTGGTTCACGAAGTCGGCGATCATGCGCTGCTGGTCGGCGGTGAACGCGGAGGCCTCGATGCTGCCCAGCACCAGGCCCCGGTACGCGAACAGCTCGTCGCGCGTCTTCGGGAAGCCGCCGGCGAGGTCCTCGGGCGCGTCGATGTCGAGGCGCAGGAACTTGCGGTCCGCCGTGCGCTGCAGCATGACCACCTGCAGGTTGGCGTCGCCGGCCGCGGCCCGGCGCAGGAATTTCATTTCGAACCGCGGCTCACCCTCGACGTAGAGCACGCGCTCGCGCCGATCCTTCACCGTCACCAATGCCTGGCGCACGTTGTTCTGGGTCACCTGCTCGCCGTCCTGCGCGCCCACCTTGAAGCTCAGGACGCGCGGCCCCGGCTCGGCCAGCGTGAACCGGACGCGCACGGTCGACGGCTCGCCGTCCGGGGGCAGTGTCACGTCCTGCGACGCCACCACCTGCCCCTCGTCTTCGACAGTGAGCGGAACGGAGCGGCCGGCGTAGCCGGACTGGCTCACGACGACTTCGGCCACGAGCGTGGCGCCTTTGAGCACGGTGGCCGGCGGATCGACGCGGCCGATTTGCACGTCCTTGTCGAGCGCCTCGCGACCGAGGCCCACGGCGAACACCGGCACGCCCGCCGACTTCAGATCGCGAATCGCGTCCGACATCGGCTCGCGCGACGTGTCGGCGCCGTCGGTGACGAGCACGATGCCTGAAACGGGCAGCCCCGCCAGTTCTTCCGCGGTGCGCTGCAGCGAGCGCCCGATGTACGAACGCGTGCCGGAGAACGTCATCGCCGCAGGGTCGGCCACCCGGCGCGCGGTCGAGGCGAACTCGAAGTCCCGCAGCGAGAACCTGCGCGCCAGGGCGGCGCGGAGGGCGCCCGAGGGACCGAGCGCCTCTCGCACGAACGCGCTGCGCGGCCGGGAGTCGAGGTCGACCACGTCCATGCTGCGCGACCCGTCCACGAGCACCGCGACCACGTTGCGCTGCGGCTCGACGGTGCGCACGACGAGGACAGGGCGGAGCAGGGCGAACAGGAAGACGGCGAGCGCCGAAAGGCGGAGCGCGAGCAGCGCGGCGCGGGACCAGCCGGCCGTGCGTGCGGACTTCGAGTACACCCACACCGCGGCTCCCATCGCCGCAAGGACGGCGATGACCGCGATGGCGGCCGGCCAGGGCGGGCTGAAGCCCAGTTCGCCCTGCTCGAACACCACCGGGCGGTACTTGAAGACGAGTTCGACGAGCCGGTCGAACACGATCACCTCATGCGCTCACGGGCTGCGACCGCGGGTCCTGTCCGAGGCGTTTTCATCTGTCCTCGGGTGACCTTCGCTCGTCCTCCCTGCGGGCAGATGAAAAGCGCCTCGGCCACCCGCGGCCTGCTGTCAGGGACACGGATTTGCGATCTCCCGTCAATAGAGTCAATACCGCCGCCGGAGCGCGTCCGTTTACCGGAGGCGATCCGCGCGTTCGGGCGGCGATCGTCTGATTCTGCAGTCCCTCTTGCGAGGATAGCACGCGGGGGCCGCGCGCCGGGCCGGCATCGGGGCGTCGCCAGAGGGATTCCGCGCGACTGGGGATACAATCGCAGTCAGGGTTGCCATGTCACTATGGACGTCGACTACTGACGCTTGGCCTGCGTGCCGAAGACGCATGCCCTCGGCTCTCGCCCCGATGCTGGCCGCCGTGCTGATGGCGGCCGCCCCGGGCTTTTCGGAAGGCCGGCAGGCTGCCGCTGCGGCTCAGGCACAGGATTCGGCGGAGGTGGCCTTCCTGCGGGCATCGGCCAGGGCAATCGCCCACGGAAAGCGCGACGAGGCTGCGGCACTGGCCCGCGCCCGCGGCGATCGCGACGAAGCGGGGGCCGCCGTGCGCGCACGACTGGCCGCCGATCGCGGCGATTTCGATGCGGCGGCCGCACTCGCCGCGCCGGCGAGCGCCGCGGCCCCCACCGGCGAGGCGGCGCTCGAATGGGGACGCATCCTTTTCCAGCAGGGCAAGAAGGCCGAAGCGCGGCGCGTGCTGGCGCCGGTCGCCGCCGGCTCCCGCAGCGTGACGACGGCCGATGGCCTGCTCCGCGTGGCCCGCGCCGCGCAGGCGCTGGGCCAGGTGCGCACCGCGAATGCCCTGTTCCGTGAGACGGTCGCCGCGGCCGCCAAGGACCCGACGCTCCTCGCGGCAGCGAACGTCGCGTGGGGCGAGTCGTTCCTCGACATCCACGACGCGGCCAACGCCGTCGCCTCGTTCCGCGCCGCTCTCGCCGCCGACGGCGAATGGGCCCCGGCCCACGCCGGCCTGGCGCGGGCCCTGGCAGACGAGAACCCGCCGGCCGCCGCCGCGGCGGCCCGCCGCGCCCTCGAGATCGATCCGGCGCTTGTCGGCGCGCACCTTTTCCTGGCCGGCGAGGCCCTTGCCGCCGACAGGAAGGCCGAGGCACAGGGGCACCTGGCGCGCGCCCTCGCCGCCAATCCGACGAGCGCCGAGGCGCACGCGCTCGCGGCAGCCATCGCCTACGTCGACGGCCGCACGGCCGATCACGACGCCGCCGTCGCGAGGGCCCTGGCCGTGAACCCCGTCTACGGCGACCTTTACCGCATCGTCGCCGCCCACGCCGCCAGCAACTACTTCTACGACGACGCCGTGGTGATGGCCAGGAAGGCGGTGGCGCTCGAGCCCGACAACCCGCGGACGCAGGCGGCGCTCGGACTGCACCTGCTGCGCGTCGGCGACGAACGCGGCGCACGCCGGGCGCTCGAGACGGCGTTTCGCGCGGACGCCTACGACGTGGTCACCTACAACCTGCTGCAGATGCTGGATTCGCTCGACGGATTTGACGCCATCGAGGCAGGTGCCG
>JAWOGY010000056.1:0-27873 GCA_046496425.1 Vicinamibacterales bacterium
CAGGCGCTCCAGCAAACGCGGGTCACGCCCGAGGTAGGCCGGGGTGCACTCCACGAACCCGCGGCATCCCAGCTCCCTGACCCGCCGCAGATAGGGGAGAGCCACGTCGAACGCCTCGCCGGCGTCGTACCGTTCGCGGCTGATCTGGTCCGCGCCGATGAAGTCCACCAGCACGTGTTCGTGAGACAGCGTGCTGCCGAATCCGGCGGGCGAAATGGGGCCGATGACCGTCATGATCGCGCCGCCGGCAGACGGCGCCCGTGCGCATACCGGCTTTGCGCCGAGCAGGGCGAGGCACCCCGCGCCCGAGGCGCACAGGAAGTCGCGTCGTTTCATCGGGCCGCTCCCTACAGTTCTCGGAGTTTGATGTTGCGGAACCAGATGGCGTACCCGTGATCCTGGAGGCCGATGTAGCCCTCCTTGGCGATGCCCTCGAGGAAGCCGGGGAACGTCTTGAACTTGCTGTTCTGGACCATGGCGTCCCATTCGGGGGTCCACAGCGTGTACGCGACCACCTTCACGCCGTTTTGCGTGTGGGTGACTTTCCCGTCCTTGACCCTGATGACGATCGTGTTCCATTCGCCGACGGGCTTCACGGTTTTCGGGTCGGCCGCCAGCATGTCGTAGAGCGACCCGGAGAGATGGCTGGGGATCTTGTTGTCGGTGGCATCCACGTTGTCGAGCACCTGCACCTCGGGCGCGGCGTAGTAGATGGCCTTCCCCGGCACCTCCCGCACGTTGAAGAAGATGCCCGAGTTCCCCGCCTTTTCGGTCTTCCAGTCGATCGACAGTTCGAAGTCGCGGAACTTCTTCACGCCGTACAGGACGTCGCCGTTCGAGCCCTGGCCCGGCTTCTTGCCTTCACCGGTGAAGACCTTCATGGCCTCGTCTTCAATCACCCAGTTTGTTGGCATCGCTGTGCCGTTGCACTGCCGCCAGCCGTCGAAGTCCTTGCCGTTGAACAGCAGCACCCAGCCCTGTTGCTTTTCGGTGTCCGTGAGCGTGTTGACAGCCTGCGCCAGCGCAACCGAACTGACGGCCAGGCTCAGCGCGGCGGCCGCGGCGATGACGAAGCGGTGAGTCTTCATGAGTCTGTTCCCCTGTCTTCGAGTCCAGCACGGTGACCGCCGCCATGACCCGTCTTCGGCCCGCAACGGCGGGCAGGGCCACGGGTGTCCTCTGCGCGCACTATATCGTGGAACGCGCGTTAGAATGTCTCCGCGCAGAGGAGGCCCGAACCATGTCACCCGAAATGAACCGGCGTGAGTTTCTCTCCGGCGCGGCGGCGGCCGCCGCCACCGTCACGATCCTGCCGCGCCGTGTCCTCGGCGGCGCCGGGTACGTGGCCCCCAGCGACAAGATCACGCTCGCCTGCGTCGGCTTCGGCACGCAGGCGATCCGGGAAATCGGCGGCATCCTGGCCAGCCCGGATGTCGAGGTGGTCGCCGTCTGCGACGTCGACAGGTCCGGCGTCGGCTACCTGGAGTGGGGCAGGAACCAGATCAGGGACGGCATCAGGCGCCTCATCGAGAACCCGGCTTGGCGCGACGGCGTGCCCGGCGTGCCCGGCGGGCTGGAGGTCGGCAAGGAGATTGTCGACACGTTCTACGCGAAGTTCGCCGGCGGCCAGCCGGGACGGGGCTGCGCCGCATACGCGGACTTCCGGGAGCTGCTGGAAAAGGAGAAGGATGTCACGGCCGTGAAGGTGATGACGCCGGACCACACCCATGCGGCCATCTCGATCGCGGCGTTGAAGCGGGGCATGAACGTCATCGTGCACAAACCTCTGGCCAACCGCGTGCTGGAAGCCCGGGCCGTCATCGAGGCCGCGCGCGCGGCGAAGCGGGCCACGCACTTCCTCCCGGCGAGCGAGGGCTCGGGGCAGAGGCAGGCGCTCGAGATGATCAGGAACGGCGCGATCGGGAACCTGCGGGAAATCCACAACTGGTCGGTTCGCCCGATGTGGCCCCAGTTCGCCGCCATTCCCGCCGGCACGCCTCCGGTGCCGCCCGGCTTCGACTGGCGGCTGTGGCTGGGTCCGTCGCTCGACCGGCCCTATCACCCGGCCTACACGCACACGAACTTCCGCAGCTGGTACGAGTTCGGCGGCGGATCGATCGCCGACATGGGCCACTACAGCCTGTGGCCCATCTTCCAGATGCTCGAACTCGACGCGCCGGTCAGCGTGGAGTCGACGCCCACTCACGTGTGCGAGGTGAAGGACGACCTCTGCGTGCGCATCAGGAACGACTATTCGTTTCCGACCGCCTGCACCGTCCGGATGCGGTTCCCGGCCAAAGGCAGCCGCCCGGCGCTCGACATTTTCTGGTACGACGGCGGCATCAAGCCGCCCGTCCCCGGGGAGCTGATGGCCGAGAACAGGGAACTCGCGGAAGAGGGCATGCTGTTTGTCGGCGATGGGGGCAGGATTCTCGGAGGCTTCCGCTCCGAGAACCCGCAGATCATTCCCGAGGCGAAGATGCGCGCCTACCGGGCCGCGAACAACATCCCGGAGCCCGCGCCGCCGTCGCCGCGACAGCGCACGGAACAGGACAACCGCCCGCGCGTGTCCCCGCGCGACGCGGCCTGGATCGAGGCCTTCAAGGGCGGGCCGCCAAGCTACGGCGACTTCCTGCTGGCGGGGCCGATCTGCGACGCCGTGAACCTGGCCGCCGTCTCCCTGCGCCTCGGCGGCCGGCGCGTGCTCTGGGACGCCGCCGCCGCGACGATCACGAACGTCCCGGAGGCGAACGCGCTCCTGACGCGCGACTACCGCGAGGGCTGGCAGCTCTGACCCCCGCGGCTGTGTCCCGGCGCCGCGCCCTACTTCTTCACGATCGGATAGATGTCGCGCGGCGCACGCTGATAGGGGATCGATGCCACGTCTGCCGGCCCGAGGCCCGGCGCGTCGATGACGACGACCGCCTTGGCCAGGCCGTCCTCGACGAACCCGCGCCAGAAATGCACGCGCGACTTGATCATGATGAGATCGCAGGCCTCGAGCGGGATGTTCAGTCCGCGCAGGATTCCGGGGTCGGTCACCTGGTGGAGCACCGGCGTCAGGATCAGGCGGTTCTCGTCGCCGAATTTCACGACGGCCACCGTGTCGTGCGACTGGTAGGGTCCCAGGAACTCGAGCGTCCCGTCGATCGGGACGGGCGTGCCGGCGAACGCGTCGCCCCAACCTCCGACCGCCACCTGTACGCGCGAGCCGACCTTGCCTGTGCTCGTGATGGCGGCGATGGCCCTCTCGTCGGAAATCGTCGCCACGCAGAGCCTGCGGGCGCCCTGGCGAATGAATTCCTCGAGGATCTGGCTCGAGTTGCCCGTCCGGTCCGAGTGGTCGGCCACGACCACCGGCACCGTGCCCGCCCGCGCCGCCGAGATGGCCTGGGCGACGCCGTCCTTGACCTTCGGCAGCGTCTTGCCGGCGAACTCTTCGCGCTTCTTCCAGATGAAGTCCGACATGTCCTGCGCGATCCGATCCGCAAGCGCCTGGTTGTTGTTGGTGACCACCATGACCGTCGCGCCGATGTCGGTCACGTCCGCGTAGGCGAAGCCGTACGCCACCGACACGTACGCGTCGCGCGTGCGCTCCTCCCATACCCGGGCGCGCTCCATGATCTCCATCGACGGCGACGTGCCAGTGCCCTGGAACACGCTCGGCGTGAGGACGCCGGGCTTGCGCGTGGCTTTCGTCGGCGCAAACGTGCCGCGGATGACCCGCATCATCACGCGCGCCGCGCGCTCGCCCTGGAGCGCGGCATCGTAATGGGGATAGCGCTTGGTGATGAACACGCCGTCGGCCGCGTCCATCAGTTCCCGATCCTCGTTGGCGTGCAGGTCGAGCGTCACCATGATCGGGACCGATTGGCCCACGACCTTTCGGACGCGCCGCACGATCTCCGCCTCGGGCCGCGCCACTTCCTTCACGGCCATCGCCCCGTGCAGCGCCAGAAACACGCCGTGGTACGGCCCGGTCGTCCGGATGTCCTCCGCGATGCCGTTCGCGTACTTGTCGAACGCCTCGCGTGTCACCCAGCTTCCCGACGACCCGCCCTTCGCGTCGCGGGGCGACAGGATGCCCTGCAGTTCGACGCCGCCGTACTCGAGGGCCGCGTCGGCGAACCCTCGAATGTACCCGCCTTGCCGGAGCACGGCGTCCCCTGTGATCGGCGGCCCGTAGAACTCCCATTCCGCGACGCCGGTGGGATCGGGGCAGAACGTGCAGGTTTCGTGCGAGAAGGTGGCGACGGCGATCCGGATCTTCGCAGGCTGTGCGGCCCGGACCGGCGTGTGGATCGCACTGCTCGTGACGACCGACAGCGCGACGGCGAGGGCGATGGCGATGGCGCGGGTCCTCATAACCTCTCCCTGGGGGCGGCACCGACCGCCGAAATTGTGATCGCGCCGGGGGGCGGATGTCCACACGCGGGCCGGCCCACCGGTCAGACGTCGAGGACGACTTTGCCGACGCTGCCGCCGCTCTGCAGATGCCGCATGGCCGCAGGGGCCTCGGCGAACGGGAACCGCCGCCCGATGTGCGGCGGGCGCGTGATGAAGGGCGCCAGCGCGGCGTACAAACCGGGAAGCCGATCCGCCTGCTCCCACAGCCAGATCAGGTTGAACCCCATCACGCTCCTGTTGGCCGAGACCATCCCGACGGGATCGATGCGCGGCCGCGTCAGGTAGCGCGCGGCCAGCTTCAGCCAGTTGGGACGCGTGCCGGCCGGCATCATGTCGGCCGCTCCGTAGATCACGAGGCGGCCGGCCGGAAGCAGCCGCCGGTACGCCGGCTCCAAGAACGGCCCGGCCACGGCGTCGAGCACGAGGTGAAACCCGTTCATCCCGTTGGCGCGCAGAGCTTCATCCAACTGCGGCCCGAACCTGCGCCTCTCGCGCACGATAATCTGGCGGCGGTCGAGGCCGGCATGGTCGACGAGGAACGCAAGCTTGCCTTCCTGGCCGACCGTGGCCACCACGCGTGCGCCCATCCCCTGGAGGATGGCGAGCGCGTTCAGCCCGACACCGCCCGCGGCCGACTGCACGAGCACGGCGTCGCCCGGCTTGCACGCGCCCAGTTCGTTCGTCGCGTACCAGGCCGTGATCGCCTGCACGGGCAGCGCGGCACCCTCGGCGACGCTCCAGCCGGCCGGAAGGGGATGGAGGTATCGCGCGTCGGCGTTGAGGTGCGTGGCGTAGCCGCCGAACCGGGTGAGGCCGATGACGCGGGCGCCTGGCGCGATGGCGTCAACGCCCTCTCCAACCGCATCCACCGTCCCCGCGAACTCGAGGCCCGGCACGAAGGCGCCCTTCGGCGTGGCGGAGTAGAGACCCAGGCCGGCGGCGAGATCGGCGAAGTTGAGCCCGACGGCCCCCACGGCCACGCGGGCGTGCCCCGCTGGCGGGGCCTCCAGTTCTTCCGTCTCCCGTCTCAGCCGGCCCAGTGATCCGGCCCGGTGGACCCGCCACACGTCTCTCATCGGCATCGACTTCTCCGGCCGTTTCCGCCGGACGGCGGTCGCGATCGGGATGGCTTGCCCGCGCCCAGGTCGTCAGGCGTGCGCCCTGACACGGGCCGCTCACGACGCGGTGGGTGTAGGATAGCTTATGCGTTTCGGTTTCTCGGCATTCCGTCCCCGCCGCTTCGTCGCGAACCTTCTGCTGCTCTCGTTCCTCGTCTCGGCGGTGTCGGGCGTGGTGCTGTTCCTGCGGCCCGAAGGCAGCCTGGCCAGGTGGGTTGGCTGGTCGGTCGCCGGCCTCGACAAGAAGCACTGGGAGGCCGTCCACATCGTCGGCGTCGGCGCGTTCCTGCTCGTGGCCCTCGTGCACGTCTGGTACAACCGGCGGCCGCTGGTGGCATACGTGCGCGAACGGGCGTCAGCCACGGGGTGGCCGGGCAGGGTCGTGGCGCCGACGGTCGAACTGCTGGCCGCTTCCGCGGTGATGGCCGCGATCGTGGCCGGCACGCTCGCGGAATGGCAGCCGGGGGCGGCCGTGATGGCGCTTCGGACGGCGATGAGAGACGGCGCGTTTGCCACCGTGACGCCTCCGCCCCTCGCCGATGCCGACCGGCTCACGCTGGCCGAACTCTGCGCACGCGAGTCGGTACCCGAACCCGAGGCGCTCCGAAACGCCCGGGTGCATGGGATCGCGGTGCCCGCCACCTCGCTGTCGCTTGGCGCCATCGCCCGGGCGAACAACCGGACACCGGAAGCGGTGTACCGCGCGTTGATCGGGCGCGCCGCAATCCGCTCCGCTGTGCCCTAGGCCGTCGACGCTGTGCCGTATTGCACAGTGCCGCCACCTCGTCTGGACCGATGATCGACTCGAAGGAAGACCCCGGCGACCCGGCTGGTTCGCGGCAGGGACGACGGCGGGCCGCTCTCTCCTGAGGAGCATCACATGGGTTCGATGACTGAACGTGACATGCGTGCGGTCGCGTTGGGGATGGCCGTCGGCGCCACCGTCGGAGCGGCGGTCGCGCTGCTGCTGGCGCCGAAGCGCGGCGCGGAGCTTCGGGACGACCTCACGCGATCGGCTGCGAACGCGGGGCGGAAGTTCGGTTCGGCGATCAAGCGGGCGGGCGCCAGGCGCGCCGACGACAGCGCCGACCTCCGCGCGCGAAGCAGAGACATGGTAGCCGAGGGCGGGCCCGCACAAGCGGAGCACGGACAGGCCTGAGATCCTCGCCGGCGCGATCAGCGTACGACGGGAGAGGTGTTCATCATGACGCGGCGACAGAATGTGTACGGCGAGCCTCCGGATGCGGCCGGCGACCAGCCAGGCCAGGGCGGACTGGGAAGCGACGGGCAATCGGGCGATGCGCAAGGCCTCTCGCAGGCCGTCGACGCAGCCGAGCAGAGCGTTTGCGAACTCGCTGCTGCGGGGCAGGACTACGAGGCGCAGATCCTCAAGGGTGTCGAGGACGCCACCGACCACCCCGGGAAGCCGGTTCCCGACCGCGGCGGCCGCTAGCGACGAAATCGTGCCGCGCGGGTCGAGGGCGGGTTCTGATTGACCCGCGCGGAAGGTGCGGACAGAATGAGCGGCCAGAACAGGTGGCCTGGTGTCCGACATCTTCCAGCAGGTCTACGATCCCGTCGCCGGCAGTGTCTTCGCCTCGGCCGTCGTGGCGGCCCTGCCGCTCCTCGTCATCGCGCTGCTGCTCGCCGTGCTGCGCCGGCCGCCGTGGCAGGCGGCCGTAGCGGCGGCCGGAACCGCAGCGGCGCTCGCGTGGGCGGTGTGGGGCATGCCGGCGCCGCTGACCCTCTCGGCCTTCACGCAGGGCATGGCCTTCGGTCTCTGGCCGATCAGCTGGGTCGTCTTCAGCGCCGTGTTCTTCTACAACCTGTCGGTGGCCTCCGGAGATTTCGACGTCATCCGCCGGTCGCTGTCGCACCTGACGACGGACCGGCGCCTGCTGGCGCTGCTCGTGGCGTTCGGGTTCGGCGCGCTGGTGGAAGGGATCGCCGGCTTCGGCGCGCCGGTGGCCATCACCGCGTCGATGCTCGTCGGGCTCGGATTCGAACCCATCAGCGCGGCGGTGCTGGCGCTGGTCGCCAACACCGCGCCGGTGGCGTTCGGGTCGCTCGGCATCCCCATCACGACGCTGGGGGGGCTGCTCGCGCCGATCCTGGGTCGGGACGTCGAATCGACGACGATGGCGCTCTCGGCCATGGTCGGGCGGCAGCTGCCGTTCTTCTCGCTCATCATCCCGGCATATCTCGTGGTGCTCCTGGCGGGTTGGCGCGCGATGCTCGGCGTCTTCCCGGCGGTGCTGGTGGCGGGGGCCAGCTTCGCGGCCGCGCAATTCGCCGTCTCGAACATGCTGGGGCCGGAACTCACCGACACGATTGCAGCCTTGTGCGCCATAGGCGCGCTCGCCCTGCTGCTGCGCGTATGGCGTCCGCGCGACGTCGCGGCCACGAGTGAACCAGATGCGCGGGGGCCCGGCGCCGCGGCTGAACCCGCGGACACTCCCGGCCGCGTCGCCCGCGCGTTCGCGACGTACGGCATCCTCGTCGTGGTCGTGCTCGTCGGCCAGGTCGGCAACTTCGGCGGCGTCCGGGATCTCCCGCCGCCGGTCAACGTGACCGCCCTCCTGCGTTGCGGCCAGCCGGGCAACACTCAGTGCCCCGAACCCTGGGTAGGGGAGTCCGCGGCGGAGGCGCCGCAGGGGTTCCGCTTCCCGGTCTGGGATTTCCAGTGGCCCGGATCGTACGAGTGGTCGGAGGGCAGGCCCGTGCCCCTCATCCGCCGCGCGCCGCCGGTGGCCGCTGCCGTCACGCCCTACCCGCTCACGTTCCGGCTCGACTTTCTCGCGTCGGCGGGCACGCTGGTGTTCCTCGCCGGGGTGATCGCGTTCGTCGTGATGCTCCTGCGCGGCGTGCGGGCGTCGGCATTCACGGCGGCGTTGCGAGCCACGGCCGCCCAGCTTCGCCTGCCCGTCGTGACCATCGCCTTCATCCTGTCGATTTCGACCGTCATGAACTACTCCGGGATGACGTCGTCGATGGCGCTGGCGCTGGCGTCGACGGGGTGGCTGTTCCCGTTCTTCTCGGCGTTCCTGGGCATGCTCGGTGTCTTCCTGACCGGGAGCGATACCTCGTCGAACACGCTGTTCGGGCCGCTGCAGGCGACCACGGCGAAGGTGTCGGGGCTGGATCCGATCCTGATGGGCGCGACCAACAGCTCCGGCGGGGTGATGGGGAAAATGATCAGCCCGCAGAACCTGTCGGTCGGCGCGGCCGGCGTCGGAGCCGTCGGGCGCGAGGGCGAGATCTTCCGCCGCGTCGTCGGGCACAGCCTGCTCCTGACGGCGTTGATGGGCCTGCTGGCCATGCTGCAGGCGTATGCGCTGAGGTGGATGGTGCCCACATGGTGACCCCGCAGTCTGCGAGGTGGTTCCGCTTCGCCGTGGCCGCCGGGTTCGCGCTCGGTTTGCTGCTGCTGCTCGACACGATCTATACGTTCCGGTACGTCGTGCGTTTTCTGGTCTTCGACCACCTGACGGCGGATGCGGGCCACGTGGTATCCGGAATCGAGGCGGCAACGCGCAGCGACCCTCCCGCCGGCCGCGAGGCGCTCGAGGCACTGCTCGAGGCCGTGAGCTTAGCGCGGCCGGACGAAGTGGCGTGGATCCGCGTGGCCGAACAGGACGGCCGCGTGCTGGCGGGCACGAGCGGGACGGACGGGGAGCCGGTTCCGCCCGCCGCGATCGCGTCGATCCTGGAAGGCCGGGACCAGCACGTTTCGGAGTCTCGTGCCACTTCACGCGGCGAGGTGCTCGTGGTCACGCTGCCGTTCCGCTTTCAGTTTCCCGAAGAGCGCGCGGCCAGGGCCGAGCAGCGGGGAAGCGGCCAGCCGCGCTTCAAGATTGCCGAGATCGCGCTGTATCTCGAAGGCGCGGCGGGCGTGTTCTGGCCCCTGCGTCGCGCGCTGGCCATCAGCCTGACCGCGGCCGCCGCGCTGCTGGCGGCGATGACCGTGCTCACGGTGCAATTCCGGCGCTACGTCCAGGCGCGCCAGGTCGAGCAGCAGCTTGCCGTGGCGCGGGTCGTCCAGCGTGAACTGCTCCCGCAGGCCAGCGACGTCTTCGGCAGACTCGATTTCGCGGTGGAGTTCACGCCGGCGTCGGAGGTCGGCGGCGACTTCTACGATCTGTTCCGTGTGTCGAACGGCGGCGTCGCCCTGGTGCTCGGGGATGTCGCCGGCAAGGGCCTGCCCGCGGCGATCCTGATGGGCGTCATTCACGGCGCGGTGCGGGCCGCCTCGGCCCGGTGGACGGGCACCAATCACGCCGAACTTGCCGCCTACGTCAACGAACTGCTGTGCAGCCGGACCGCCGGGAACCGCTACGTCACGCTGTTCTGGGGATCCATCGACGCGGACGGCCACACGCTGCGCTACGTGAACGCGGGGCACCTGCCGCCGCTCCTGTTCAGGAGAGACGCCGCGGGCGGCGTCGCCGTGGAGCGCCTCGAGGAAGGCGGGCCGGTGGTGGGGCTGCTGCTTGACGCCCCCTACCGCGTCGGCATGGCCGCGCTCGAAGACGGCGACCTGCTGGTGGCGTTCTCGGACGGCCTGTCCGAAGCCGTGAATGCCGCCGACGAGGAGTTCGGGAGCGACCGGGTGATTGAAGCCGTCATGCGGCGCATTGGCCACCCGCCCGCCGACGTGCTCGCCGGGATCCTCGAGTCGGTCCAGGCGTTCACCGCCGGCGAGCCGCCGCGCGACGACCTGTGCGTGCTGGTCGTTCGAGCCGGCACGCCCGCCTGACGGCGGCCGTCCGGGCCGTCCGCCGGCGCCCGCCAGGCCGCCGGCGAAAGCATTGTCCTCCCCTGCCCGGCGCGGACTAGTGTAGAATCTTTCCCATACCAATTCGCTGGGAGTTACCACGAACGCCGGGAACCGTGGGACGTGGAGTGTGGCACGTGTTCGCCCACACAGGCTGGAACTGTTCTATGCTGCGACCCGCCGTCTCGCTGGTCCTCCTGCTGTTCGCGGCGGCCGTTTCCGCGCAACCCCCTGAAACCCCCAGCGAGTCTCCGGCCCCCGTCGCGGCCCCCGTGGTCCAGGCACCGCTTCGCGGCGCCGAGTCCGGCCGGCCCTTCGTCCGCAAGTACCTGCCCAGCGAATACGGCGCGCCGGAGCAGAACTGGGCCATCGTCCAGGACGACCGCGGGGTGATCTACGTTGGCAACAACGTCGGCGTCCTGGAGTACGACGGCGCATCCTGGCGCCTCATCAGGATGCCCAACAAGACGACGGTGCGATCGCTGGTGAAGGATGGCGAGGGCCGGATTTACGTCGGCGCCGTCGGTGAGTTCGGCTACCTTGCGCCGGACGCGACGGGGAACACGACGTTCGTGTCGCTGCTCGAACACGTCCCAGCGGAGCATCGCGAGTTCGCCGACGTGTGGCGGACGCTGCTCACACCGGACGGCATCTATTTTCAGTCGGTGCAGTACCTGTTCCGGTGGTCGGATGCCCGGATTCGCGTGTGGCAGCCGCGGTCGCGCTTCTACCGTGCCGCGGTCGCGGCCGGCTCTCTCTACATCGGCCAGCCTGAGACCGGACTGATGAAGATGAGCGGCGACACTCTGGAGGAGGTCCCGGGCGGACGGTCGTTCATCGACGAGCAGCGTCCCGTCATCCTGCCGTTCGACGCGGGGCGCATTCTCGTCGGCACACGCGCCGAGGGCCTGTTCCTCGCCGACGGCCGGTCCGTGACGCGTTTTCCGACGGAGGTCGACGGCTGGCTCCGCACCATGGACCTGTACCGGGGAGCGGAACTTGCGGACGACACATTCGCGCTGGCCACGACCGGCGGCGGCCTGGCGATCATCGATCGGCAGGGACGCCTGCTGCAGCATCTCGACGCGGCGGCCGGCGTCGGAGATTCGCTCTACTACGTCGCTCCCGACCGGCAGGGCGCCGTGTGGGTGGGCATGGACGGCGGCATCGCGCGGGTGGAAACGCCCTCGCCGGTCTCCATCTTCGACCGCACGTCGGGCCTCGCTGGCGGCTCGGTCTCCCACGTCCACCGGCACGCCGGCATCCTGTACGCGGCGACCTCGCGGGGCGTGTATTACCTCGATGCGACGCACTCGTCCAGTCGCCCCGGCATGCCGAGCCGCGAAACTGCCGCCTTCGCGCCGGTTGAGGGAATCAGCACGACGATCCAGTGCTGGTGGTTCCTGACCGTGGACGATCCGTCCGGGCGGGGCCCATCGCAGTTGCTCGTGGCCACCGGCGACGGCCTGTTCCGCATCGACCGCGACAGGGCCGTTCCGATCCGCGAGTCGGTGGCAGGATCGTTTCCGCCCGCCGTGCTCCATCAATCGAAGAGGCACCCCGGCCGCGTGTTCGTCGGCCTGTTCGACGGACTGGCGTCGCTGCGGCTCGACGCCGGGAAATGGGTCTTCGAAGGGCGCGTCGATGGCGTCAGCGACGAGGTGCGCTCGATCGTCGAAGACACCGACGGCCTGCTCTGGCTGGGGACGTCGGCCAGCGGCGTCCTCCGGGTTGATTTCCGGCCCGGGCAGTCCGGGCCGGACGCCGGCCTGCCGCCCAACCCGCGGATCGAGCGCTTCGGTGCGGCGCACGGGCTTCCGCCGACCGGTGTCAGCGTGTCCTGGGCGGGCGGCAAGCCGTTCTTCCTGACGACGGAAGACATCTTCGTCTTCGACCGGGCCACGTCGAGGTTCGTCCCCGACGCCACGTTCAAGATCGCATCGATTGACGCGATCATCTCGGGCACCGACGGCGTCCTCAGAGAAGACGACGCCGGGAACGTCTGGGTGAACTTCGGCCGGGAGTCGGCGGTCGCGCGGAAGCAGCCGGATGGGTCCTACAAGGTCGACACCCAGCCCTTCCTGCGTTTCTCCGGTTTCCAGACCTCCGTCATCTACCCCGAGGCCGACGGCGTCGTCTGGTTCGGCGGCCGCGACGGCCTGATTCGCTATGATCCCGGCCTCCAGCAGACGTATGCGGCCGACTTCTCCGCGCTCATCCGCCGGGTGGTCGTCAACGACGGCACGCCGATCTTCAACGGCGGCTCCGTGGCGGCCGGCGCACCGCCCGAGTTGACGTACGAGAACAACGCGCTGCGGTTCGAGTTTGCCGCGCCGAGCTTCGACGACGAGTCCGCCAACCAGTTCCAGCACAAGCTCGATGGACTGGACGCCGGCTGGTCCGGGTGGTCGAAGGAGAGCAACAGGGACGTCACCAACCTGGGGTTCGGCAGCTACACGTTCCGCGTGAGGGCCAGGAACCTCTACGGCCAGGTCAGCCGCGAATCGGCCTACGCGTTCACGGTCCTCCCGCCCTGGTACATGACGTGGTGGGCCGTCGGGTTCTATGCCGCCCTGCTGGCGGGGGCCGTCCTCGTGGTCGACCGCGTCCAGCGCCGGCGGGTGATTGGGAAGGAGCGGGAGCTCTCGCGCCTCCGGGAGGCTCAGCTGCGCGCGGAATCCGCCGAGGCGCTGGCGCGCGCCGAGCGCGAGCGCATGACGAACGTCGAGCTGCTGAGCGACATCGGCAAGGAAATCACCGCCTCGCTCGACTTCGACACCATCTTCTTCCGGCTCTACGAGCGTGTGAACCAGATCGCGGACGCCTCGGTCTTCGGCGTGGGCCTGTACCATCCCGAGGCGCAGCAGATCGAATACCGCCTCGCCATCGAGGAGGGCAAGCGCTACGAGCCCTACACGAGGGACACCGCCGACAAGAACCAGTTCCCCGTGTGGTGCGTGGAACACCGCAAGCCGGTGTTCATCAACGACGTCGGCGCGGAGTACTCACGCTATCTGGCCAGCTACGAACCCGGCCGCCGTCTGCTCGAAGACGGGTCGGTCTCGCGGGCGCCGCAGTCGCTCATCTACCTGCCGCTCGTCAGCAAGGACCGCGTGCTGGGCGTGATCACTGTCCAGAGTTTCAGGACGCACGCCTACACCGAGTACCACCTCAATCTCCTGCAGAACCTCGCGGCGTACACGAGCATCGCCCTGGACAACGCCAACGCGTACCGCCAGCTCAACGACCAGGAGCGCGAGATCCGCCAGCGCGCGGCGGAGCTGGCGACGATCGACAACATCAGCCGCGCCCTCGCGTCCGAGCTGGAGCTGGGCACGCTCATTCCCCAGGTGGGCGAGCAGGTGCGCCAGGTGTTCAACGCGCAGATCGCCTATCTGGCCCTGCTCGACAAGGCCACCAACACGATCCACTTCCGCTACGGCTACGGCGACGCGTTCCCCTCGCGGCCCTTCGGCGCGGGCATGACCTCGCGCATCATCCAGACCGGCGAGCCCCTGCTCATCAACGACGACATCGGGGGCCGGATCGCCCAGCTCAACATCACGCGGTCGGGCGCGGCGGCGAAGTCGTACCTCGGCGTGCCCATCCCGGTCGGCAGCGAGGTCATCGGCGTGCTCAGCGTGCAGAGTACCGAGGAAGAAGGGCGCTTCACCGACGCCGACCTGCGCCTGCTGACCACGATCGCCGCCAACGTCGGCGTGGCGATCCACAATGCGCGGCTGTTCGAGGAGACCCGGCAGGCGCGGGCCGCCGCCGAGGAGGCCGACGCCGCGAAGAGCGCGTTCCTGTCGACGGTGAGCCACGAGCTGCGCACGCCGCTGACCTCCGTCCTCGGATTCGCCAAGATCATCAAGAAGCGTCTCGAGGATCGCATCTTCCCGCTGCTGACGACCGACGACCGCAAGATCCGTCAGACCATCGAGCAGGTGGGCGAGAACCTGAACGTCGTCGTGAGCGAGGGCGAGCGCCTCACGAAGCTCATCGACGACGTGCTGGACCTGGCCAAGATCGAGGCGGGCAAGCTCGAGTGGCACATGGCCACGGTCTCGATGGCCGACGTCATCGACCGCGCCACGTCCGCCACCTCGTCGCTGTTCCAGCAGAAGGGCCTGGCGCTCGTCAGGGACGTCAGTCCCGATCTGCCCCCGGTGGTCGGCGACGCGGACCGGCTGCTGCAGGTCGTCATCAACCTCATCTCCAACGCCGTGAAGTTCACCGCGGCCGGGTCGGTCACGTGCCGCGCCCGCCTCCAGGACGACGGCATCGCCGTCAGCGTGATCGACACCGGGCTCGGCATCTCCGCGGCGGACCAGCCGAAAGTGTTCGAGAAGTTCAAGCAGGTCGGCGACACCCTCACCGACAAGCCCAAGGGCACCGGCCTCGGCCTGCCCATCTGCCGCGAAATCGTCGAGCACCACGGCGGCCGCATCTGGGTCGAGAGCGAACTGGGCACGGGCAGCACGTTCTCCTTCGTCGTGCCGGTGAAGCTCGCCTCGTCGGCCCGGACCGCTCCCGTCAGCCTCGAGGCTCTCGTCCGCGAGCTCCGCCAGCAGGTGGGCGTCGCCCCCCCGCGCACGGCGGGCCACCAGCCAAGCATCCTGGCGGTCGACGACGACCCCCACATCCGCGCCCTGCTCGCGCAGGAGTTCGCGGAGGCGGGCTACCGGCTCCGGCTGGCCGCCGACGGACGCGAGGCCCTGGCCGAAGTGCGGCGCGAGCGGCCCGACCTGGTCATCCTCGATGTGATGATGCCCGAGATCAACGGCTTCGACGTGGCGGCGGTCCTCAAGAACGACCCGCAGACGATGGACATTCCGATCATCATTCTGTCCATTGTCGAAGACCGGACGCGCGGGTTCAGGCTGGGCATCGACCGCTACCTCAGCAAGCCGATCGACACGGTGGCGCTGTTCCGGGAAGTGAGCGCGCTCATCGAGCAGGGCCGGTCGATCAAACGGGTGCTCGTCGTCGACGAGGACGTTTCGGCCGTGAAGATGCTCTCCGATGTCCTGCAGGCCAGGGGCTACAGCGTGACGGAGGCCAGCGGCAGCGAGCTCGCCGCGAAGCTCGCGTCCATGCAGCCCGACATCATCCTGCTGAGCGCGATGCTTTCGGAGAAGCCGGACATCGTCAAGATGCTGCGTTTCGAGAAGGGTCTCGAGAACGTGCTGTTTCTGGTCTACGAGTAAGCGAAGGAGTCCCGCGTGCCGCCGAAAATCCTGATTGTCGACGACGAGGCGCATCTCCGGATGCTCATCCAGCAGACGCTGGAGGAGCTGGAGGACGAAGGGGTGGAGCTGCTGACGGCGGCCGACGGCGAAGCGGCGCTGGAGGCCATACAGGCCGAGGTCCCGAGGCTCGTGTTCCTCGACGTCATGATGCCGAAGCTGAGCGGGTTCGACGTGTGCAGCCGCGTGAAGCAGACCCTCGGGATGAAGGACGTCTACATCGTCCTGCTCACCGCCAAGGGCCAGGAGTTCGACAAACAGAAGGGGCAGGACGCGGGCGCCGACCTCTACATGACCAAGCCCTTCGACCCCGACGCCCTGCTGGATAAGGCCAGGACCGTCCTCGGGCTATGAGCACCCACGCCAGGCCGGATGCGGCTCTCAGAAACCTGATTCGGAAGCGGCGCGACAGCGCCGCGGCCGTGTCGGTGCTGGTCGGCGCGTTGGGCCCCGGCCTCGCCGTCGAGGCCCCCGACGGCGAAGTGCTGCTCGGCGAGCGCAGCGGCGGCGGCGGCCCGAGGTGCCCGGTGACGCTCGATGGCGAACACCTTGGGTGGGTCTCCGGAGGCGAGCAGGCGGCCGCCGTGGCCTCGTTGCTCGGCCATCTCGCGGCGCGGGAGGCCGAGCGGAAGACGCTCGCCCATGAAGTGCTGCACCTCTATCGCGAGGTCAATCTCATCTACAGCTTCTCCGAGAAGCTCGCCTCAACGCTGGAACTCGACAAGGTGGCCGGGCTGACCCTCGACCAGGCCCGGCACCTCATCGCCGCCACCGACGGCGCCGTGATGCTCCTCGACGAGGCGACCGGCCGGCCCCAGCCCGTGGCGACATTCGGAGACGTGTACTCGTCAACCAGTTGCGGGGCGTGGGCCGAGGGCGTCTTCGCGGCGATTCTCACGAGCGGTCAGGGCGAAATCGTCAACGACGCGCAGGCCGACCCGAGAAACGCCCGCAATGGCCACGCGATCGCCTCGCTGATCTGCACGCCGCTGAAGGTCGGAGAGCGGGTGACCGGACTGATCGCGCTGTCCAATTCGACCCCGGTGACGTACGCGGCGGCGGACTTGAAACTCGTGAACACCCTGGCGCTCCAGACTGCATCGGCGCTCGAGAACGCCAGGCTGTTCGAGCGGACGGTGCAGGCCGCCCGGGACCGTGAACGGCTGGCCGCGCTCCACAAGGAACTCGAGGTCGCGAGCCAGATCCAGCGAGCGATCGTGCCCAGCCGGTTCCCGCCCTTCCCGGACCGGGCCGAGTTTGCCGTGCACGCGAGCATGACCCCGGCCAAGGCCGTCGGGGGTGATTTCTTCGACTTCTTCCTCATCGATGCCGACCGGCTGGGCGTGGTGATCGCTGACGTTTCAGGAAAGGGCGTACCGTCCGCGCTGTTCATGGCCGTCTGCCGCACGCTGATCAAGTCGACCGCTCACGCCGGCGGGTCGCCGGAGGCCTGCCTCGGTCAGGTGAACCGCGTACTCGCCTCGGACGGCGTGGCCAGCATGTACGTGACCGTGTTCTACGGGGTGCTGGACACGCGGGACGGCCGCCTCACCTATTGCAATGCGGGGCACAACCCTCCGTACGTGCTGCGGGGGGACGGGGCGGTCGAGCCCCTCGCAGAGGTTGGCGGGATGGTGGTCGGCTTGTTCGAACACGCCTCGTACGAGTCCGGTTCCATCCTGCTCGGCCCCGGCGACGGGCTGTTCATGTATACCGACGGCGTGACGGAGGCCACCAACGCGGCGGGCGAGGAGTTCACCACCAGCCGCCTCGCTCCATGCCTGGCGGAATGCCGCGGGCTGAGCCTCGACGAGGTGATTCGGAACGTCGGCGCCGCGGTGACGGCGTTCGCGGGTGAGGCCCCCCAGGCCGACGACATCACCATGCTCGCGCTGCGATACCTCGCGTAGGCGCGCGGATCGCGATTTCGTATATCCTCTCACGCGCGCAACGCGGATGCGGCGCGAGGGAACTGCCGGTGATGTCGCCACGGAAACGAGGGAGCGCCGAGACCAGACGCGCGGCCGCGGCCGCGGCGCTGGCGCTGGTCTGCCTCGCGGCCTACTGGAACAGCTTCCGCGCCGAGTTCCTGCTCGACAACCAGACGATCATTCTGCAGGACCCGCGCCTCCGGGCGGCATCCTGGCAGAACGTGCGGGACATCTTCACGCACCACTACTGGTGGCCGTCGCTCGAGAGCCATCTGTACCGTCCCCTGACGACGCTCAGTTACTGGGTCGACTACAGTGTGCTGGGACACGGGGCGAGCCCGGCCGGCTATCACGCCGTGAACCTGCTGCTGCACTGGGTGAACGCGGTCCTCACGTTTTCGCTGGTGCGCTCGACGACGGGCCGGACGCGGGCGGCGCTGGTCGCGGCGGCCGTCGCCGCCAGTCATCCCCTGACGGTGGAGTCGGTGACGAACGTGGTCGGCAGGGCCGACCTGCTGGCGGCAATGTCGATCCTCGGCGGTCTTCTGCTCTACCGCCGGTTCCAGACGACCGCGGGCTGGCGTCGCGCGGCCTGTCTCGCGGGCCTGGGCGCCGCCTACCTCGCCGGCGTGTTCTGCAAGGAAAGCGCGGTCGTGCTGCCCGGCATCATGCTGCTGCACGACATCGCGTTCTCCCGCGGGAGCGCCCCGGCGACACTGGCGGCCGTCAGGCGGTGGCTGGCCGGCGCCTGGCCGGCCTATCTCGCCACGTTGCCGGGACTGGCCGCGCTCGTGTGGGCCCGCTGGATCATGTTCCGCGACTCGCCGCTCTTCGGCCAGTTCGCGTCGGACAACCCGATCGCCATCGCCCCCGTGTGGACCGGTGTAATGACGGCCGTGAAGGTGGCCGGGTACTACCTGGCCCTCATGGCCTGGCCCGCGGATCTCTCCTGCGATTACTCCTACAACGAGGTCACGCTCTTCGGCTGGACCCTCGCGTCGGGCCAGGACCCGCACGCGTGGGCCGCGCTCGCCGTGATGTTCGGGCTGGCCGCGGTGGCCATCGTCGCCTGGCGCCGCGACCGCGCCGTCCTGTTCTTCCTGGGCTTCGCGGCGGCGGCGTTTCTTCCCACGTCGAACCTGCTGTTCCCCATCGGCACGATCATGGCCGAGCGGCTGATGTACCTGCCGCTTGCCGGCATGGCGGCTGCGGCGGTGCTGGTCGTCGACACCGTCCTGCGGCGCCTGTCGGACGCGCTGCCCGAAGGCCGCCGCCGCGCCGCGGGCGTCGCCGCGGGGGCGGCCGCGGCGGTCGTGATTGGCGCGCTCGTCGCGCGGACCGCCGTGCGCAACGAGGACTGGACAAGCGGCCTCCGGCTCTGGTCGGCGTCGGCGAGAGCCGCACCCGGCAGCATCAAGATCCATCGGGCCCTGGCCGCGCTCACGATGGAATCCGACCCGTCCGGCGGGCGGGTTGACGAAGCGCTGGCGATCGCCATGCGCGGGCTGCGCATTCTCGAGGCCGCACCGTTGCCCCTGCACCACACGCCGGCGGCGCTGTACGGGGAGATCGGCGCCTATCAGTCCGCGAGGGCCCGGCGCTTCGGCGAGCGCGGGGAGCACGGCCAGGCGAGGGCCGCGCTCAGCGAAGCGGTGTCCATGCTGGAGCGCGCCGTGGAGATCGATCGCGAGATCAACCGGCAGGGGAGAGAGCGGCTGGTGCGCGGCGGACGAATGCCCGGGGAGATCCCCGATGTCGGCACGTCTGTCTTCTACAGGAACCTCGGGGCGGCGTACCTGGCGACCGGCGACCCGATGCGCGCCGTGGACACCCTGACGTACCTCCGGCGCATTCAGCCCGGCAGCTTCGATGCGCACTACGTACTGGGAGTGGCCGAAGGGGGAGCCGCCGAGTTCGAGCGGACGCGGGGCCGCGAGTCGCAGGCCCGCGAGCGCCTCGAACGCGCCGCCGTCAGCCTGATCGAGGCCGTGCTGCTCAACCCCGGCTACGAACTGTCATGGCAGGCGCTGGAGCGCGTGTACGGCCTCCTGACACCCGCGTCACCGGGAGTGCTCGCCGTCGGCGGCAGGCCGACGCTCAATATGGGCCATCTCCTGGTCGCGTCGCACTTCAGGCAGGCGTGTGCGCAGCTGGTGCGTCAGCTCGCAGCGGCCGGATTGCGAGAGGACGCCGACCGGTGGCGCACGCGCATGGTCGGCGAGTTCGGCCTCCCGCCCGACCTGTTTCCTCCGGCTCGGCCGGACCAGCCCGCCCCGCGGTAGTCGCTATCGCGGCTTCGGGATCGGCTGCGCTATGATCTGGGTCTGTAGGCCTGCCCCCGCCTGGATGCCATCATGACCATTCGACTCGAAGACGTCGGACGCGCTGTTCGCGACACCCAGTACGCCGTCCGGGGGCCCATCGTCGCGAGGGCCCTGGAACTGGAGCGGGCAGGCCGGGAGATCATCTACTGCAACATCGGCAATCCGCACGCGCTCGGGCAGCAGCCGCTGACGTACCTGCGCCAGGTGCTGGCGCTCTGCCAGTATCCGGACTTGCTGGACCGCGCGCCCCAGGTGTTTCCGGAGGACGTGCTGGAGACCGCGCGCAAGCTCCTCGCGGGAACCAGGTACGGGATGGGCGCCTACTCGGAGAGCAAGGGCGTGCGGTTCATTCGCGAGGCGGTCGCCGCGTTCATCGAGGAGCGCGACGGGATCCCGGCCGACCCGGAGGCCGTCTACCTGACGGACGGCGCCTCGAAGGGCGTGCAGACCGCGCTCCGGATTCTCGTCAGCGGGCCGCGCGACGGCATCATGATTCCGATTCCGCAGTATCCGCTGTACAGCGCCACGCTCACGCTGCTCGAATGCCAGCAGGTCGGGTACTTCCTCGACGAAAGCCAGGATTGGAAGCTCAGTCGCCGGATGCTCGAGGAGAGTTGCGACGCCGCCGCCGCCCGCGGGGTCAGGGTGCGGGGCATCTGCGTCATCAACCCGGGCAACCCGACCGGCGCGGTGCTCGATGCCGCCAACATCGGGATGATCATCGACTTCGCGCGCGAGCGGGGCCTGACCATCCTGGCCGACGAGGTCTACCAGGAGAACATCTATCTGCCTGGCGACAGGTTCTTCTCCTTCGCGAAGGTGCTGGTCGAGAAGGGGGAGCGCGAGGTCAGCCTCTTCAGCTTCCACTCGTGCTCCAAGGGCTTTCTTGGCGAGTGCGGCCAGCGCGGCGGATACATGGAGCTGCGGAACATTCCCGCCGACGTCGTCGCCGAGGTGACCAAGCTGCAGTCGGTGGCGCTTTGCGCAAACCTCACCGGGCAGGTGGCCACGTATTGCATGGTCCGGCCGCCGAAGCCGGGTGAAGCCTCGCACGCGCTGTTTGCGCAGGAACGCGATGGCGTGCTCGGCGAGCTGCGAGCGCGTGCGGTGCTGCTGGCCGAGGGGCTCAACCGGATCGACGGCATCGAGTGCAATGTCGTGGCGGGCGCGATGTACGCCTTTCCGCGCGTGACGCTTCCGCCGGGCCGCACCGACGAAGAGTACTGCATGGCCTTGCTGGAGGAGACCGGCATCTGCGTCGTGCCCGGCACGGGCTTCGGACAGCTTCCCGGCACGGCGCACTTCCGCACCACCATCCTGCCGCCCACCGACCGTATCCGGGTCGTGGTCGAGAGGCTGGCCTCGTTCCACACGTCGTTCGGCGCAACGCGGTAGTCCGGCGGGGGTTCGTCCCTCGCCGGCGCGCATGGCGCGAGTCAGCTCTACCGCGGCAGCCTGTTCTGGACGAAGTAGCTGAGCTGCACCCGGTTCTGCACGCCGAGCTTGCGGTGCGCGTTGTACGTATGTTTCTTGACCGTGTCGGGCGCGATCGAGAGCCGCTCGGCAATCTCCTTGTGGCTGAGCCCGGCGAGCAGCAGTTCGACCACGTCGCTCTCGCGGGCCGACAGCCCCAGTCCGACCAGGCCCGCCTTCAGGTCCGCCGGCAGCGGGTCGGCCGGCCGGGCAAGCGCCCGCTCCCGCAGGAACCGCCGTAACCACATCAGCGCGGGGTAGTTCGCGCCGACCTGCACCGCGGAGATGACGAGGTCGGGCGTTCGCACGCCCGCCACGTCGCGGACCGCCAGGTCGAAGGCGAGGAAGCCGCCCGCCAGGAGCAGCACGAACCGCAGGAGACCCCGGCGGTCGAGCGGGTCTTCGATGCGCCGCAGTGTGAGAAGGGCGTAGGCGATCCAGCCGTACGTGAGGCCCAGCTTGAGCACGGCGGCAACGAAGGACGAGGCCGCCGACAGCGCCTCCGGCCCACGATCGCCGACGAGCGGCCCCGCCACCGAGAGCGCGACGGCTGCAGTACCCCACACAACCCAATAGGCCACCTTGTATGTGCGCGGCAGCCGTCCGCCGGTCAGCTGTGCCATGAAGGCCGACAGGAAGTACAAGGTCACGGCAAACGTGATGGCGAAGAGCGGCCGCGTGGCCGCCGCGACCTGTTCCCATTGGGGTTGCGGCAGGAACGGGCCGATCAGCATGTATTGCACGACGGAGAGCAGGACGAACGCACCCCAGCCCGCGAGGTAAAGGGTGTAGGGGAACAGCCAGTTCTTGTGGAAATCCTTCTGCAGCCGGTATCCGAGCCACACCGGAAGCGCCGCCAGCACGCTCACGACGAAGAAGTAGGCGACGGTCAGGGCGGGCACGGCGAGGTTGTACCACAGGCCCGACATACCCACAAAGGGGTAGCCGACACTTTCCTACTTTCAGGGCATGGCAATCGTGTTCAGGGCCGCGTATCTATATGCGCAGGCGCACGGGGCGGAACCCCGCAATTTCACGGAGGCAGGCATGTTCAACAACAAGATGGTGATCGTGGCACTCGTCGTTCTCGCGTGCCTGGCCGGGCCATCCGCCCAGGCTCCGCAGGGCGACGAGGCGGCCTGGCGGGCGTTCATGGCCTGGTTGAAGAGCACGCCGCCGATCCGGGCGAACCCCTTCGCGGCGTACGCCCCATCGCTGCAGGCAGCCGGCACAACGGACGCCGATGCCCGCCGCCAGGTCGGCGTGCTGATGGCGATGATGCGCGAGCGCTCGGACTGGGTGGAACTCTATTACGACAAGATCTACACCATCCCCCTGACAGGCGACCCGGCGTCTGACGGCTTCACTACCGACCCGAGCGCGTTCGTGGTGGAGGCCGTCAAGGGCCTGGCTCCGGGCGCGGCGCTGGACGCCGGCATGGGCCAGGGCCGCAATGCCGTGTACCTGGCTCGACAGGGGTGGAGCGTGACCGGATTCGACCTGTCGGCCGAGGCGCTCAAAGCCGCTCGCGCCAACGCCGCCGCGGCAGGCGTCCAGGTCGAGAGCGTCAAGGCTGGCTATGCGGACTTCGAGTACGGCACCGCCAGGTGGGATGTGATCGTGCTCATCTTTGCGTGGGCACCCATCGACGACCCGGCGTTCCTCGCGCGACTGCGGACGTCGCTCCGCCCGGGTGGACGAATCGTGTTCGAGCATTTCACGGACGACCCTGCCAGCCCGCGGCCGGCCGTGATGCATGCGCTCAAGCCCGGCCAGCTCAAGGGGTTGCTTGCGGACTTCCGCCTGGATCGGTATGAGGAGGTCACCGACTTGGGGGATTGGGGGGGGCCGGATTCGCAGCTGGTCCGCGTGGTGGCGGTGAAGTGACGGGTCGCGGCCGCCATTTCGCCGAGCCGCGCCGGCCGGGCACGACGCCGGTCTGGCGGCCGAACGGCCCGACGACCTGCTACGATGCCCCATGCATCGACGCGAGTTCCTTTCCACGGTGGGTGGCGCGGCCATGGCCGCGGCCATCGGGCATCCGGCATCCGCCGCCCGGGCAGCCGGATCGTTCTGCTTCTGCGTGGCGGCGGATCCACACTGCAACGATGCTCCCGCCAAGGGGATGGAAGACCTCGGGACCGGAGCAGACCGCCTGATGCGCGTCTTCGACCACATCGGGGTGCTGCCCGCAGCCGACCGGCCGGACTTCCTCCTCCTCGCGGGCGACCTGCACCTGAAGGGGTTCCTGCCGCTTCGGCCACGGTTTCCACTGCCCGTCCACGTGACGGCCGGCAACCACGAGTCGTCCATCGAGGATCGGAAGGCCCTGCGGGCGGCGTTTCCGCAGGACTTCGTCCGCGACGGGAAGCCGGCCGATTACTACAGCTTCATGCACAAGGGCGTACGGTTCGTCAGCCCCTGCACCGCGGGGATGGGCGGGGAGCACATCGGCACGTTTACCTCGGAGAACATTCAGCCGCGCGGGCAGTGCGAGTGGCTGGAAGGGGAGTTGTTGGCGCCCGAGGCGCGCAAGGTGCTCTTCACGCACATTCCGACCGAGCGCGAAGGCGCGGACCGCGAGATGCACCTCGGCCGCAACGATTCGCGCTGGTTCAACGACCTGGTGCGGCGTACGCGGCCGGACGCCATCTTCTTCGGACACCTGCACCAGCCGACCGCAACCTACCGGTTGGGCGCCACGGACGTGTGGCAGGTCCGGTCGTGCTGCTGGAACTTCAACAGCGCGCCTGTCGGCTTCCTGCACGTGCGCGTCGGCCCGTCGGGCTTGGCCGTGCGCGAGATCCTCACCGGCGCGCCGACCCCTGTCTAGCGTGAGTTAACCCCCGCGGAGCCGAAAGACCACACAAGGCCCGTCGTTATTATCGTTCCCCATGAATGACCCCACTCACGTATCTGCTTTCCGGCTCCACCGCCCGCCTGCAAACACCGCCGCCGTGCAGGGCTCCGTGATAAACTGCGCCGACGTCAGTCGGAAACCGTTCGCCCCGTGACGGGGCCGTGTCTGACCAGGAACCCGGTGGCCAGACCATCCACCCCATGAAGACCATACCTCGTCTCACCCTTCGCACCGCTGTCCTCGCAGCCTTGCTGCCGGTGACCGCCGCAGCCGTCACGCAGGGACCCATCCTCGTCGAGGCCGAATCCGGCACGTTCACCGGCTGGGTCGACCGCCACAGTTGCTGGCACAACGTCATGCTCACCGACGAGCCCCACTCGACATTCTCGGGTACCGGACTGGTGGATACGCCGAACCGGGTGGGGAGTTTCATCGAGGTTGCCTACGACGCACTCTGGGCAGGTCCGCATCGCGTCACGGTGCGGTACACGCACATCAAGCCGGATCCCCGGCCGGGGCAGCTCTTCATCAACGGAAAGGACGGCCCGATCCTGCCGATGCCGCAGAACAAGGCGCTGCCCGCGCTCAACGCCGACTCGGCGGTGGTGAATCTCCAGCAGGGCCGGAATCTCATCCGTGTCGTGGCGCTCGCCGAGGGTGGCCTCGGCAACGTGGACTACATCAAGGTCGCCGAGATTCGCGAAGCCCCCAAGGGCGCCCTGCCGCGCATCCTCGTGCTCGAAGCCGAGGACGGCTTGTTCGAGGGAAAGGTGGATCATCACAGTTGCTGGAACTTCATCGCCCAGCATCCGGGGCCGCACACGGGGTTCACGGGTGAGGGATTCGTCGATACGGACAACAAGGTCGGCAGCCACGTCGAGATGGCGTTCGACGCCCCGGCCGCCGGGTCCTATCTGCTCGAGGCCCGCTACGCGCATGGCAAGGACGACACCCGGCCGGCCGAGGTCCGGGTGAACGGGGAGATCGTGGAGCCTGCATTCGCATTTCCACCGACGGGATTCTGGACCTACTGGACCTACCTGTCCCTGCCGAGACCCGTCGAGCTGAAGCGGGGAAGGAACGTCGTTCGATTCACCGCCACCGGCCCGGAAGGTCTGGCCAATCTTGATCACATCAGACTCACGTCGGCGCCTGTGTCGGTCGCGCCGGTGCGTTTGAGCGAGGTGACCTGGAGCGGCGTCGGGTGTTACAAGATCGAGATGTCGATGGGCACGGTGTATTTCGAGAAGGACAACGGCGTCTCGGGCTTCAAGAGCTTCATCGATCCCGAGGGCAACGACTGGGCCGCCTCGTACATGCCGCCCGGTCCCAATGGCGACTTCCGCGGCTTCCCCAACAGCGTCGGCAACTTCGGACACGCCGGACGCGACAGCGGCTCGACGACCGTCATCGTGGACGGGAGGACCGAGGGCGACCATGTCATCCTCGAGTCGTCCAACGCGGATTTCACTTTTCAGTATTGGTTTTTTACCGACCGCGTCGCGATGAAGGTGCTGCGTTCGAAGGGCGACTATTGTTTCCTTCTCGAGTGCGTGGCCGGCGGCACGGCCGACGCGGCGGACTACTTCGTCACTCCCGACGGCGCGAAGCGCACGCCGCGGGGCGAGTTCATCGATTTCACACCGGAGTGGTTCTACCTCGGAGATCCGAAGGCCAGACACGTCCTCTTCCTCGCCAAGACGCCCGATGACGATGCGCCGAACGAGAATCACCGGCAGATCCGGCCCAACGGCATGCACAACATGGATCTGTACAGCTTCGGTCGCACCGGTCCGGAGGAGAAATACCGGATACGCGGCATGAGCGGCAACGATCACGTCTGTGTGATCGGCTTCATGGACGCTTCGCTCCAACACGCCGAGATCGCCGCTCGCCTGACCGGTTACCTCGCCGCCCCGTTTGCCGTGCCGGCCACGACGCCCGCCCGCGTCGCGGCCGAACTCTCCCGAAAATGAACCGTCCTGTCATCGTGAAAAGCAACCTGGTTCTGATCCTCCTGGCCGTCACCGCGCTCCACGTGTCGGCTGCCACACCCTGGTCCAGCGGCCCGCTCCGCGTCTCCCCCGATGGGTCCCACTTCCAACAAGCGGACGGCCAGCCGTTCTTCTGGCTCGGCGACACCGCCTGGCTCATCACGCAGAAACTCAACCGCGAGGAGGTGGCGACGTACTTCAAGAACCGCCGAGCCAAAGGCTTCAACGTCGTGCAGTTCTGTGTCGTCCAGTTTCTCCACGACAAGAGCATCTACGGCAGCCCCGCGTTGGTCGGCGAAGACCTCACCAAACTGAACGTCACCCCCGGCGCCGATCCCGGCGATCCCGCGCAATACGACTACTGGGATCACGTCGACTACGTCGTGGACACCGCCGCAGCCAACGGCATCTACGTGGCCATGGCGCCGGTCTGGAGCCACATGGTGCGCCGCACTCCGCTGACAGCCGCGCAGGTCGGCCCCTACATCGAGCAAGTGGCCCGGCGATATAGGGACCGTGCAAACGTCATCTGGCTCAACGGCGGCTCAGGGCGGGGTCATGAGAACCCCGACGCCTGGAAGGTCATCGGGGACACCCTGCTGCGCCATAACTCGCATCAGCTCGTCTCCTTTCATCCCTTCGGCCGCACCGTCACCACGGAATGGTTCAAGGACGCCGCGTGGCTCGACTTCCACATGTTTACGTCCGGCCACCGTCGCTACGACCAGGACACCGAGGGCCGCAAATACGGCGAAGACAACTGGCGCTACGTGCTCGAGGCCCGCGCCGCCGATCCGAAGCGTCCTGTGCTCGATGCCGAGCCCGCCTACGAGAACACGCCCCAAGGGCTGCACAAACCCGAGGAACCCTATTGGACCGCCGCCGACTCCCGCCGGTATGCCTACTGGTCCGTCTTCGCCGGCGCCGCCGGCCATACCTTTGGCGAGAACTCGGTCCGGCAGGTCTACATCCCGGCCGAAACGAGGCCCGCCAGCGGTGCGAAGGGCTTCATCATGGAACGGCTCGAGACCGATGGCGCGCGCCAGATGACGCACCTCAAGACGCTCGTGCTCTCACGTCCCTTCTTCGAGCGCGTGAATGACCAGTCGCTCGTCGCCGGCGATGAGGGCGAGAAATACGACCGGGTGCTCGTCGCGCGCGGCACGAGCTACCTGTTTGCCTACACCTACACCGGCCGCACCTTCACCCTGCAGCCCGGCGCGCTCACCGGCGATATGCTCCGTGTGTCGTGGTTCAACCCGCGCACCGGTGAGACCACCGCCGCCGGCACGATGGCCAAGGCCCGCTCCGCCACGTTCGACCCGCCGGGCGAGCCTGCGCCTGGTAACGACTGGGTCCTGATTCTCGACGACGCGGCTCGCAAGTACCCCACCCCGGCGACGCGTTGATCCATGAAAGTCCGCCTCCGTTCGTCAGCGGATCAAGACCGCGGCCTGGCGCTGCTGGCCTGGCGGGGCGCGTCGATCCTGAAGCGGCGGCTTCGTCGGTAGCGGCAGAGTCACCGTCCCGCCGCCCGGCAGCACGCGCTGCGCCCGGCGGTAGAGGGCCTCATTGCTGTTGTCAACGGCTGCCATTAGAACCCTCCTGTTCCGCCTGAGGCGGCGGATCAGCGCTTCTTACGCGCGCCACCCGCCAGTCCATGCGCCCGGCCTGCGGTCTTGATCCGCTGACGAACGGAGGCGGACTTTCATGGATCAACGCGTCGCAGGGGTGGGGTACTTG
>JAWOGY010000320.1:0-11023 GCA_046496425.1 Vicinamibacterales bacterium
CGCGAGTTCCCCCTCGCCGGGGCGGCCGCCGCGCACGCGGCCGTCATGGAGGCGGGGGCCTATGGGAAGATCGTGCTGCGCACGTGAGAGGGGCTGGGGGCCAGGGGCCAGGCGCTAGTCCGGCAAGCGAACTCGATGACGGCGCCGCTGCCAGAGGACGCGAGATGCGATTCGAGGACCGCACGCTGGGCCGGACGGGTATCACAGTCGGACCGCTGGGGATCAGTGCGTCGTACGGCGTGCCGGCGGCGGCGGTCGAGCGTGCCGTCGAATCGGGCATGACCTATGTCTACTGGGGCTCGATCCGGACGGCGGCCTTCGCTGAAGCCCTGCGCCACCTCGCGCCGGCGCGGGATCGGTTCATGCTGGCGGTCCAGTCGTACTCGCGCCTTGCGACGACGCTCGCGTGGAGCGTCGAGCGCGCGCTCCGGCGTATCGGGTACGGCCACGCTGACGTGCTGCTCCTCGGCTACTGGAACACGCCGCTCCCCGCCAGGATCCTGGACGCCGCGCGCACTCTTCAGCGCAGGGGCCTCGTCAATTTCGTCGCCGTCTCGAGCCACAATCGCGCCACTGCCGCGGCCCTCGGCGGCGGCGGAGAACTCGACATCCTCCATGTCCGCTACAGCGCCGCGCACCCCGGCGCGGAGCGCGACGTCATTCCGGCGCTCCCGGCCGAAAACCGGCCCGGCGTGGTCTCGTTCACCGGGACCAGCTGGGGACAGCTGCTGGACCCCCGCCTGACACCGGCCGGCGAGCGGACGCCCACGGCGGGCGACTGCTACCGCTTCGTGCTCTCGCATCCGGGCGTCGATGTGTGCGCCACCGGCCCGGCGTCGGCCGCCCACGTGGAGCAGGCCGTCGCGGCCCGTGAACTCGGGCCGATGTCCGAGGAGGAGCTGGCCTGGATGCGGCGCGTCGGCGTCGAGGTCAGGCGCCGCGCCTGGCTCAAACAGTAGACACCGATTGGAACAATCGGGGTTAGAATACCGTCAACATTCGGTAACGCGCACGATGCGCGCAATGCGACCGGAGGACACATGCCCCCAGTTCCTTCGGGCCTGCGTTGGATTGCCTCTTGCGGCGCCAGCCTCCTGCTCGTCGGGGTGGCTGCCGGCGTCGCCCAATCCCCCGCAGATGCCCCACCGACAGACGTCAAGCAACTCTACGACCGGTCCTGCGCCAGCTGCCACGGCACCGACGGGCGCGGGCAGGGCGCGGCGGCCGACGCCCTGAATCCGAAGCCTCGCGACTTCACGACCGGCATCTACAAGTTCAGGACGACGGCCTCGGGTTCGCTTCCGGCCGACGACGACCTCTACCGCGCCGTTGCCGACGGGCTGCCGGGCACATCCATGCTGGGCTGGAAAGACCTCCTGAGCGAGGCCCAGATGCGCGCGCTCGTCGTGTACGTGAAGCAGTTCTCGCCGCGCTTCGCGAGCGAGCGCCCGGCGCCCCTGGCCGCGGGGCGGGCCGAGCCCCCGTCTCCGGAGAGCATCAGGAAGGGCCGCGCGGCGTACGAGGCGCTTGCGTGCGGTGCCTGCCACGGCGAGGCCGGCAGCGCCGCCGACGCGGTGGCGGTCGGGCTCCGGGACGACTGGGGCCACGAATCCTTCGCCCCGAACCTGACCGAGCCGTGGGCCTTTCGCGGCGGGCGGACCGCGCCCGACATCTACATGCGCCTGAAGACGGGCATCGACGGCACGCCCATGCCCTCGTTCGCCGACGCGGCGAAGGACGGCGATCTCTGGGACCTGGCCAACTACGTCGTGTCGCTGGCGCGCAAGCCGGCCTGGGAGATGAGTGCCGGCGAATTGAAGGCGCACTACGCCAGGCAGGCGGAAGCCGATGCGGCCTCGCCCGAGAAGCGCGGCCGCTCGCTGGTCGACACGATGGCCTGCGGGCACTGCCACTCGCCGGCCGACCGGGAAGGCCGCGCCCTTCCCGGCCTGCACTTCGCCGGCGGCGTGAAGATGCGCCTCGTTGTCTGGGGCGATGTCGTCTCGGCCAACCTCACCTCCGACAACGAGACGGGACTGGGCCGCTCGAGCGACAGCGACATCAAGCAGGCGCTCACGCACGGCATCAAGCGCGACGGCTCGCGCATGCTCCCCTTTCCCATGGGATGGCCGGGCTACGCTCACCTGACCCCGAACGATCAAGACGCGATCGTCGCTTACCTTCGGACGATCCCACCGGTGAAGAATCAGATTCCGCCGCCGGTGCGGTTGGGATTCTTCGCCTACATGGGCGCGAAGTTCCAGATGCTCGTCGGCGGCAAGGACTTCCCGCTCGTCATCTTCGCCGGCAACGCCGGCTCGGCCGGCACGCCAGCCAACGGGCAGGCTGCCGCGTTGCGGTGAAAGAGGGCAACATGAAGCGCATTCTGAAGTGGGTTGTCCTGGCGGTCGTTGTCCTCGCGGCGGGCGGGTTCGCCGGGTTCCTGTACTTCGTCCCGCCACTCATGAGCATGGCGCCGGAGGAGTTCATCAACCTCGAGGCGACCATGGCGCCTCCGGTGGACGGCATCGCCGACCCGGCGGTGCGCGCACTCGCCGAGCGGGGACGCTACGTGCTGCTGAGCAACCATTGCACTGGCTGCCACGTCACGCCTGGGCCCGAGGGCCCCATTCCCGACATGTACCTGGCCGGCGGCCGGACGTTCATCACGAACGCGCACGGCGCCGTCGTGGCGCGGAACCTCACGCCGGACGCGGAGACCGGCCTGGCGGGACGGACCGACGAAGACGTGAAGCGGGTGCTCAGGAGCGGCGTCTATCCGGATGGCCGGCCGATCTCCCACATGGCGATGCCGTGGGCGCAGTTCTCCAACTGGAGCGACGAAGATCTGCACGCCGTGGTGGTGTACCTGCGGCACATCAAGCCGGTCCGGCACGAGATTCCGGCGCCGGCCCCCGGCGTGGCCGATGCGGTCGTACCCGGGGCGCTCGAAATCGCCGAGGGCGTGGACGCGGGCCGGAAGTAGCCGGGGAGTCGCACGTCGGACGTCGTCATCCGGATTGACCGCTCCCCGCCGGCGGCGCTACTGTTCGGGACACGTATGCTTACCGGACTCGTCTGCATCGTCTGCGGCAAGTCGTATTCGCCCGGGGACCATCAGACCTGCCGCGTGTGCGGCCCCGAGGGCATCCTCGACGCGCGCTACGACTACGACAACGCCGCACGGCGCATCACGATCGACACCCTCGCGGGACGGGACGCCGACATGTGGCGTTACCTGGAACTGCTCCCCGTGCCGGCCGGAATCCGGAAGCCCGGTGTCCAGGTAGGCTGGACGGCCGTCCACGAGGTTCCGCCCCTGGCCGCCTCGGTCGGGGTCCGGCGCCTGTTCCTCAAGGACGAGGGACGCAATCCGACCGGGTCGTTCAAGGACCGGGCGAGTGCGGTCGGCGTGGTGAAGGCCCTCGAGTTCGGCTACCAGGCGATCGCGTGTGCGTCGACCGGGAACGCCGCCTCGTCGCTGGCCGGGATGGCGGCGTCCGTGGGGCTGCCCGCGTTCATCTTCGTGCCCGAGCGGGCACCGGAGCCGAAGCTCGCCCAGTTACTGATGTTCGGCGCGACGGTGTTCCGCGTGCGCGGGACCTACGAGCAGGCCTTCGAGCTCTGCCGCGCGGCCTGCGATCGGTTCCGCTGGTACAACCGGAACAGCGGCACGAACCCGTATCTCGTGGAGGGCAAGAAGACGGCCGGGCTGGAGATCGCCGAGCAGTTCGTGCGGGGCCGGCTGCTCGATGGCGCGTGCCCCGACTGGGTGGCGGTGTCTGTCGGCGACGGATGCACGATTGGCGGCATCACGAAGGGGCTGCACGAGTTCAAACGCCTCGGTCTCGCCCGCGGGATGCCCCGCATGCTCGGCGTCCAGGCGGAGGGCGCGAGCCCGATTGTGCGCGCCTTCGAGTCGAAGGCCGACGTGGTGCCGTCCGGCGCCTCCAGCATTGCCGACAGCATCGCCGTCGGCACGCCGCGCAACTGGCGGCGCGCCCTCGCGTGGGTGCGCGCGTCGCGGGGCGCGATGGTGGCGGTCTCCGACGACGCGATTCTCGACGCGATGCGCGAGACCGCGCGACTCGGAGCGGTGTTCGGCGAGCCGTCCGGTGCGGCCTCAATCGCCGGCCTGCGCGCGGCTGTCTCGGCAGGGATCGTGCCGTCCGACGCCGCGGTGCTCGCCGTGATCACGGGGAACGGCCTGAAGGACATCCGCGCCGCGATGAGCGCCGCCGGCGCGCCGCACGACGTGCGTCCGGACCTTGACGCCGTGGCGGACATCGTCGAGAGGTGACGCCATGCTGCTGAAGGGCGGGTCGCTCGCGCACCTTCACCCGCCGGCGCTCGTCCGCGCGGACCTGCGCGTGGAGGGCGACACCATCGTCGCGCGGGGAGCGAAGCTCAGGCCGAAGGCTGGCGAGGCGGTCGAAGACTGCCGGGGGCGGCTCATCCTGCCGGGCTTCGTCTGCGCGCACACGCACATGTACTCGTCGCTCTCGCGGGGCATGCCGGCCCCGGCGGCCCCGCCGGCGTCGTTTCCCGGCATGCTGGGCCAGGTATGGTGGCGGCTCGACCAGGCGCTCGACGAGGAGGCCGTCTACTATTCCGCCATGGTGGGGGCGGTGGAGGCCATCAGGGCCGGCACGACCACCATCGTCGATCACCACGCGTCCCCCGATGCCATCCCGGGTTCACTGGACATCATCCGGGAAGCGCTCGGCGTGGTTGGCGTGCGGGGTGTGCTGTGCTACGAGGTGACGGATCGAGGCGGGCTGCGACGGCGGGACGCGGGACTCGCCGAGAACGATCGGTTCCTCGCCGCGACGCGCACGGACATGCAGTTCCGGGGCCTGGTGGGCGCTCACGCCTCGTTCACGCTGAAGGATGCGAGCCTCGCCGCCCTCGGCGACCTCGCGCGATATCACCGCGTCGGCGTCCACATCCACGCCGCTGAATCGGTGGATGACGAGCGGCGCACCAGGCGGGTGCACGGGTGCGGCCTCGTCGATCGGTTCGAGCGGTACGGCGTGCTGACCGAGCGTGCGGTGCTGGCGCACGGCGTGCACCTGTCCGAGCGCGACATCGCGCGCGTGACGGAGGCGGGTGCCTGGCTCGTCCACAACCCGCGGTCGAACATGCACAACGCAGTGGGACACGCGCCCATCGAGCGGTTCGGCGGGCGGGCGAGCCTCGGCACGGACGGCTGGCCGGCCGACATGCTCGCCGAGCTCCGCTTCGCGCATTTCAGAGAACGGGAGCATCTCGGGCTGAGGCGCGCCTATCAGGCCTCCGCGCTGCTCCAGGGCGGGCAGTCGCTGGCGTCCGAGATCTTCGGTGTGCCGTTCGGGACGCTTGCGCCGGGATCGGCCGCAGACCTCGTGGTCTGCGACTACGTGGCACCGACGCCGCTCACGGCGGCGAACCTCCAGGCGCATCTTCTTGCGGGCGTGCAGCCGGCCATGATGACCGGCGTGATGGCGGCCGGGCGCTGGGTGTGCCGGAACGGGATTCCGGTGAACATCGACGTGGACGCCGTCTACGGCCGGGCCCGGCAACTGGCAGCGGCGGTGTGGAGGCGCATGCGTGGCTGAGCTGGTGGCCGTACCGCTGCGCGTCCTGCTGCGGCGTGCGCGCCATGAGTTCCAGCGCCGCCACTCGATCTTCGATCTTCCGGAGCGGTCGTTCAGGCGCCGAGCACCGGCATCCGGGCCGGCGCTCGATCTCTCCGTGCCCTGCGCCGGCACGCGCGCCGCCAATCCCATCGGGCCGGCAGCCGGACCGCACACGCAGCTCGCCCAGAACATTGCGCTCGGCTGGCTCGCCGGCGCCCGCATCTTCGAACTCAAGACGATTCAGGCAAACGACCGGCTGTCGTTGTCACGCCCGTGCATCGACATGGCGACCATCGGCTACAACACCGAGTGGTCGCAGGAGCTGCCGCTCGACGAGTCGCTCAGGGAGTACGTGAAGGCGTCGATGATCGTGGAGATTCTCGGCGCCGCCGGCGTCCTCGACGGCGACACGCCGCCCGATTCGTTCGTGTTCGATGTCAGCGTCGGGTACGACCTCGAGGGCATTCGGAGCGGGCCGGTCGTGCGGTGGCTCGAATCGATGCGCGACGCCGGCGCCATCGTCGATGAACTGCGGCGCGAGATCCCCGACGAGTTCGCGGGGTTCCGGGACTTCCCGTTCCGGACGCGCCTGGCCGCCGGCGTCACGCTCTCCACGTTTCACGGGACGCCGGCACGGGAGGTGGAGCAGATCGGCGAGTTCCTCATCGGCGAACTCGGCTTCCATACCGTCATCAAGCTGAACCCGCCCATGCTCGGCAGGGACCGCATCGAGCAATTGCTGCACGGCGTCCTGGGCTACACCGAGGTGACTGTCAACCCGGCCGTGTACGAACGTGATCTGCCGTTTGACGAGGCCGCCGGGATCGTTCGCCGCTTGCGGGCGCTGGCCGATCGGCGCGGTGTGACGGCCGGCGTCAAATGCGGCAATACGCTCGAAGTGCTGAACGCCGGCACGTTCCTCAAGGAGCGCGTGCAGTACCTGTCGGGACAGCCGCTGCACGCGCTGCACGCCGCGCTGGCCCTTCAGTGGCGAGAGGCGTTCGGCGCCGGACTGCACGTGTCCTTCGCCGCAGGGGTGGACGCGCAGAACGCGGCGGACTGCGTGGCCGCGGGACTCGTGCCGGTCACCACCTGCACCGATCTCCTCCGGGCGGGCGGCTACGGCCGGCTTCCCCGATACTTCGCCAATCTCGAGGAACGGATGCGCGCCGTCTCGGCGCGGACGATCCCGGAGTTCATCCTGCGTGCGGCGGGGCTCGACGAGACGCCGGCGGGAAACGGCGACGACGCGATCGACGTGGCGATGCGGGTCAACGCGAAGCGACTCCTCGACAAGGCTCTGACCAGCGAACGGTACCGGGCGGCCCGGAACAGGAAGCCCCCCCGGAAACTCGGCACGCATCTCTGGCTCTGGGACTGCCTGTCCTGCCGCAAGTGCATCCCGGCATGCCCGAACGACGCGGTGTTCGAGGTCGAGGTCGAGCCGTTCGTCGGCGAGGTGCCCGTCATCGAGGTCCTCGGCGGCGGCGCATGGCGCGAGACCGACCGGCGGCTCTATCGCGCGCTGAAGCCGACGCAGATTGCCATCTTCGCCGACGCGTGCAACGACTGCGGCAACTGCGACGTGTTCTGCCCCGAAGACGGCGGCCCGCACATCGAGAAGCCGCGTTTCTTCGGGAGCCTCGCATCCTGGCGGCGCGCGGCGCCGCTGACGGGCTTCCTGTTCACGAGAGAGCATGACGCCTTCGTGCTGCGCGGCCGGATGGCCGATGGCGAGTTCGCGATGTCGCACGTCCCTGGGTCCGAGTTGGCCGTCTTCGAGGCGCCGGCCGCCAGCGCCACGTTGAACTGGAACACGCACGAGGTCCTGGCCGTCGAGTCCCGAGTCCCGGCTGGCGCCTCCCCAGCCCCTGTCCCGATCGACCTGTCCGCGTACATGACCTTCCGCCTCCTTCTGGGTGCGCTCTCGAGCGGACCGCGGGTAAACTTCGCCAATGCCGCCGTCGTGGAGTGAACGCATGACGCCCGCACACCCGGCCGGGGAGGTGACCTTCACGCTCAACGGCGCGCCGTTCACGGCGCATCTCGAGGATGGCCTGTCGCTGATGGAGGTGCTCCGCGAGCAGGCGGGGCTCATCTCGCCCAAGAACGGCTGCGCGCCCCAGGGGTCGTGCGGCTGCTGCACCGTACTCGTCGATGGCCGGGCGCTCGCGTCCTGCGTCGTGCCGGCCCGCCAGGCGGCCGGCAAGCACGTCGTGACGCTGGAGGGATTCGACGCCCGGGAGCGGCACATCTTCGCCCACGCCTTCGCGGCGACGGGCGGCCTCCAGTGCGGATTCTGCACCCCGGGGATCGTGGTGGCCGCCAGGCACCTGCTCGGCGCAAACCCGGCGCCGACGCGCGGCCAGATCGCCGACGCGCTGAACAACCACGTCTGTCGCTGCACCGGCTACGTGAAGATCATCGACGCCATCGAGATCGCGGCGCGGGCGCTCGGGGGCGGGCCGCTGCCGGAGGCCGACTACAGCGGCGCCATCGGCAGCAGCCTTCCGCGCCAGGACGCCGAGCGCCTGGCACTCGGCGATCGGCCGTTCGTCGACGACCTGCGCGCAGACGGCATGCTGCGCGGCGTCTTCCTATTCTCGGCGCACCCGCGCGCCCGCGTCCTGCGCATCGACACGTCAGAAGCCGCCAGGCAGCCGGGCGTTGTCCGCGTCATCACCGCCGAGGACGTCCCTGGCGAGCGATACCAGGGCCTGATCTATCGAGATTGGCCCCTGTTCGTGGCCGAAGGCGAAGTCACCCACTGCATCGGCGACCTCCTGGCCGCAGTGGCTGCCGATACCGAACGGCATGCCCGCCGGGCACTCGAGCTCGTCCGGGTGGATTACGAGCCGCTGCCTGCGGTGTTTTCCACCGACGCCGCCCTGATCCCCGGCGCACCCAGGGTCCACGCTGATCACGACAACCTGCTTTCGCGATCGGCCATCGTGCGCGGAGACGCCGACGCGGCTCTGGCCTTGTCGGCGTTCGTCGAGACCCGGACGTTCACCACACAACGGATCGAGCACGCGTTCCTCGAACCGGAGGCGTGCCTGGCGGTTCCTCTTCGGGGCTCGGGGCTCGGGATCCGGGGCTCGGGAAGTGTAGCCGAGGAGATCCTGACCGGTCGTGAGTCCGACGTTTCGAGTCCCGAGTCCCGAGTCCCGGGTCCCGAACTCGAGGTGTTCTCCCAGGGCCAGGGCGTCTTCGACGATCGCCGGCAGATCGCCTCGGCCCTCGGCCTCGACGAAACCACGGTGAAGGTCACGCTTGTCGCGAACGGCGGCGCCTTCGGCGGCAAAGAGGACTTGAGCATCCAGGGCCAGACCGCGCTGATGGCCCTGCTCACCGGGCATCCGGTCAAAGCCACGCTGACGCGGGACGAAAGCATCCGCCTGCACCCGAAGCGCCACCCGATGACGCTGCACTACACGGTGGGATGCGACCGCCACGGGCATCTCACGGCGTTGCGCGCGCGCATCGTCGGCGATACGGGCGCCTTCGCGTCGGTCGGCACGAAGGTACTCGAGCGTGCCGCCGGGCACGCCACCGGCCCCTACAGGGTGCCCGCCGTCGATGTCGAGTCGCTGGCGGTCTACACGAACAACCTGCCCTGCGGCGCGATGCGGGGGTTCGGGGCCAACCAGGCGGCCTTTGCCATCGAGAGCATGCTCGACATTCTGGCGGAACGCGCGGGGCTCGACGGCTGGGAGATCCGCTGGCGGAACGCGCTCGAGGCCGGCGACACGTTCTGCACGGGGCAGGTCCTCGAGCACGCCGTCGGCCTGAAGGACACGCTGCTCGCCGTCAAGGCCGCGTTCCACGGTTCGCCGCGGGCGGGCATCGCCTGCGGCATCAAGAACGTCGGCATCGGGAACGGCATGCCCGAGGCAGGACAGGCGGTGGTCGAGATCACCGGCGGCGGCCGGGCGGTGATTCACACGGGCTTCACCGAGATGGGCCAGGGCTTCTATACGGCGATGATCCAGTGCCTGTGCGACATCACGGGCATCGATCCGCGGCTGGTGCGCACCGAGGTCGACACCGCCCACCCGACGCCGTGCGGCATGACGACGGCGTCAAGGGCCACGGTGCTGGGCGGCCGGGCGGTGCAGGACGCCGCGAAGAAGATCAAGGCCGATCTTGCCACCGGAGTCGGCCTCGCCGGCCTGGCCGGGCGCCGCTACTCCGGAGAGTACCGCGCTCAGGACACGACGCCGCTCGGCGCCGCGACGCCGCGTCCGCGCACACACATGACCTACGGCTTCGCCACGCAGATCTGCATCCTCGACGAACGCGGCCGGGTGAAGCGGATCGTCGCCGCGCACGACGTGGGGCGGGTCATCAACCGCCAGATGGTCGAGGGTCAGATCGAAGGCGCCGTGCACATGGGCCTCGGCTATGCGCTCACGGAGGACCTCCCGCTCGCTGACGGCGTGCCCGAGTCGTTCAAGCTCCGGTCGCTCGGCCTCATCCGCGCCAGGGACATGCCCGAGGTCAGGGTCATCCTCGTCGAGTCGAACGATCCCGAAGGCCCCTTCGGTGCCAAAGGCGTGGGCGAGATCGGACTGGTCCCCACGGCAGCGGCGGTGGCCAATGCGCTGGCGCGGTTCGACGGGGTGCGCCGGTACGCGCTGCCGATGAGGGACTCGGCCGCAGCGCGGCAGATGTCCGGGGCTCGGGACTCGGGGCTAGGCGCTAGGGGCTAGGGGCTAGGGGCTAGGCGGATACAACACATGGCCAGAATCGAGTCGTACAAAGACCTGACCGTGTGGCAGAAGGCGATGGCGCTCGCAGCGGAATCCTATCGCCTTACCGCCGCATTTCCCGCCGAGGAACGGTATGGACTCACCGCGCAGATCCGGAGGTGTGCGGTGTCGATTCCCTCGAATCTCGCCGAAGGTCACAATCGCCGTTCGCGCCAGGCGTTCGCGAACCATGTCAGCATAGCGCTCGGCTCCCAGGCTGAACTTGAAACGCAGATCGCGCTGGCGGTAAGGCTCGAGTTCGCAACCCAGGCCGCGGCAGCCCCCGTGCTGGAGTTGGCCGCCGAGGTCGGCCGCCTGCTGCACGGTCTTGTCCGTTCGCTGGAGAATGCCGACTAGCGCCCAGCGCCTAGTCCCTAGCCCCTACTGGAGACCACCCGTGCCCATCAACTGGTCCAAGCCTCACCGCTACCACCGCTCCATCTTCGACGCAATCGGGCGCACGCCGATGGTGCAGCTGAACCGCATCCCGGCCTCCTCCGGCGTGAAGGCGAAGATCCTTGTCAAAGTCGAGTACTTCAGCCCGTCCGGGAGCCTGAAGGACCGCATCTACTGGAACATGTTCGAGCGCGCCGAGCGCCGCGGCGCTCGGCGCGCTCGAACATGTTCCAGTAGATGCGGTCCTTCAGGCTCCCG
>JAWOGY010000219.1:0-4685 GCA_046496425.1 Vicinamibacterales bacterium
GAAGACAGAAGTCAGAAGGGCTTACTGACGACTCTCAGAAGCCAGAAGCAGACACGCTGCCCCAGTAGTTCTGTCTTCTGTCTTCTGTCTTCTACTTCCTGTCTGCTCTCCCCGTCACGCTCTCAATCGCCATCTCCGCCGCCCTGTAGGCCACGTCGATGTCGCGCTCCTCGCCGCCGAGGTAGACGCGCCCGAAACTGCCGAACGCGCGGACTTCCAGGATGTTGATGTTCGCCGCTTTCTCGGCCTCGTTCGCCGCGAGCGCCGCGTAGCCCGCCGGCGCGCATTCCATGACGTAGAGCGACTGGCCCGGCATGATCATGTCGCCGTGGCGCGTCCGGTTGATGAGCTGCGTGTGATAGGGCGAGATGTTCCGGACGACCTGGCTCGAGAAGATCTCCGGCTTGATGCGCTCCTCTTCCCTCAGCCCGAGCATGTCGAGAATCGCCCGGCCGGCGGCCCGCACGTCGGCCTGCGATTCCGAGTGGACCTCGAGCATGCCGTAGAGGCGCTCGATGATGAGCATCCCGGGCTTCACGTTCGTGGCCTTCAGTGCCACGTCGGTGACGCGCATGATGTCCATGCCGGGCGCGATCTCGACGAAGAGCGACGCCTCGCCCGGCGTAGGCAGGAACCCCTGCGCCACCGTGCCGAGGAACGACGCGTACTGCGGCTGCAGGCTGTCGAGGAACACGTAGCAGCGGAGCTCGGCCATCGCCCTATCCTCTCTGCGGCGCCCGCGCCCTGGCCTCTTCCACGATCTTCACGCTCGCGCTCGCGCCGATTCGCGTCGCTCCCGCCTCGATCATCCTCACCGCATCGTCGTAGGTGCGGATGCCGCCCGAGGCCTTCACGCCGAGCCTCTTCGGCGCCACCGTCTTCGCCATGAGGGCGATGTCCTCGACCGTGGCGCCGCCGCTGGCGAAGCCCGTCGAGGTCTTCACGTAGTCGGCGCCGGCTCTCATGCTCAGCTCGCAGGCGCGGACCTTCTCGTCGTCGGTGAGCAGGGCTGTCTCGAAGATGACCTTGCAGAGCGCCCGGCCGTCCCTGCAGGCCTCGACCACCGCCCGGATGTCGCGCAGCACCAGCGCTTCGTCCTTGCTCTTGAGGGCGCCGATGTTGATCACCATGTCGATCTCGCTGGCGCCGTCGCGAATGGCCTTGCGCGCCTCGAGGGCTTTGATCTCCGGCGACTGCGCGCCCAGCGGAAACCCGACGACGCAGCAGAGCTTCACCGTCGATCCCCGCAACAGCGTCCGGCACTGCGCCACGTTGGTCGGGTTCACGCACACCGAGTAGAAGTTGTGGCGTTTCGCCTCGTCGCAGAGCTGCTCGATGTCGGCGGAGGTCGCCTCGGGCCGGAGCAGCGTGTGGTCGATCATCCGGGCGAGCGCGTCGGCCGCAACCGGCGGCGGCCCGGGCGCGGCCGCAGGCTGGCGGTCCTGGAGAAGCTGCCGCACGCGATCGGCGATGCGCTGAAGGTCCTCGCCCGACAGCTCCACGTGGCCTCCGGTGCCGCCCGCCCCGAGCGCCCTGCGCTCGATGTCGTGGATCATCTCCACCCGCCGCTGGTGCCGCTTGGCCGAGCAGGCCGTCGTCAGAAACACGTCGACGATGGCCTTTGCCTGGTCCGCCGTGACCTGGCCCGACCCGAGCGTCAGGACGTTGGCCCCGTTGTGCTCGCGGCTGCTCCTGGCGAGCGCCTCGTTATAACACGCCGCCGCCAGCACGTTCGGCACCTTGTTGGCGGCCATGGCCGAGCCGATGCCGGCGCCGTCCACGACGATGCCGAAATCGCAGTCGCCCGAGCCCACCAGGCGTGCCACCGATTCGGCGAACACCGGGTAGTCGACAGCCTCCGTGCTGACCGTGCCGCAGTCCCGTATCTGGTGCCCCTGGCCCTGCAGGTACGCCACGAGTTGTTGTTTCAGGTCGAACCCGCCGTGGTCGGCGCCCAAGGCGATGCGGAGCGGCTGCGCCATGCCGTCAGAGGGTATCAGAAAACCCGGATCGGCACATGACGGGAACAACCCGCTGTGCGCAATCGGGACAGAGACGCCCGCACACGCGTGTGCGCACACGCCCCGGGGCCGCACCTGCGGGACATCGCCCTGCGGAATGCCGCCTGATTCCGCGAACCGGCGCACCTGGCCCCGGCCTTGCTCTCCCGCTAGTCAGGCAGCGCAGGTGTGCGGTGATGAAAATGGGACTTGTGTGGGGCACGCGCGGGATGTCGCTCATGGAGGCGACGGTGATGCTGTCGGTGCTGTCCGTGCTCACGGCCTCGATGGCGCCTTCCGTGGTCGACTACGTGGACGACGCGCGGCGCGTGAGAGCTGCCAGCGACGTCCAGGTGCTGGCCGTCGGGACGGCCAGGTTCCTGTTCGACGGCAACGAGGCGCCCGGCCGCGGGGGCGCAGGCTGGCGCGCGTGCGATCTCCTCGTGGGTGCCGGCACGACACCGGAGCGCGGCGCCGGGCCAGGCGTCGAGGGATGGACGGCCTCGGTCGAGTCCGGCGCGGCGTGCGCCCTCGACGATCATCTCGTGACCAACAGGGCAGGCTACGCACCGATGGCCGCCGCGCGCGGCTCCTGGCTGCGGCACGGCTGGGCGGGCCCCTACACCGGCGCGGTCGGACCTGATCCGTGGGGCCGCCGCTACGCGGTGAACACGAGGCACCTGGCCGATCGCGGCGCGGCCGACACGATCGTGCTGTCGGCCGGGCCGGACGGCGTCATCGACACACCGTTCGGCGCGGACGGTGTGTCGCCGGTCGGCGACGATCTCATCGCGTTGATTTCCAGCGGCCGCTGACGGCAGGCTGGAGGGAGCTGAACCATGTCATCCGTGCTGCTGGTCGATGATGAGGAGGGCATTCGGGCCCTCATGTCGAGGTGGCTCGACGGCCTCGGCCACGAGAGCCGCCAGGCATCGAACGCCGATCAGGCCCTCGAAGAGATGGCGCGCGACGAGGCCGACGTCGCGGTCTGCGACATCTCGATGCCGGGCCGGGACGGCCTGTGGCTCGCCGCCCAGCTGAGGGGCGACCATCCGCAGACGGCCATCATCATGGCCACCGGCACGCAGGACGTGGACGCCGCGCTGCGCAGCCTCCAGAACGGCGCGGTGGACTATCTGGTGAAACCGTTCAGCCGGGACCATTTCCGCGACGCGTTGTGCCGCGGCATCGAGTGGCACCGCGACTCGGTGCGGTCGAGCCGCCGGCTCGACGATCTGGATCGCGCGTTCCGGGAGCGCCTGACCCCGCTCAATGACTACCTCCAGCAGCACCCGGTGGCATCGGACGCCTCGATCGAGGAACTGGTCACCGCCTTCAGCGGCGGCGATCAGGCCCGGATCGATCACTGCCTGCGCGTGGCCGCCCTCTCGGTGAACATCGCCCTCTCGTTGGGCATCCGCAGTCCCGAACTGGCCGAGATCGAGCGGGCGGCGCGCCTGCACGAGATCGGGAGGTTCGCCGTGCCCAAGGACATCCTGAGCAAGGCCGGCGCGCTCTCCGAGGAGGAGCAGACGATCATGCGGCGCCTGCCGGCGCTGATGCACGAGGTGCTCCGCGCCTGTCTCTTCCTGGCGCCGGCCGCCGAGCTTGTCCGGTCGGTGCACGAGCGCTCTGACGGTCTCGGTTATCCCTGGGCGTTGCGCGGCGACGAGATCCCGATCGGCGCGCGCATCATCGCCGTGGCCGACGCGTTCGACACGATGACGCACCGCCGCGTGCACAGCGGCCCCAGAGCCATGGCCGAGGCCGTGTTCGAGATCCAGCGGTTCCGCAACTCGCAGTTCGACGGCCGCGTGGTGGACGCCCTCTTCAAGGTGGTCAGCCTGCACTGGCAACGCGGCGACGCGCGGCCCCCCGGCCGGCAGGACGTCCCGGCGCCGGCCGACGCCGCCGGCAGCCACGCGGCGGCATCCGCAGGTCCGTCCGAGGCGTCTGCGGCATGAGCGGCCTGGAGGCGGTTCCGTCGCTGACGACGCTCCAGTTGGCCCTGGTCGCGGCCGGCATCGCGGGCCTCGTCGCCTTTCATCTGCGGCGTCATGCCGCCCGCCGCCGCGCGATCGCCGCCGCAGCCACGGGCCTCGCGTACGAGTTGCGGTGGTCCGCGCTCGCCGCCTTCTCCAACGAGGCCGTCCTGCTCCTCGACCGCGACGGGCGGATTCTACAGGTCAACGACCGCGCCGCCCAGATGTACGGATGGTCGCGCGAGGAGCTGCTGCAACTCTCGATGCGCGACCTCCGCGCGCCGGACGAACGCCCGTCGCTCGAGGGCCATCTCCACGCCGTGCGCAGCGCCGGGGAGCTGCGCGTGGAAACGACGCACGCCAGGAAGGACGGGGCGACGTTCGCTGTCGAATCGGGCGGCAGGCTCGTGGGCACGTTCGACGCCCCGCAATACCAGGTGATCGTCCGCGACATCGATGCGCGGAAGGCGGCCGAGGAGGCGCTCCGGGAGAGCGAGGAGCGCTGGCGCACGATTGCCACGGCCGCGCACGACCCCATCATCACGGTCGACAACCTCGGCCTGGTCACCTACTGGAATCCGGCCGCGGAACGGCTCTTCGGCTATCTGTCGGGCGAGGTCATCGGGCGCAACCTCCATACCTTCTTCGTGCCCGAACGCTACCACGCCGCGCACCACGCCGCGTTCCCGGCGTGGCAGCGCTC
>JAWOGY010000103.1:0-16240 GCA_046496425.1 Vicinamibacterales bacterium
CACGAACCAGTTCCGCGGCGCCGGGTGGGAGTTCTACCGCGACACGGCGCTGAATGCCGCCGGGTTCTTCAAGCCGTCATCCGGCGTGAAGCCGACCCTCGAGCGGAACCAGTACGGCGGCGCGTTCGGCGGCCCGATTGTGAGGAACAAGGCGTTCTTCTTCGCGGACGCGGAGCTGTTCAGGCAGAATCGGAAACTCGTCAATTTCGCGACCATCCCGACGCCGACCCAGCGACAGGGCGTCCTGTCGGTGAACGTCCGGAACCCGATCACCGGCGACGTATATCCGGCTGGCACCCAGATTCCGATGACCGCGTTCGCGAAGAAGGTGCTCAGCGCGCTGCCCGATCCGACGCGCGCCACCGCGTCGAGCAACTACGACATCCTGCAGAACTTCCAGAACAACCAGGACAAGTGGGGCGGCAAGGCCGACTTCCAGATTAACGCGTCGCTGTCGGCGTTCGCCCGGTACGGGTACCGCAAGGTCGACGGGGTCGACGATCCGCCCCTGCCGCTGCCGTCCGGAGGCGCCGGAAACGCCTTTACCTACGTGACCACCAACCAGTTCGCGTCGGGCTTCACATGGGCGCGCACGGGCACCTCCCTGCTGGAGGGGCGCTTCGGCTGGTCGCGCACGGAGGCCGGTAAGAACCCCTGGGGCCTGGGCACGCCGTCGATGCTCGAAGCTTACGGCATCACCGGGCTGCCCGACGACCCGCGCATCACGGGAGGGCTCAACACGCAGATCATCACCGGCTACGCCGACCTCGGCCGCCAGGCGACGAACCCGCAGTGGCAGTACCCGGAGATGTTCAATGCCAAGCTGAACTACACGTGGGTCCGCGGCCGGCACTCGCTCAAGACGGGATACGAGTTCCAGTACGTCATGACCGAGGTCCAGGACGTGAACCCGCTGTACGGCCGGGATCAGTACTCGGGCAATTTCACGCGTCCCGCCGGCGTCTCGGCCAACAACGTGTACAATCTCGCCGACTTCATGCTCGGCCTGCGCAGCCAGTACGCGCTGGGCAGCATCATCATCGCGGACCTCCGCCAGCGGTACCAGTTCGCGTACGTGCAGGACGACTTCAGGCTCAACGACAAGCTGACGCTGAATCTCGGCCTGCGCTACGAGTACGCAACGCCTCATTGGGAGGCGAACAATGTCCTGTCCAACTACGACCCCGGGACGAATACGCTCGTCACGGCGAAAGACGGCTCCATGTACGACCGCACGCTCATCAACCCCGATCGCAACAACTGGGGGCCTCGCGTCGGGTTCGCGTACAGCATGACGCCGAAGACGGTCGTGCGGGGAGGGTGGGGGACCAGCTACATCCACTTCCACCGGATCGGCTCCGCCAACATCCTGTCAATCAACGGGCCGCAGATGGTGAACGCCGTCGTGTCGCAGTCGAACCCGCTGCTGCCGACGTTCCGGACGACGCAGCAGGGCTACCCGGAGGGCTTGGCCGATCCGTCGCGATTCGATCCACTGAAAGCCAACGTCCTGTACATGCCGAAGGACTACCACTCGAGCGTCGTGCAGAGCTGGTACGTGTCGATGCAGCGCGAGATCGCCAAGAACATGCTGGTCGACGTGGCCTACGTGGGCACCCGGGCCGACGACCTGCTGTCGCTGGCGAATTACAACCAGGCCGTGCCCAACAACGCAGCCGGTTCCTTGTCGTTGCAGGCGAGACGCCCGATACAGGAGTTCTCGGACATCACCTACACGTCCAACGACGGCAAGTCGCGCTACAACGCCCTGCAGGTGAAGTTCGAGTACCGCATGCCCGGAAACCTCATGCTGCTCAACGCCTTCACCTGGTCCCAGGCGAAGGACAACGGCGCCGGGTCTCTTGAGGCTCCGAACGGCAACGTCGCCGGGCCGCAGGACTTCTACAACCGGGAGGCCGACTACGGGATTTCGGGCTACAACCAGCCCTACAACAACACGACCAGCTTCGTGTGGGACCTCCCGTTCGGGCGGGATCGGAAATGGATGAGCGACGCCAACGCCGTCCTGGACGCGTTCGTCGGCGGCTGGACCTTCAGCGGCATCAACACGATGACGTCCGGCGCACCCGTCACCCTGACGTACTCGCCGGCGGCCTCGTTCGTGGTGTCAGGGATTACGTCGGAGTACCGAGGCTCGAACAACTACCGGCCGAATGTCGTCGGCGACCCGTACGGCGACACGAACTCCATCACCGAGTACTTCAGCAAAACCAACGTGGTCATTCCCACGGACCCGAGCAAGCCGTTCGGCAACGCCGAGCGGAACATCGTGAGCGCCCCCTGGTTCTGGCAGCTCGACTTCGTCGCGTCGAAGAACTTCCGGCTCCCGATCGGCCCGCAGACGAACCTGCAGATCCGCATCGAGGCCTTCAACTTGCTCAACCGGACGAACTTCGGGGCGCCGAACGGCAACCGCAGCTCCGCGGGGTTCGGCACCATCACCTCGACGTACGACGCGCGCCAGATCCAGCTGGGCGCAAAGGTCACGTTCTAACCCTGTGCCGGGCATGGCAGGGGACGGCCGCGGCCGCCCCCTGCGCCCGGGAGGCCCGATACCCATGAGTCAGCGCATCCTCGCAGTCTCCGCCGGTGCCATCGCCGCGTGCATCGCGGCGGTTGCGCTCCAGGCCCAGCCGTCCTCGCCGAAGAAGGTGCTCGTCGCGCACCGCGGCGCGTCCGCGTACGCGCCCGAACACTCTGCCGACGCGTACAGGCTCGCCATCGCCCAGGGGGCGGATTTCGTGGAGCAGGATCTCGCGGTCACGAAGGACGGCGTGCTGGTCTCCATCCACGACCTCACGCTCGAACGCACGACGGACGTGGAGGAGGTCTTCCCCGGCCGCTTCGTCGAGGAGAGGGCCGGCGACAAGGTCCTCCGCCGATGGCCCGTCCACGATTTCACGCTCGCCGAAATCAAGCGGCTCGACGCGGGTTCGTGGATGGACAGGAAGTTTGCCGGCACCCGCATCCTCACGTTCCAGGAAGCCATCGATCTCATCAGGGGCAAGGCGGGGCTGTACCCGGAACTGAAGGACCCCGAGTTCTACCGTCAACGCGGCGTGAATCCGGTGAAGCTGTTCGCCGAGGCGGTGAAGAAGAACCGCCTCGAAGCCGACCCGGCAACGCCGCTCATCCTGCAGTCGTTCGACGAAGCGACGCTCAAGGCGGCGGCCATCGATCTCCCGGCCGTGCCGCGCGTGTTCCTCGTGTCGGCGGCGGACGCCGGCCGAATCGACACGCCGGACAAGTTGAAGGGGATCGCCGCCTGGGCGAGCGGCATCGGGCCGAACAAGGCGATCCTCGAGAAGACGCCCGACATCGTCGCGTGGGCCCACGCGGCGAAGCTGACGGTGACGCCGTGGACGTTTCGCGCGTCCGGCACCGGCAAGTTCCCGTCGGTGCAGGAGGAGATGAAGCACTTCCTCTTCACGCTCGGTGTCGACGCGCTCTTCACCGACAACCCCGACATGTTCCCGAGGACGAGGTAGATTACTTCGCCGGAAAATGCCTCCCGACAAACGCGTCGTAGAGCCAGCCGCCGAGCACGCCGCCCACGAGGGGGCCGACGATCGGGACCCACCACCAGTAGTTGCCGGCGCGGAAGACCTCGCTCCCCCACCCCGCCAGGAAGGTGAATGTGCGCGGCCCGAAGTCGCGAGCCGGGTTGATCGCGTAGCCGGAATTGGTGCCGAACGCCGCGCCGATTCCTACCACGAGGAGGCCGACGACGACTGGCACGAGGCCGGCCGGCGCGGGCGCGTTCCGCGTGTCCGTGATGCCGAAGATCACGCCGACGAGAATAGCCGTGCCGACAACCTGGTCGATGAAGCCGCCGGGGAACGTGCTCAGGTACGGCTGCGGGTATGTCGAGAAGATGCCGGCCGTGCCCTGCGGCCCCAGCACCTGCCTGACGCCGCCGTCAAAGGCCGCCAGCCCTTCCCGATAGGTCAGGTAGACAACGGCGGCGGCCACGAACGCTCCAGCGGTCTGCGCCACCGCATACGGGAGCACCTTCCTCCACGGAAATCCGCGGTGAACCGCCACCGCCAGCGTGACCGCCGGGTTCAGGTGCGCACCGGACACCCCGGCGGACACGTAGCAGCCCATGACGACGCCGAGGCCCCACGCGAGGTTGATCGCGAGATAGCTGCCGTTCGCCTGCTTGCTGACGATGAACTGGGCCACCACGCCCGCACCGAAGAGAATCAGCACGAAGGTGCCCAGGAACTCGGCCAGCACCTCCCGCATGGTCCCTCGCGACATATGCTTCTCCTGTTTCATCCGGGGGGCGCGCGCACTGGGCGCAGAGTATATCCCGAAGTATGGTAGCCTTCTGCCGTTTTCCCCCGCGTCCCCCCGGACCCGTTCCAGGAGCATCACCGTGGCCAACATCCTCGCCCTCGATCAGGGAACCACCAGCTCCCGCGCCATCCTGTTCGACCACAGCGGCGCCGTGGTCGCCGTCGCCCAGCGTGAATTCCCGCAGATCTTCCCGAAGCCGGGATGGGTCGAGCACGACCCGAAGGAAATCTGGGCGTCGCAGATCGCCGTGGCGGCCGAGGCCATCGCCCGATCGCAGGGAGGCGCGGCGAGCGTCGCGGCCGTCGGGATCACCAACCAGCGCGAGACCACCGTCGTCTGGGATCGGAAGACGGGCGAGCCTGTCTCTAACGCCATCGTCTGGCAGGACCGGCGCACGGCGGATCGCTGCGACGCGCTGAAGGCGGCAGGGTTCGAGACGCTCGTGCGGCAGCGCACCGGCCTGGTGATCGACGCGTACTTCTCGGGGACGAAGCTCGCGTGGATTCTCGACAACGTCCCCGGCGCGCGCGCGAAGGCGGCAGAGGGCCGGCTGGCGTTCGGCACGGTCGATTCGTGGCTCGTGTGGCAGCTGACGGGCGGACGCGTGCACGTGACCGACGTCAGCAACGCCTCGCGGACCATGCTGTTCAACATCCACACGCTCGAGTGGGACGAGGAACTGCTCCGCATGCTCGACGTCCCTGCCAGCCTCCTGCCCGAGGTCCGCGCCTCGAGCGAGGTGTACGGGCACGTCTCCGGCGGCCTCGGCCTCGATGGCGTGCCGGTGGCTGGCATCGCCGGCGATCAGCAGGCGGCGCTTTTCGGCCAGATGTGCGTGAAGCCGGGCATGGCGAAGAACACCTACGGCACGGGCTGCTTCCTCCTGCAGAACACCGGCGAGCGGCCCGTCGAGTCGGCGAACCGCCTCGTCACGACCGTCGCCTGGCAGGTCGGCGGACGAACCGAGTACGCCCTCGAAGGCAGCGTCTTCATCGGCGGCGCCGTGGTCCAGTGGCTGCGCGACGGGCTCGGCCTCATCCAGCACTCGCAGGACGTGGAGCGCCTCGCGGCGTCCGTGCCCGACAACGGCGGCGTCTACCTCGTGCCGGCCTTCGCGGGCCTCGGGGCGCCTCACTGGGACGCGTACGCCCGCGGCACGATTGTCGGCCTGACGCGAGGGTCGACCGCGGGCCATCTCGCCAGGGCCGCCGTCGAGAGCATCGCCTACCAGGTGGGCGATCTGCTCGACGCGGTGCAGCGCGACGCGGGGATCGCGCTCGGCGAGCTGCGCGTCGACGGCGGGGCCGCACGCAACGACATGCTGATGCAGTTCCAGGCCGACCTGCTCGGCGTGCCCGTGGTGAGACCGACCGTGACCGAGACCACGGCCATCGGCGCCGCCTACCTGGCGGGCCTCGCCGTCGGGTTCTGGGCCTCGCCTGAGGAAATTGCCAAACAATGGCAGTCCGAGCGCCGCTTCGAGCCGTCCATGGCGGCGTCCGACGTCGAACGGCTGCGGGGACGCTGGCACGAGGCCCTCGGACGCGCGAAAGGCTGGCTGGAAGGAGGAGCGCACGTATGAACCGGGCTGAGATGCTGAGCCGGGTGGCGGAGCGCCGCGATCCCTGGGACATGGTGATCGTCGGCGGCGGCGCCACCGGCGCCGGCATCGCCGTCGACGCGGCGTCGAGAGGCTACGACGTGCTCCTGCTCGAGCAGCACGATTTCGGCAAGGGCACGTCGAGCCGCAGCACCAAGCTCGTGCACGGGGGCGTCCGCTATCTCGAACAGGGCAACATCTCTCTCGTAATGGAGGCGCTCAAGGAGCGCGGCCTCATGCGGCAGAACGCCCCCCACCTGGTCGGCGACCTGGCGTTCGTCGTCCCGAACTACGACTGGTGGGAGGCGCCCTTCTATGGCCTCGGCCTGAAGGTGTACAACGTCCTGGCCGGCAAGTACGGCTTCGGCGATTCGCAGATCCTGTCCCGCGAGGAGACCCTCGAACGGCTGCCGACCATCAAGACCGAGGGGCTCCGGGGCGGAGTCGTGTACTACGACGGCCAGTTCGACGACTCGCGGCTTCTGATCAACCTTGTCCAGACGGCCGCCGAGCAGGGCGCGACGCTCCTCAACTACGCGCGCGTGACCGGGTTTACGCAGGAGCCCGACGGGTTCCTGGACGGGGTCACCGCCATCGACGAGGAGTCCGGACAGGAGATCCGCGTGGCCACCCGGGTGGTGGTCAACGCGACGGGTCCCTTCGCGGACGGGGTCCGCCGGCTGACCGACCCGGCGGCCGCGCCGATGATCGCGCCAAGCCAGGGCGTCCACCTCGTGTTCGACCGGTCGTTCCTCCCGGGCCGAAGCGCCATCATGGTGCCCCATACCCGCGACGGCCGCGTGATGTTCGCCATCCCCTGGCACGGGCACACACTCGTCGGCACCACCGATACGCCGATTCCCGAGCCCTCGCTCGAACCGCGGGCGTTCGACGCGGAAGTGGCGTTCATCCTCGAGACGGCCGGCCAGTACCTCCACCGGGCGCCCACGCGGGACGACGTGCTGAGCGTCTCGGTCGGCATCCGGCCGCTTGTCAGGGCCGACGGCGCCGCGTCGACCGCGGCCCTCTCGCGGGACCACACCATCCACATCGAGCGGTCCGGCCTGCTCACGGTGGCCGGCGGCAAGTGGACCACGTACCGCCACATGGCCGAGGACGCCGTGAACCAGGCCGCGATGCTGGCGCGCCTGCCCGAGAAGACCTGCGTGACGCGGACGCTCAACATCCACGGATTCCATCCCCACGCGGAGAAGTTCGGCGCCCTCGGCGTGTACGGGTCCGACGCGCTCGCCATCCAGGACCTGATGCGCGCCCATCCGCCGCTTGCGGAGCCCCTCCATCAGGCGCTCCCCTACGTGAAGGCCGAGGTGATCTGGGCGGTGAGAGTGGAGATGGCGCGCTCGGTCGAGGACATCCTGGCCCGCCGCTGCCGCGCGCTGTTCCTCAATGCGAAGGCGGCCACCGAGATGGCGCCTGAGGTGGCGCGGCTGATGGCCGTCGAGCTCGGCGAGGACGACGAGTGGCAGCGCCGCCAGCTCGCGGCGTTCGAGGATACTGCGAGCTGCTTCCGCCTGTCCTGACAAGGGGGGTCAGAGTCGGATCTGACCCCGCCCGGCTACGTCGTGCGCTTGTGGCTGGTGGCCGTATGGCCGAGGGTCATCGCGCTGAAGGCCATCGTCAGCACGCAGCACACGACCATCGTGACGAACACGCCGTTCCAGCCCCAGTGGTCCGCGATCCATCCGACGCCCGTGCCGGCGATGGCGGATCCGAAGACATAGCCGAAGAACCCCGTGAATCCGGCCGCCGTGCCCGCGGCCTTCTTCGGCACGAGGTCGAGGGCATGAAGGCCAATCAGCATGATCGGCCCGTAGACGAGGAAGCCGATCGCGATGAGCGCCGCGTAGTCGATCCAGAGCGGCCCGTTGATGTTCAGCCAGTAGACGACGACGGCCATCAGCGTGAGCGCCATGAACAGGATGGTGGCCGGCGCCCGCCGGCCCTTGAAGACCCTGTCCGACACCCAGCCGCAGGCAATGGTCCCGGGAATCGCCGCGAATTCGTAGAGGAACCAGCCGACGTTCGACTGCTGGAACGAGAATCCCTTGTGGGTCTGGAGGTAGGTCGGGATCCAGTTCACCACGCCGTAGCGCACGAAGTACATGAAGGCGTTCGCCACGGCGATCGCCCAGAGGTACTTGTTGTTCAGGACGTGCTCCAGGAAAATCTGGCGGAACGTGAAATTCAGCTCGTGCGCTTCGTTGTATGCCGGCGGGTAGTCGTTGCGGTGCTGCTCGATCGGCGGCAGCCCGCACGACTGCGGCGTATCGCGCAACAGGACCAGCACGAGGAGCGCCACGCCGGCGGCCACCATCGCGTTGAAGTAGAACGTCGCGCCCCAGTCCGCGAAGATCAGGACGCCCAGGCTCGCGAAGGTCGCGACGAGCCCGCCGCCAATGTTGTGCGCGGTGTTCCAGACCGACACCACCGTCCCGCGCTCGTTGGTGCTGAACCAGTGCACCATCGTCTTGCCGCACGCGGGCCATCCCATGCCCTGGACCCAGCCGTTGACGGTTTGCAGGACGATGAGCACGGCCAGCGATGCGTAGATGCCCTTCACCAGGCCGCACGTCGCGATGATCGACGCCGACAGCAACAGGCCGAGAGGGAGGAAGTAGCGGGGATTGCTCCGGTCCGAGACCGACCCCATCAGGAACTTCGAGACGCCGTACGCGAGCGAGGAACCCGTGAGCGCCGTGCCGAGCGCGGCCTTCGAGTACTCGGGGTACACCTTCAGAATGTCCGGGATGGCGATGGCGAGGTTGTTGCGCACGAGGTAATACGCCGCGTAACCGAGGAAGATGCCGGCAAAGACCTGCCGCCGCAGCCGGCGGTACTCGGGGTCGATCTGGTCAGCGGGAATGGGCGGGATGGACGGGGCGGATTTGAGGAATCCGATCATGGGGGCGCAGTCTAGCACGTTCGCCAGCTGCGCCCCCGCCCGCAGCGCCTATCGCGGGCCGCCCATGCCGCCGGGAGGGGGCGGCCCGGGCGACGCGGAGAGGAGCGGGCTGCGAGACGTCGACGAGGATGACGCCGACGAGGTCACGGTCTTCGACGAGCCTGCCGGCAGCGTAATGGCGCTCACCGCGGCGGCGCCCTCTGCCACCGGGGCCTCGAGAATCTCGACGGCCGTGCCGTTGGTGATGCCAGTCCTCACGGCCACTCCCCGCATCGCGGCGCCGTCGTAGACCCACAGCGTGCCGCAGTTGCTCGCGCCCGCACACGATGCGGGCCGGGCGTCGGAGCCCGCCCCCAGGGAGGCGAGCATGGCGGCTGTCGGCTTGAAGCGCAGCGCCGATGCGGCCACCAGGAGCGCATCAGCGCGGCGGGCGACTTCGATCGTGACCGTCGCCGTCATGCCGGGTTTCAGCTTCAACCCCGGGTTCTCGACGTCGATGACCGTGGCGTAGGTCACGACGTTCTGCGTGACCACCGGCTGCAGCCGCACCTGGGCGACGCGCCCCACGAACGTCTCGTCGGGGTACGCCTCGACGCGGAACGTGACGGCCTGCCCAGATTCGATCTGGCCCACATCCGACTCGTCGATGCTGGCGTTCACGCGCATGTGCGCGAGGTCGGCCGCCAGCACGAACAGCGTCGGCGCCTGCATGCTCGCCGCCACCGTCTGGCCCGTGTCCACGGCGCGCGACACCACGATGCCGTCAATCGGCGAGGTGATGACGGTGTGCGCGAGGTTCACCCGGACCTGGTTCAGGCTCGCCTTCGATTGCGCCACCGACGCCTGGGCCGATCGCACCTGCGCCTCGGCGGAGGCCACGGCCGTCTGGGCCGATTCGAGATCCGCGTCCGAGACCAGCCGCTTCTCCGCCAGCGTGGCGGTCCGCGCCAGCGCCAGTTTCGCCGCGTCGCGCGCCACTTCCAGGCGCTCCACGTCGGCTTCGGCCCGGACGAGGTTCGCCTCGGCCTGCTCGACCTGCGTCTGGAAGAGCGAGGGGTCGAGGCGGGCGAGCGTCTGGCCCTTGCGCGCGAAGTCGTTGAAGTCGGCGTACAGCGTCTGCACGATGCCGGACACCTGGCTGCCGACGTTGACGGTCGTCACAGCTTCCAGCGATCCCGTGGCGCTGATGGCCTGGACCACGTCTCCTCTGGTGACCTCGACGGTCGTCACCCTGGGCTTCACCTGCGACGAGGCTCGAGTGGCAACGCCTGCGCCCGCGGTCCCGATGAGGCCGACCGAGGCGAGCATCCACATCATCGTCCGTTTGCGTGTCATGGCCGCACCCTCCCGCCCCGCTTCCCGGCGGGGCCCGAAGGCCCGGGGCGACTGGAGGCCTGGCGTCCCGGCGCCTTCTATCCATATAGACGACGGCACCGTCGACACCCGCGGAGCGAGAGTGTGAAAGTTCCGTGGCGGATGGGGCGCGCGGGAGGCTATTTCACCAGGGTGTACGCGAAGCGGTACAGCCCGGAGCCCGCTTCCACCACGACGGCGAGACCCTCCTGCCGCCACGATGTGATCCCGTGTCCCGCGGCGAGCGCCTGGCCGCTCTCGGTGACCTCCGCGAGCCTGGCGTCCGGCAGGCGTACGGTCGCCATCGTGTTGGGCGGAATCTCGACCGCCAGCTCGAGGGCGCCGCCGTCGATCTTCCAGGCGGAACTTACGCGGCCGTAGGGGGTGATGTGGGAGGCGCTCACGCGCGTGAACCCGCCGCCTGGCCTCGGTTGGATCAGCGTGTGTTTGTAGCCGGGGACCGCCGGGTCGATCTCGATCCCGGCCATGACGCGGTACATCCACTCGCCTATCGCACCGTAGGCATAGTGGTTGAAGGAGTTCATGCCCTTGTCCTGGAACGTGCCGTCCGGCTTCAGGCCGTCCCATCGCTCCCAGATCGTCGTGGCGCCCTGTTTCACCGGGTAGAGCCAGGACGGGTACTGTTCCCGATTGAGGAGGAGGTAGGCCTCGTCGAGATAGCCGTAGCTGCTCAGCACGTGACACAGGTACGGCGTGCCGACGAACCCGGTCGTGAGGTGCTTGCGTTGCCGGACCTCGTGCGCCAGCCTGCCGGCCGCGACCGCCCGCAGGGATTCCGGCAGCAGGTCGAACTGGAGCGCCACGGCGTAGGCGGTCTGCGTGTTTTCGCCCACGCGGCCCGTTGCCGTCACGAACTCCCGCTGGAACGCCGCCTTGATGCGCTCGAGCAACTCCCCGTACTTTGCGGCGTCCTCCGCCTTTCCCAGCGCGCGCGCGGTTCGCTGCAGGAGATCGGTCGAGTGCGCGAACATCGCGGTCCCGATCAGGTCTTTGCCTGTGGTGGCCCCGGGGTAGTCGGAAGCCGTGCTGGCGAACGCGAGCCAGTCGCCGAAGGTGAAGTCCTCGCTCCAGATGAAGTCGTCGCCCGCGCGCCGCCTCATGTACTCGACCCAGGCGGCCATGCTGGGGTACTGCGTCTCGAGAACGCGGCGGTCACCGTACGTCTGATACATCGTCCACGGGATGATGACGGCCGCGTCCGCCCACGCCGCTGAACCCGCCTGCGGCTTGCCGGGCTCGCTGAGGACGTCCGGGATGACGTGCGGCACGCTGCCCGTCTCCAACTGGTCTGCGGCCACGTCCTGCAGCCACTTCGTGAAGAAGCCTGCCACGTCCATGTTGAACGCCGCCGTGCGGGCGAACACCTGCGCGTCCCCCATCCAGCCGAGCCGCTCGTCGCGCTGCGGGCAGTCGGTGGGCACGTCGACGAAGTTGCCCTTCTGTCCCCAGACAATGTTGTGCTGGAGCTGATTGACGAGCGGCTTGGACGTCTCGAAGGTGCCCGCCTCGGCCATGTCGGAGTGCACGACAATCCCCGTCAGGCTGTCGAGTGTGAGCGTGCCCGGGTAGCCGTCCACCGCGACGTACCGGAATCCCTGGAAGGTGAAGTGCGGCTCGTAGATTTCGGTCGCGCCGCCCCGGAGCGTGTAGCGCACAATCTGCTTCGCCGCGCGGAGGTTCTCGGTGTAGAAGTTGCCCTGCTTGTCGAGCACCTCGGCGTGGCGCAGCGTGACGGTCGTCCCTGCCGGGCCATCAACGGTCAGACGGACCCAGCCGACCATGTTCTGCCCCATATCCGCAACCGTGTCGCCGGCCGGCGTCTTCAGCACCTTGACCGGCTTGATCTCGCCGGTTCTGCGCACGGGAGGGCCAGCCGAGGCGACGAGGTGGTCCTTGCGATGCTCGGCAACCCGCACTCCCGACCACTCACGGCCGGCGAACCCCGGCGACGACCAGCCCGGCTTCTCGAGCCGGGCGTCGTACGTTTCTCCGTGGTAGATCTCCGACATCAGGACCGGCCCGGTTGACGCTTTCCAGGCCGCATCGGTCACGATCGCCTCCTGCCGCCCCCCGCGGTAGGTGACGACGATCTGCATCAGCAAGCCGAGGCGATCGCCGTAGATGTTCCGCTTGTCGTCCCAGGCGAGGTTGCCGCGGTACCACCCGTTGCCAAGCGTGACGCCGACCGCGTTCGGCCCCTTCTTCAGGAGCGCCGTGACGTCATAGGTCTGGTACTGCAGGCGCTTGTTGTAGCTCGTCCACCCGGGCGTGAGGACCGCGTCACCCACGCGCTGCCCGTTGATGGCCATCTCGTACAGCCCGTGGCTCGTCACGTAGGCGCGGGCCCGCTCGACATCGCCATTCACGGCGAACTCGCGCCTCAGCATCGGCGACGGGCCGGATTTCGTGACGTCTTCCGGGACGCCGGGTTCGATCCAACTCGCCTTCCAGTCCGCCGGCTCCAGCAGGCCCATCTCCCAGAAGGCCGGCTGACTCCACGAGGATGCCGCGCCGCCGCCGTCCCAGATCCGCACGCGCCAGTAGCAGCGCTGGCCGGACCGCACCGCCGGTCCCGCGTAGGCCACGTGCACCGACTCGCCCGACTTGACGACCCCCGAGTCCCAGAGGAGTCCCTTGCCGTCGCGCAGCGCGCGTTCGCTCGGCGCCACCTGGATCTGGTAGGCGGTCTGCATCACGCCACGTGCGTCAGCGCGGACCTGCCAGCCCAGGCGCGGCTCGCGAACGTCTATGCCGATCGGATTCACCGCGTACTCGGTCCGCAGCTCCGCGATGGAGAGCGCGGCCGCAGCAATCGAAGGCGGCTGCTGCAGAGACGACACCGCAGTCACTCCGGGCAGGAGCAGCAGCGCGGCAACGGCAAGACGGTGCAGTGTGGTCACAAGCGGCTCCAGATCCAACGCTACCACGCTCGAATCGCGGTCATCACGGCGCCTGGGGGCGAGCGCGCGGCGCCGCGTCAGATCTGCGAATACGCCGCCGGGCGCAGAAACACGACCGTCGTGGCCGACACCGTATTCGCATACACCGGGTTCGAACTCAACGCCTTCCAGCCGGGCGAGTTCCTGAAGTTCTCCCACGCCTTCTCGCGGGCTGCCATGTCCTGGTGGACGGTCATGTAGACGAGATTGGGCTGGCGCCGGCCGATGAGCGTCTGGCCGAAGAAGACGGATCGGAGTCCCACCTTGTCGAAGATGGCGATCTCGCCGCCTTCATTGAACATCTCGACCTTCTTGAGCGCCGCGGCCTCGCTGTGGCTTTCGTAGATGCGCAGTTCGAAGATGCGCGGCGTGTTGCCGGCCGTCTCCGCGGGGACCCGCACCTTCGGCAGGTTCTTGAACGCCCACAGGAGTGTCGACTCGTAGCGCGTGTAGGCCGGGTCGTCGATGGACGCCAACAGGTAGGGCGCGGCCGCCTTCAGGTATTCCGGGTCCGCCGCCAGTTTCCCGTGCCCCGCCAGGACACTCTCGAGGCTGGCATGCGGTACGAGCACGAAGAGATTGAGCGCATTGCTGCCCGCGACGACCGAGAAGACGCCGACCGGTCTGCTGCCGAGGCGGTTCAGCGCGGGGATGAAGGCCTTCTCGAGGTACTCGTTCAGCACGGCCCGCCGGTTCCCCGTCTGCATCTCGTAGGTCCGCAGTTCGTAGAACTCGCGGGAGGACGCGTCCTGGGCCAGCGCCTCGCGTGCCCCCCACGACGAGAGCACGGCTCCGCCGGCCATGGATGAGGTCTTCAGGAAATCGCGGCGTTTCATGGCGGCACCTCCAGGCAGGGATGGCGGGGGCGTCTCAGCAGTTGGAGCTTAGTGCGCGCGGGCCGGTGAGCGCAAACCCTAATTCTCCGGCTCGCTGGCGCCGATTATCCGGGAAGACAACCTGGCGCGCGCACCTTGTCTGAAGCCGCATGAACCAACACCACCTGGCCGCTCGCGGCGACCACTCAGGCCTCTGGGACTGGAACCTGGCGTCCAACCGCGTCCACTTCTCTCCTCGCTGGATCGCCATGGTCGGCAGCGATGAGCACCAGGTGGGCAACACCCCGGACGCCTGGTTCGAGCGCGTCCATCCCGACGACATCGGCGAAGTCCGGCGCCAGGTGGACGAACACCTCGCGGGAGGGGCCAGCGAGTTCGATCTTCCTCATCGACTGCTGCACCGCGACGGCACCTACCGGTGGACCTCCTGCCATGGTGTGGTCGTCCGGAACGAGAGCGGGCGGGCAGTCCGGGTGGTGGGATGCCATTCGGACGTCACGGCGGACAAGGTGGCCGACGCGCTGACCGGCCTTCCCAACCGGCTCCTCTTCCTGGATCACCTGGCGCGCGCGCTCGAGCGGTCACGGCGGAACCCGACGCACCACTTCGCGGTGCTCCTCGTCGACCTCGGCCGGGCCGATTCGCATGAAGATGAGGCCGGCGCCAGGACGCCAGACCCGTTGCTGACCGCCGCGGCCCGGCGGCTCGAGACCAGCCTGCGCTCCGGCGACGGCGGCGCCAGCATGAGCCGCGACCACCTGGTGGCGCGGCTCCGCGGAGACGAGTTCGCCATCCTGCTCGACGGACTCGCAGAGATCGGCGATGCCAGAGTCGTCGCGGATCGCGTGCTCGGCGAACTCCTGTCGTCGTTCATGATCGGAGGCGACGAGGTCTTTCTCTCGGCCAGCGTGGGCATCGCCGTGAGCGCCACCGGCTACGCGCAACCCGAGGCCGTGATGCGCGACGCCGACACGGCCCTGCACCGGGCGAGGCTGCTTGGGCGAGGCCGATGCGAAGTCTTCGACACCGCGATCCTGAGGTCGGCGCAGACCGAACTCCAGCTGGACACCGACTTCACTGACGCGCTGTCGCGGGGCGAGTTCGTGCTCCTCTTCCAGCCGGTGGTCTCTCTGGCGTCGCACCGCGTCGCGGGATTCGAAGCCCTGGTCCGGTGGCAGCACCCGAGCCGGGGTCTGGTCTCGCCCACGGAGTTCATTCCGATCGCCGAAAAGACCGGCTTCATCGTGCCGCTGGGCCTGTGGACGCTGCGCGAAGCCTGTCTCCAGCTGAAGGCGTGGCGCGAGAGCCTGCCGGACGCCGACACCGCCTGGGTGTCAATCAACCTCTCCGCCCCGCAGTTCAACCAGCCGTCGCTCGTGGACGACATCGCCCAGGCCCTGCGCGACACCGGCCTGCCGGCCCGCTGTCTCGTGGTCGAGCTGACCGAGGGCGTGGCGATGGAGAACCCGACTGCGGTCAAGGGCCAGCTGATGCAACTCCGCGTCATGGGCGTCAAGATCGCCCTCGACGACTTTGGCACCGGGCGGTCCTCGCTGGCGTACCTGCACCAGTTTCCCGCCGACAAGCTCAAGCTCGATCGGTCCTTTGTCTGCGACATGGAAACCCGCAACGACGTTCGCGACATCGTCGGCGCCGTCACGGGCCTCGCCCATCGACTCGGTCTCGAAGTGATCGCGGAAGGCGTCGAAACCGGCGGGCAGCTGGATGAGGTGCGCTCGCTCGGGTGCGAATACGTGCAGGGATACTTCTTCTCGAAACCCGTCGACACGGAGCGCGCAGCGGAGCTGCTGCGAACCGGATTCCCGCCCCTGCCGGGAAGCGAGGGCGTGGCAGCGCCCGCGACGGGGGCGTCAGTCGAGGAGTCCGACTCGACGCGCATGCGCACCAGCGGCAGGCCCCTGATGGTCAGGGCGCTCTACGTGTCCGCGGCGACGGTACTCGTGCTGGCACTGGCCGGCCTCGTGTCCCGCTTCGCCGGCCAGCCGCCACGTCAGGTCGGGCCGTCGCCGCGACCCGTTCTCGAGAGTGCGGCGCTGCCGCCGCCCGCCGTCGTCGCGCTCTCCCAGGCGCCTGTGACGCCAGCCGTCACCGCGCCCAGCGAACCCGCACCGCCAGCGGCGCCTGCGGCGAAGCCGGTCCGCTCCGCCCCGAGGCCGGCCGCGTACTCGTTCTCCATGGTCCACAAGCACGCGCTGGGGGGGTGCCGCGGGCAGTTGACCGTGTC
>JAWOGY010000307.1:0-8765 GCA_046496425.1 Vicinamibacterales bacterium
TGGCGAGAAAGGGTCTGGATCGCATGGGGGGATTCTACACCGGGGCCAGGAAGGCCGCGCGGCGGCGGGCGTGCCGCGAACTGCTCGGCGCGCCCTGGACCGCGCGAGGGGTGCCACACGCGTCCCCGCTCACACAGGCCGGCAAAACGCATCTCCGGGGTTCAGTCGGTTGCAGCGTGGGGCCCCAGACACCCCACGCGGATTTCGGCCCCTGCGACGCGTTTTGCGAACTGACGATCATCGGCCTGGTTCGAGGGTCCGCTTTGTGGCGCACCTCGCGCGGTCCTCGTGGTGCCGATCCCGGGAGGACGCGCGCCTCCCGGTGATATGCCGTGCGGCGGCGGGGACGCGTGGCGAACCATGCGAGCAAGCCGATCACCGATGCTCGACAAACGCACCGTAGGGGCCGAGAGCCTCGTGGGGTGACGGAGTCGGCACGAGCAGGCGACGTAGTGGGGCCCCGCGTTCCGCCGACAGCACCCTGGAGGTGCGTATGTCCGGCGCGCCGAGCGGTTCGCGACGCGTCCCCGCCGCTGCGCGGCTCCTCCGGCGTGACGTCGGGTTCCCGGCCTGCGGAGTCCGGCTCGGGAGCCGGCGAGCCCGACCCGCCGGCGACTCAGAATCGCGCTATTTAGGGCTGCGCGCGGCCCAGCAGTTCGAGCAGGCCGGTCGTGAGCCAGGGCACGTACGTCACGAGGAGGACCCCCACCGCCAGCACGCCGAGCATCGGCAGCGTCGCGCGCGCGATCTGCAGCACGGGCTTGTTGAACCGGTACGACGACAGGAAGAGGTTCAACCCCACGGGCGGCGTCAGATAGCCCAGTTCGAGGTTCGCGATGAAGATCACGCCGAGATGCACGGGGTTGATCCCGAAGTGCTGGGCGATGGGCACGATGAGGGGCACCACCACCACGATGGCCGAGAAGATGTCCATCAGGCAGCCGACGATGATCAGGAACACGTTGAGCGCCAGCAGGAAGAGCGCCGGCGACGTGACGCTCGCCTTCACCCATTCCGCCATCTGCGTCGGCACCTGCGCGTCGATCAGGTAGCCGGTGAACCCGACCGCGACCGCCAGGATGACGAGGACGCCGCCGATCACCGAAATGGCCGCGCTCACGACGCGGCGCACATCGGCAAACGTGTTCAGCTCGCGCTGCACGAACATCTGGACGAGCAGCGCGAACAGCGCCGCGAGCGCCGAGGACTGCACCGTGGTGGCCCCGCCGAGCAGCGATCCGAGGATCACCACCGGCATCAGCATCTCCCATTTCGCCTGCCACGCGGCCCGGGCCGCCTCAGCGAGCCGGAACGGCGTCCGGCTGGACCCGGAGGCAATGCCCTCGCGCACGCCGAGCAGGGCGAGCAGCGCCAGCATGACCAGGCCCGGCACGAGGCCGCCCAGGAACAGGTCGCCGATGGCCACGCCGGCGACGATGCCGTACAGGATCAACGGCAGGGCGGGAGGGAAGAGCAGCCCGAGCGATCCCGAGGCCGTCAGCAGGCCGAGCGAAAACGATTCCCGGTACCTGTCCGCCAGGAGCGCCGGCAGGAGCAGTCCGCCCAGCGCCAGGATGGTCACGCCCGAGCCGCCGGTGAACACCGTGAAGAACGCGCACAACACCGTCGTGACCACCGCCGTGCCGCCGGGCATCCAGCCGAAGAACGCGCGGAAGAGGCGCAACAGCCGGTCGGAGGCGTGCCCCTCGGCCAGCAGGAATCCAGCCAGCGTGAAGAGCGGCAGGGCCGGAAGGTCCGACGAGGTGAGCTGGTCGTAGCTGCCGATGATGGCGTTCGCCGGGCTGTCGCCTTGGGCGAGGAACAGGAAGACGGCGGCCCCGCCCAGCAGCGCGAAGATCGGCATGCCCAGGACGGCCGCCAGAATGAGCACGGCGATTCCAGGCCAGGCCGACACCCCGTCGAGCAGCGCTGGATAGCGGCTGATCCACACGCCCGCCACGATCCCGAGCGCGGCCAGCGCCCGGACGGCCATCTTCGGCGAGGCCTGCCACACGAGCCGCAAGGCGATCAGGCCGAAGGCGATGGGGAACGCCAGGTCCGCGACCCAGACGGGGATGCCCAGCGCGATGGGCTTCTCGGCCTCGCGGTGCACCTGGAGCAGGCGCAAACCGCCCAGAGCCAGCACCGTCGAGACCATGGAGCCGACAAGCGCCGAGAGCACCTTGGCGATGTCGCGGGCCGATCCCTCCGGGAGCAGCGAACCGGTGGCCATGGCCAGCAGCTTGCCGTCACGGGCCGCGATCGCGGCGCCGACCAGGCCCACGATAAGCGTCAGGTGCGAGGTGAAGGGGGCGGCGCCTGGAATCCCCGTGCCGAACAGCCGCCGCAGCACCACCTCGGCGAGAGGCAGGACGACGATGCCAAGTGCCGCGAGGGTGGCGATGCCATCCTCACCCCGCGCGAAGAAACCGGTCGACCGTGCGGTCGGCAGTTCAGTCACGTCCGCCCTTGGCCTTCCGATAGGCGTCGCGCTCCCTGACGGCCAGGTCGAAGACGTCAGCCGGGATGAGCACGCCGCGCTGACCGTCCGTCAGCTTGTCGACCGTCGCGCGGAACGCGGCCGCGTCCTTGACGTCGAGGGCGACGGGCTTCAGGGTGCCGGTCTTCTTCATCTCATCGATGGACTTGGCGTCGAGGCCCGGGGCCTGGTCCCCGATCTGTTTCTCCATCCGCCGGGCCACCTCGAGCATCGTTTCGCGGTCTGCCGGGGAGATCTTGTCCCAGGCCGTGTCGGTCATCACCGTGGCGCCCACGAGCGGCGCGACGGGCACGTCGAGCATGTAGGGCGCGTCGCGGTAGACCTGGAGCGCCACGGCGTACACCGGCGGCATCGGCGCCGCGTTGATCGCGCCGGTGGGCAGCTTGAGCTGCTTCGGGATCTCGCCGGGGGAGAGCGGCACGGCGTTGAAGCCGTTGGCGGAGTACCAGCGCACCCACCGGTCGTCGCCTTCCGTCGTGTAGAGCTTTGCCGCCTTGAGATCGGCCACCGTCCTGACCGGGTTCTTCGAGAACAGCCGCACCCAGCCGCCGTTCCCCCAATTGATGAGGCGGAGTTTCTTCGCGGCGAGCTTCTGCTGCAGCAGAGGCGTGAGTTTCTGCTGCACGTGGACCAGCTCCGCGTCCGACTCGAAGAAGAACGGGATGGCGAACACGTTGAACGCATCGTCCAGCTCCGCCAGCCCCGCGACCATGAGCGTCGCGGCCTGCAGGCCGTCGACCGCCATGCGCGCGATGGCGTTCGATTCGCTGGGAATGGTGCCGGCGTACACGGTCAGCGTCACGCGGTTCTCGGTGGCCTTGGACCACGAGGCGCCCATCGACTTCAGCGCGCTGGTCCACGGCGAGTTCTCGGGCGCGAGCGTGCCCAGCTTGATTCTGACCGGCCCGGCGGCCGCGAGCGGAATGGCGATGGCCACCGCCAGGGCGGTGACGAGGCGGAACCTGTGCGTGCCGAACATGGTCACTTCCTTCCGCGCGGCCCCGGGGCCGGCCGCGTGTCGTGCGATCCGGCGGCCTCGAGCAGGGCGAACGCCAGGCGGGCCGCGGCAGGATCGAGGGGGACGGAAATCGGCGCCGGGCGAGGCGCGGCGTCGGGGCTCAGAATCAGTTCGTCGACGTGGGCCAGCAGCAGCCGCGCGCGCTTCTGCGTGATGAGCGTCACCAGGCGGTTCTCCGGGTCCGCGTCGGGGTCGATGGCCAGGGCCTGCTGCAGGAGTTTCTCGAACTCGGCGCGGTCCTGCTTGCCTTTCGCGATCCCGAGCGCCAGCGCCACGTATGGGCCCGGTGACAGGCCTTTCTGGATCTCGACGGCGCGGGCGAAGTGGGCGCGGGCGCGCTCCTCGGACCCGCCCAGGGCCTCGCCCTGGCTCTCGACGGTGATCATCAGCTCGTGCAGGGCCCCGCGGCTCCACGCCGCGTCCAGCGCCAGGGCCCGCTCGGCCAGGGCCCGGATGACCGGCCAGTTGATGAGCAGCTCCGGGTGATCGAGGCCGCCGAGCGACACCGCGGCGCCCAGGGAGGCCGCCGACCAGTAGAGCAGCTCCACGTGCTCTTTTCTGGCCTTCGGCACGGCCGTCGCCGGGTCGGCGCCGAGCCGGGCCGGCACGCCCGGAAACCGGAGCTCCAGCGCGCGCCAGCAGTAGTTGCGGCCGCGCAAGGCCAGTTTCAGCGCCCGGTTCGAGAGCTCCTTCGACCGCTCGTAGTCGTCGAACTGCGCGGCCTCGGCATCCACCTGGACGAACCCGACCGCGTATTGGGTGTACTGGCCGCAAGTGGCGGTCAACAGGCGTTCGTGCTTCGGGACCGAGGCGAGGAGCGACTCGTTCAGCAGGAGCGAGAACGGCAGGGCGTCGGCCACCAGCTCGGGATCGTCGTGGGAGGTGACGACCGTGCCGCCCTCCGAGAGCGTATTGGCCACGGACTTAATGGCCGCCGACTTGATGGCCCCGCACGAGGACACCGCCATCACGGCCAGCCCGAGACCTGCCATTCGAAGGGTTGTCCTCAGCATGGTGGTTCTCTGCACAAGTCAATCAACAAGTGTACACCGCACGCTTACCGCTTGTACCCGATCCTGCGGAGGAAACCGACGCGCCACTCGCGGTCGGCGTCCTCCTCGACGCCCTTCGGCGACGACCCGTCGATCATGCCGAGGATGCCGCGACCCTGATTGGACTCGGCCACCACCGCCTGGAGCGGATTGGCCGTCGCGCAGAAGATCCGGCAGACCTCGGGGCAGTCCTTGATCCGGTTCAAGACGTTGATCGGGAAGGCGTTACGCAGGTACAGCACGAAGGTGTGCCCGGCCCCGAGCGCCAGCGCCGTGTCGATGGCCGCCGCGCGCAACCCCTCGTCGTTCCCCTCGGCGCGGACCAGGCAAGCCCCCGACGCCTCGTTGAACGCGAGGCCGAAACTCGCGCCCGGCACGCTGGTCACCATGATTTCGTACAGATCTTCGACCGTCTTGATGAAGTGGCTCTGGCCGATGATGACGTTGGCGTTCTCAGGAATCGCCACCGGAACGAGCTTCAGTTCCATCGTTCGCACTCCCTGAGTCCGTGCACTCCGAATCCCCAATCCCCAGTCCCCAATCCCTAATCCCACCTTCGATTATACCGGCTTCATCGGGCCCCCTCGTGCCGGTTCCTTGACAATTGCCTCCGGTCAGACTACATCTTGGCCACGTCCAGGGAGCGCCAGCCATCATGATCCTCGAGTCCGCCCGCGTCGAGAACTTCAAGTGCATCGACGACTCCACCGAGTTCAGCATCCGGTCGCTGACGGCGCTGGTCGGCAAGAACGAGTCGGGCAAGACAGCGCTGCTCAAGGCGCTGTATCGCATCAACCCCATCCTGCCCGTCGACGGCAACTTCCTCGACACCGAGTATCCCCGGCGCCGGTGGGCGGCCTACCGGCAGCGCAAGGCCTCGGGGCCCGACCGGGTGGTTACCGCCACGTGGCGTCTCGAAGAGCCCGACCTGGCCGCCGTGGCCGATCTGCTCGGTCCCGACGCCCTCCCGGGCTACACCGTGAAGGTCGCGCGCGGGTACGACAACCGGCTGCAGTGGCAAATCGACGTCGACGAGCGGCGCGTCGTGTCCAACCTGATGCGCCGCGCCAAGCTCGCCACGGAGGAGCTCCGCAGCCTGTGGTCCGTCACGAACGTCGCGGAGATGGTCCAGGCCATCCGGGCGATCGCGTCGCCGACGCCGGCCCAGACCTCGCTCCTGCTCGACGCGGAAGAGCGCCTGTCGGGCGGACCGCTGGTCGAGCAGGTGGCGGCGATCCTCGAGAGGCGCCTGCCCCGGTTCCTGTATTTCGCCGAGTACCACCGGCTGCCGGGGGAAGTCGCCATCGACGAGTTGATGCGCAGAAAGGCGGCCAACGAGCTCACCGTCGTCGACACGATCTTCCTGGCTCTCCTCGAGCTGGCCAACACGACGCCCGAGGACCTGCAGGAAATCGACCAGTTCGAGTACCTCGTCGCCGAGCTCGAGTCCGTGTCGCAGCGCATCACCCGGGACGTGATGGAGTACTGGAGCCAGGACCGTTCGCTCGAAGTGGACTTCCGCTGCGACGCGGCCCGCCCGCACGATCCGCCCCCCTTCAACACCGGCTACGTCATGCGGACGCGCATCCGGAACCGGCGCCATCGCACCACGCTCAGCTTCGACGAGCGCAGTGCCGGCTTCATCTGGTTCTTCTCGTTCCTCGTGTGGCTGTCCCATATCCGGCGCGACCACGGCACCGAGTACGTCATCCTGCTCGACGAGCCGGGGCTCGGCCTGCACGCCCGCGCGCAGATGGACATGATGCGCTTCATCCGCGAGAAGCTGCTGCCGGCCTACCAGGTGATCTACACCACGCACTCGCCGTTCATGATCGACGGCCAGCACCTGGACGGCCTGCGGACCGTCGAAGACACCTCGGACGGCGAGACCGTGCTCGGCACGAAGGTGGGGGACCGCGTGCTCAGCACCGACGCCGACACGCTGTTCCCGATCCGCGCCGCCCTCGCCTACGACGTGGCGAAGCGGGTCGTTACCGGGCCGCAGACGCTGCTGGTGGACCGGCCGAGCGACGTGCTCTACCTGAAGTGGTTCTCGCGCGAGCTGCAGCTGCAGGGCCGGGCGCACCTCTCGCCGGCGTGGAGCCTCGTGCCCGTGGGCGGCCTCGACAGCATCGCGCCGTTCGTGTCGCTGTTCGCCGGGCAGGAGCAGCAGATTGCCGTCCTGACCGACGGCCTGATGAGCCACCCGCACCGCCTCGACGGCCTGTGGGAGCGGGGCCTGCTGCAGTTCGGCCGGATCCTCCGCCCCGCCCTCTACACCGACCGCGAGGACGCGCAGCTCGAGGACCTGTTCGGCCGGAGCCTGTACCGCGAACTCGTGACGGGCGCCTACGGCCTCGAGGAGTCCGCCGTGCTCGGCGAGGAGTTCGGCCCCGACAGCCGGCGCGTCGTGGCCGAGGTCGAGGCGTACTTCGCGTCGATGCCGCCGTGGGCGCCGCGCTTCGACAGCTTCGCGCCCGCCGCCTACCTGTTCGAGAACACGGCCACGCTGCGCGCGACGCTCCCCGACCTGGACCAGGCCCTCGACCGGTTCGAGAAACTCTTCCGCGACCTGCACAGCCTGGCCGTGCAGTAGCCTCGGGGGCTCGGCGCCGGCAGGCTTTCTCGCGTGGCGGTCCCGCTTCGAGGGACGCGCTCGCCGCTGACGCCCGATCGCTCGCCTCGCGAGAAACCCTGTCGACGCCTCGACGTTCGAGTCCCGAGTCCCGAGTCCCGAGCCCCGGGTGGTATGATGCACGCGTTTTTCGGAGGTTCCGATGGCGATCGACTGGAACGATATCCGATACAGAGGCGACGCGCGGGATGTCGAGGAGTTGATGACCACGTACCGGGTGGCCGACTACCTCGCCACCTACGAGGAGAACCGCCGCCAGCTCGACCAGGGCATCCGCGAGCGGCTGCTGAAGGAGGGCATCCGGCTCAGCGAGCGCCTCTCGCCGCGCATCTACCGCATCTTCAACGACGTGTCGCAGGCACTCGGCCTCGAGGTCCAGGCGGAGGTGTTCTGCCTGCCGTCGCCCGAGATCAACGCTTTCGCCATCCTCGATGTCCGCAAGGACACCACCTACTCGCTTGTCGGGGTGACCGCCCGCGCGCTCGAGAAGCTCGAGGACGCCGAACTGCGATCGATCCTCGGGCACGAACTCGGGCACATCCTGTTCGGGAACAACCGGCTCGCGGCGCTGATTTCAACCGATGCCGCCAATCCGTCCGTCACCGTGCTGCCGGCGCTCGGCGAGAGCCTCTACCTCAGGTGGCGCAAGAAGGCCGAGATCAGCGCCGATCGCGTGAGCGTGATCGCCAGCCGCGACTACGAGGCCACGGCCACCTCGCTCCTCAAGGCGACGTTCGGCCTGAGCGAGCGCAACCTCAACCTCGACGTCGAGGCGCTCGTGAACCAGGTGGACGAGATCCGCGGCCGGCCGGAGCTGATGGAGGAGGTGTTCGCGTCGCACCCGCTGCTGCCGATTCGCCTGAAGGCCGTCGAGTTGTTCTCGCGATCGGCCAAGGCGGCGCGCGCGGGCTACCCGGTGGAAGGGACGCCGATCGGAGACGACGAACTCGAGGACGCCATCGACGAACTGGTGAAGCTGACGCGCCGGTACCCGTTCCAGCCCATTCACCTCGCGGTGATGCGCGCCGTCGCGCTCGGCGGCGCGCAGTTGCTCGCGGCGGACCGCGACGTGAGCGACGAGGAGGTGAAGATCCTCGTCCAGATCCTGCACAAGTGGTTCACCGACGAGCCGGAGTCGGAGATTGTCACCGATCGGGACGAGATTGCCGCCAAACTCCCTGAGGCGCTGGAGGAGATCCGCAAGGAGGGCGCCCTCGACGACAAGGTGTTCATCCTCACGCGCCTCATGGACATCTCTCTGGCCGACGGCGCCTTGATGGACGCCGAGAGCGCGATCATCCTGGAGATTGCCAAGCAGCTCGAGGTGCCGACGAAAATCGCCTACCAGATCATCGTCGGGTCAGCGCAGTCGATCGGGTTCCGGACCGACGTGAAGCTGAACCGCATGGCCGAGGAAATCCGCCGCTCGATGACGCTCGGGACAAAGGCCGAGGAGCCTCTGTCTTCTCCACCCACACCTCCATCAGGTGCAGCACCGTCTCCGCCGACTTCTCCATCCACTCGAGCGGCACCCATTCCTTCTTCCCGTGGAAGTTCATC
>JAWOGY010000313.1:0-12595 GCA_046496425.1 Vicinamibacterales bacterium
AACTCGACGCTCGTAAGTCTGTGGCCGGCCTCGGTTTCTGCCGACAAACCTATAGGCGGTTGCATCGCCCGTTCTGGCGGTGTCGATTGAGACCGCCGTTGGCAGGAGACGGCGGTCTCAATCGACACCGCCAGAACGGGCGATGCAACCGCCTATAGGTTTGTCGGCAGAAACCGAGGCCGGCCACAGACTTACGAGCGTCGAGTTCCGTGCAGCGGCGTGCAGCCGCCGGCAAGCCTACTGTACTCGCGTCCCGATATCGTCGCCGCCGGGCCTGACGCTCGTGAGAATGGAGGCCGCAAAGGGGGTGTCGATGATGCCGTTCGGACCCGCGGAGAGCACCCAGACCGCCATCTTGGCCTGGCCGCTGGCTGTCGCCGCTCCGGGGGAGAGGTCGATGAGCGCGGCATTGACGGCGTAGCGGTTGCCCCAGGGGTCGGCCATGAGTTGAGACGAGAAGTACGGGCCGTTCCAGCCGAACGGCGAGGTGGCCGAGCGGAGCGTATAGCCGGGCCCATTGGTGACCAGCTGGTCGGCCAGGCTGCCCGCCACGCCCGTCGTCCAGAGCGACACCACGTCCTCGACAGGCACGTTTCCCTGGCTGACGAGCACCTGCAGGCGGTTGGCGGGCGTGCCCATACCCCCGTTCTGGGAGACTTTCCAGACCGGGAAGTAGCCCGTGTCCCGGTAGAACTGATACAAGCCGCTGGCAATGGTCTGGCAGTCGTTGCGCGCGCGGGCGACTCGTGCCTCATTGATGGAGTCCCTGACGGACGGCGTCAGGACGAGCGCCAGCGTGACGATGACGGCGAGCACGACCGTGAGTTCGATGAGCGTGAAGCCCCTCTCCCCCCGGCCGGCGACCCGGCCATCGCCCGCGGCTCGGTTCACTAGCGCGTGCCCCCCTGGATCACGTACGCGAAGTCGTCGCCCTCACGGCAGGTGCCGAACTGGGTGGTGCCCAGGCAGCCGCCGAAGTAGGTCTCGTACAGCTTGTTGGGCCCGGCCGAGAGGCAGAACACGTCGCGGTTCCAGCTCATGCCGTTGCGCCCTTCGCCCGCCGTGTTGGCGTCGGATGCGGTCGCGAGGAACGCCGAGTTGACCATGTAGGCATTGCCCCAGGGATCGGGACCGATCGGCGCCGACAGGTACGCGCCCCGCCAGCCGGTTCCCTGCTGTGGGCCGGCCGGCACCGTCAGCGGGAACAACACGCTGGGTACGGGATACGGCACGGGAAGGTCGTTCCGCACCATATGCTGCTCCATGCTGCCGTCCTGGGCCGTGATGTTCGTGTCCCAGTTCAGCGGGCCGCTGGCGTTGCCGCCCGCGAGGGTGTAATTGGTGGATGCCGACGAGGTCGGGCTGATGGCGCCGGCGGTGGTCCCGTCGCTCCACAGCAGATCAACGCGGTTGTCAACCGTGCAGGCGTCGGTCCCGACCAGCCTGAGGCACGGTGGCACGTCGCGCATCATGCGCGCGACGGAGATCCCGATCGCCTCGCAGTCCTCCTTCACCTTGACCCACTGGGCGTCGCGGACGAAGTCCATGATCGACGGCGCGAGTACGCCCGTGAGCAGCATGAGGACGAGCAGCATGATCGTGACTTCGACCAGCGAGAGGCCCGCACGATTCCTGAGTTTGCGCATCGCTCCCTTCCTCCAGTGCTCTCCACCGGCAGCAACCGCCGTGCCCTCCTCGGCAGTGGGGCCTGCGGGGGCCGCCACTCGAAAACGCCTTTATTTATGACACTACGCCCGGACAATCTCCAGTTCAAGCATGGCGGCGACGGCTCTTATCCTACAGTTTTTGTAGCACCAGGAATGCTCCTTCCGGCCTCCCTGCGTGTGACGCGGCCGACGCCGACAGGCAACTCAGACCGTTAACACCCTATGTGTCATCCAGTTAAGAGGATACGACACGGAGCGAACAGGCGTTCCCTACAATTGCCGTAGCTCGATGGATGCCAACCCTACATCAATTGTCGCATCAGGCAGCCCGCCCCGGGCACTGCGTTAGTGCCTCGGCCGCCTGCGGGCGAACCACCCAAGCCCCGCCAGGCCCGATGCGAGGAGCATCATCGTCCCGCCCGTATCGGGGACCGATGCCGTCCTGGCGAAGTCCTGGCCCTTCGCACCCTCCAGATTGACGTCGTACCACAGGGCTTCCGACCGGTTGTTGCCGAGTGCCGTGAGGTAGCTGGTAGTGTATGAGTACAACGATGTGTAGGTCGTGGCATACAGCCAGCGGAACGTCCCGCCGGTGACGTCGTAGCCGCCGAAGGAATCGTAGAGCACTTCCCAGATGGCAATTTGCAGGGCCGCCGCCCGGAGGTTGCCGTCCGTGGAGAGCCACTGGTCGGTGCCGTACTGGTTGAGCAGCCACGCCACGCGCTCGCCGGCATCGGGCTGGACGTTAGAGGGATTGCCGTTGTCGGGCAGTTCGCTCAACGGGCGGATGACGACGTCCTGGATCACCGACTTGGGGTTCGCGATGTCGACGCAGAAGACCGCGAAGTCGTCGCTGGTGTCGGCGCTGGCGGTGTGGTCGACCATGAGCTCCCCTGCGAAGTTCCTCATCCAGAAGGGCACCTGGAATTCCAGGCCAGACACCCCTAGACCGTACTCCCTGAAGTAGAGTGGGCCGGCCTCGGCCGGGCTGGCCGCGAGAGAGGCCACTGTCATCACGCCCGCCAGCGCCGTCAGAAGTAGGTTCCTTGTCATTGTCTTGCTCCTCTTGTCCCTCTGCCGCCCGTCTTTACCTGCCGCTTTCAACCGCTGCGGGCGGCGCTGCGCGAGGTGTTGCCGGTTCAGCGCGTGTCTCCGGAGATGATGAACACCAGGTCGTCGCCCCGGCGGGTCACGCCGTGGCTGGGGTTGCCGCCGAAAGGCGTCTCGTACTGGCCGTTCGGGCCGGCCGAGATGCAGAACGTGTCGTGCGACCAGCCGCCGCTTCGCTGCCCTTCGCCCGAGCCTGGTTCCGCGTCGCGCGCGACGGCCAGGAACACGGTGTTCACCAGGTAGCGGTGTCCCCACGGATCGGGACCGACAGGCGACGACAGATAGGCGCCCCGCCAGCCGAGGCCGGCGCCCGGCCCGGCGAAGTTGTCGCTTCCCATGTCGGCTGGAGCGGCGTAGCCGGCCCCGGTGCCGTTGTCGACGAACTGGCGCTGCATCGAGTCGCCGCGGGCGCTGTCGGTGTGCCAGTTCAGCGGGCCCGCGGTCGTGCCGCCCCCGTCGAAGCCCGCCGCGGCCTCGCCGCCGACATCGGCGGCGGTCACGTCGGGGCCGTCGCTGTAGAGCAGGTCCACCCGGTTGGCCTTCGTGCAGGGGCCGGCGGCGTCGAACTTGAGGCACGGCCCGACGTCCCGGGTCAGGCGCACGACGCTCACGCCGATGGCCTCGCAGTCCTCCTTGGCCTTCACCCACTGCGCGTCGCGGATGAAATCCATCATCGACGGCGCCAGCACGCCGGTAAGGGTCATGAGCACCAGCAGCATGATCGTCACTTCGATGAGCGACAAGCCGCGCGTGCCGTGGAGTTGCTGCCGCATGTGCCTCAGTCCTTCAGCCTCGTCCGGCGCCTTACCGCGTGCCGCCGGAGATGACGTAGATGAAGTCGTCGCCGCGGCGGTACACGCCGTGCGTGGCGTTGCCGCCGAAGGCGGTCTCGTACTGGCCGTTGGGCCCCGGCGAAATGCAGAAGGTGTCGTTCGACCAGGCCGTCGGCGTCGGCACGACAACCGTCTTCGGGCTCACGATGGCTGCGCCCGCCGCGCCGGCGTCGGTCGCCATCGCGAGGAACACCGTATTCACCAGGTAGCGGTGCCCCCAGGGGTCCGGGCCGATGGGTGGCGACAGGTAAGCGCCGCGCCAGCCGAGGCCGAACGACGGCCCCGGCGCCTGGTCGTCGCCGAGGTCTCCCGGCGACGGGTAACTGGGCCCGCCGCCGTTCTCGACGAACTGGTGCGCCATCGAGTCGCCGCGCGAATCGTCCTTGTGCCAATTGAGTTCGGAGGCCGTGGCCGAGCCGCCGTAGAAGTCGGCGGTCGCATCGCCGGACATGTCGGCCGGCGTGACATCTGGGCCGTCGCTGTAGAGGACGTCCACGCGGTTGGTCTTCGTGCAGGGACCCGTCCCGTCGAACTTGAGGCACGGGCCGACGTCGCGGGCGAGGCGCGCCACGCTGACGCCGATGGCCTCGCAGTCCTCTTTCACCTTCACCCACTGGGCGTCCCGGACAAAGTCCATGATTGAGGGCGCCAGCACGCCGGTCAGGAGCATCAGCACGAACAGCATGATGGTCACTTCGACCAGCGACAGGCCGCGTCGGGACGTAAGCCTCTTCCTCATCTCAACCTCTTCGCGAATCTCCGGGGCTTCGACGCATCCCCGCGCAATGTCGATCGCGGGCCCTCGAGCCACGGAATCGAGATCCGCCTGCATCCGGTTGAGCAAGGGGTGTGCCCTGCACGGCACTGCGCGGCGAATCCCGCGAATGCGTTGAGCGGCCTGGGGATGCAGGCGTTTTCCCGCGCCGCCGGCGAAGGGCCCGAAACGGCCCGGATCTGCACAATCGGTGGGAGTGGGGTTTCAGGCCCTACAAATCAGGAGGGGTTCGGCACCGGATGCGCGCCGTGCGGCCGCCGCCGGTCGGAGTTGACGAAGGCGGGTGCTACTGGAGCTTCGTGCGGAGCGTCTGCACGCGCGCCCTCACCTCCACGGTGAGCGCCGCGCTCTCGGATCCGGCGTGCGCCAGGAACTGCTCGAAGTGCTCGATCGCGCGCTGCCACTCTCCGCGCTCCTCGTAGAGCAGCGCGAGGTTGTAGTGCGCCTGCGGGTAGCGGCCGTTCATGGTCAGCACCCGCTGCAGAGCCTCGCGGGACTCCTCGGCGCGGCCGGCCGCCTTGAGCGCCAGGGCGAGGTTGGTGAGCGCCTCGATGTTCCTCGCGTCCTGCGCCACGATCCCGCGGAACTCGGCGATGGCGGCATCGGTCTTGCCCGACCGCAGGAACGCGACGCCGAGGTTGTTGTGGGCCTTATCGTAACGGGGATCGATGAAGGTCGCCCGCTGGAACTCCTTGATCGCCTCGTCGTAGAGGCCCTTGCCCTGGTAGAGCACGCCGAGGTTGTTGTGGGCCTCGGCGTTGAGCTCGTCAGCCGCCAGCACCGCGCGGTAGTGGATGAGGGCGTTTTCGAAGTCTCCCGTTCGCTGGTAGTAGAGCGCCAGCTTGAAATGGTCCGTCTCGCCTGCTGGCGCGCGCAGCGGAGCGGCTGCCGCCGGGGCCGCTTTCGGCACGACCGCGGGCCCGGGCGGATTGCTGGCGGCCGTTCCGGCCGCGTTCGTCGCGCTCGGCGGGGCGCTGAGCTTCCGCGCAGCCGGAGGTGCCGGCTGCGGTGCGGGGGCGGCAGCCGGGGGCTCGGCGGGCGGGAGGACAGCCTGTGACGGCGGCGTCGGAGCCGGAAGCGGCGCCGCCGGGGAGCGTTCGGCGGTGATGGGCCCTAGGAGGCTCGACAGGGGCCCGGCAGGCAGCAGTTCGTTCATCGCGGCGACCTGCCAGAGGAGCAGTGCCGTCACGCCGACCAGCACGAGGGCCAGGCCCAGGCGCTTGCCCGAGCTGGCGCCTTCATCGGGCTGCTGCCGGCCGAAGGCGTGCGCGAGCGGCGCGGGAATGGTGTGCCCGGCGGCAGCGCGTTTCCTCGCCTCGCCGTCCTCAGGCGGCGGCGCCTTGTGGTGCCGCAGCGCATCGAGCATCCGGCTCACGCGTCACCTGTACAGGAGCGTGGTCGGCTGCGGCCGGCTTGCCGCCTGAGACCTGGCGCCGCGCCGGAGCCAGCCGAACCGCGACCGATGGATCGGCCGCAGGTCGAGCGTGTCGGCCGCGCGCTCCACCAGGTCGTGCGTCACCCGGTTCACGCGCGCCGAGAACGCACCGAGCAGGGCCCGGTCGCACACGAGATTGATCAGGCGCGGGATGCCGCCGGTGTACTGGTGCACCACGTGCAGCGCCTTCGGGGTGAACGACACGGCGCTCAATCCCCCGGCCACCTGGATGCGATGCGCGATGTAGGCGGAAGTCTCGTCCCGGGTGAGGGGCTTCAGTTCGTAGCGGATCGACACGCGCTGGTCGAGCTGCCGCAGGTCCGGCGAACGCAGGATGCCCTGCAGGTTCAGCTGCCCCACCATGACAATCTGCAGCAGTTTCTCCTTGTCGGTCTCGAGGTTCGACAGGATGCGGAGCTGCTCGAGCACCTGCAGCGGCAGGTTCTGCGCCTCGTCGATGATGAGCACGGCGCTCGCGTGCAGCGGCAGCAGGCTCAACAGGAAGTCGTAGAGCGTGTCGATGAGCTCCTGCTTGCTCACGCCGTTGAGCCGGCCGGCCCGCATCTCCTCGCGCGAGACGACGCCGAAATCCTGGAGGACGAGCTTCAGCAGGTCCTCCTCCGAGAGGAACGGATTCAGCACGAGGGCCGAAAACGTCCGCCGGTCGATCTGCTCGAGGAGGGCCCGACACAGCGTGGTCTTGCCGGTCCCGATGTCGCCGGTGACGACGACAAAACCCTCCCGCCGCCGGATGGCGTACTGGAGCAGCTCGAACGCGTTGGCATGCGATTCGCTCCGGTACAGGTACTTCGGGTCCGGGGTCAGGCTGAAGGGTTTCTCGGCAAACCCAAAGTAGTCCTCATACATGGTCGGCCCCTCGAGTGCGTGAACCGGCGCCGGCGCCGTTCACTTGCGAACCGGCTTTCGCTGCGCTTCGTACAGCCGCTGCTCGTCGGCCGCTGCGCTGGCGGCAATGTCGTCGCGCGTCATCACGGTCGGCGTGAGCAGGATGACCAGGTCGGTCTTGCGCTTGGTCCGCTCCTCGCGCCTGAACAGGCCGCCCACGACCGGCACGTCGCCGAGAATCGGCACCTTGCTCTTGTCGACCGATGTGCGGTCCTGCATCAGGCCGGCAATCACGATCGTCTCGCCCTCGTGGACCCGCACCAGCGTGTCGGTCTCGCGGACGCTGACAATCGGCACCTGATCGCCCAGCCGTGACGTGGCGGTCCCGGTGCGCTCGGTGATGCTCGGCATGATGCTCATGTTGATGATGCCGTCGGCCGCGATCTGCGGCGTCACGCTCAGCGTGACGCCTTCATTGATCGTCTGCGGCGTCACCACCGTCTGGAGCACCTGCCCGCTCGACGCGTCCACCTGCGACGTGGTGACGAAGTACACGTCCTGCGTCCCGACGCGCATCACGGCGGGCTCGTTGTTCATCGCCATGACCCAGGGGCTGGCCATCACGTTGACGTTGCCCTGGCTGGCGAAGGCCTCGAGCAGCCCCTTGAAGTCCTTGATGTCCACCCCGATCGTGAACGCCCCGGAGCCGCGCGTCGGCGCCAGGCGCTGGGTCAGCGCGACGGCGTCGCCGGCGTGCTTGAGGATGAGCGTCCAGTCGATGCCGGCCGAGAAGTCCTCGCGCAGCTCCACTTCGAGGATCTTCGCGACAATCCGCACCTGGCGGAGCGCCCGGGTCTCGTAGGCCTCGATGTACACCGCGATCTTGTCGAGGCGGCCCGGGTAGTCGGTGACCTGGATGAGGCCCGCCTTGCGGTCGATGTTCAGCCGCCCGGCCTCGGAGAGCAGCGTTTCCACGCCGGCCTGGAGCTCCTCGAACACGTCGCCCGAGTCCGTGCCGGTGACCGACGCCTGGCTCCCGCCAATCCCGCCGCTGCCGCCGGAGTAGCCTCCGCCGTAGCCTGCGGCGGACACGCCGCCGGTCATGCCGTAGCCGTACCCGCCCTGGCCGGACATGCCCATCATCCCGGTGCCGCGGGTGCCGGATCGGCGCGTCGCGACGTAGTTGATGTTGAAGAGGCGTGTCTGCACCTGCTCGCGGCGGACGCGCACGACGTTGTCGTGAAAGGCGAACGTGAGCCCGTGCGGCTCGAGCACCAGTGCCAGCGCCTGCCGGAGGCTGACGTTCTTCAGCTCGCCGGAGAAGGTGCCCTCGACATCGGGGTCGACGACCACGCTGAGGTCCGTGTCCCGCACGAGCAGCAGCAGGAGTTCGCGAATGGAGATCGGCTCCGCGAAACTCAGCGAGAACGTCTGGTTCATCGCCTCCGACCGGCGGCCGTCCTCGATCTGGCTGACGGCAAGCGGAGGGAGGCCCGGCTGCTGGGGAGCCTGGCCGCCCATCGTCGCCGGCATCGCCATCGTCAGCAGCAGGGCGGCCAGGAGTCCGCTCGGCGCTGTCCAGTCGCGCGTCTTGGGTTTCATGTCGCACCCCGGGCCTTCAGCACAGACGGTTATCCGGCGAGGCCACTCGCTCTCTCGTCCGCTTCTCGGTGTATCTCGTTGGAAACCTTAGGGCTGCGGCGATTTCTTCCCGCTTCTGCACGCGGCGCGGACCGCCAGGCAGGCGGCAAGAGGGAGGAGCGGCAGCAGGCCCAGGTTGACGGCGTACATCCACGCCCGCCGGCGCTCGGTCAGAGGCACCCTGCGGTTCTGCCGCTCGCTCGCGGCGACCACCCGGGCCTCCTCGACACCGGCGAGCCAGGCAATCATGCGGACCGCCAGGTCACGGTTCGCGGTCCACGTGATCAGGCCGTTCGCGAGGAAGTCCGAGTCGCCGGTGACGACCATGCGGGGATCGGGAAGCGCGGCGTCGCGGGAACCCCGCGGGATGCTCGTGGCCACGGCGAGCGCGAACGGGCCGCGGCGGTCCCGGCCTTCGAGGAATTCGGTGGCCTGACTCACAAGATCCACGCGCTCGAAGGCCGTGTCGGCCGTCGAGGCGAGAGGTGTCGGGTCGCCGATCTCGGTGGGCGCAACGCCGATCGGCGCCGCGCGGCCGAAGATCGTCCGCTGGTCGAAGCCGCGCGTGATGGGGTGATCGTGGTACATGAAGGCGATCGGGTTCTCGGGCCCGGCCCCGACTGCCCGCCCCGCGCCGCTGGTCTCGACGACCACGCCCTGCCCCGCCGTGATCCCGAACCTCGCCATGAAGGCCGCGATGCCGGGATCGACCGGTGGATCGAGCGCCAGCAGGAGCCTGCCGCCGCGTGCGAGATATGCGTCGAGGCGCGCGATCGTGTCGGCAGGGAGGCCGCCCGACAGGCCGGCAATGACCAGCGCCGCACAATCTGCGGGCACCTCACCGTCCATCAGGCTGACGGGCGCAACCTGGTAGTTCGAGGCCGTCAGCACGGACGCCAGGCCGGAGAGCCCCTGGGAGCCCGTGTCGGAGAGCCCGTGACCCCCTTCCCCTGCGGCGAAGCACACCCGCGGCTCTCGGGCGCTCGAGACCTGCAGGATGGCCGAGGCCAGCGCTGGCTCCGTCACCGCGTCGACCAGGCGATAACGCGGGCCCGCTGCCACGACGACGGTGCCCGCCCGCGTGACGCCGTAGCGGCGCGCCTCGCCCGGCGAGGCATCGATGTCGACAGTTTCCACGCGCACGAGCGGATTTTCGGCGGCAAAGGCTCCAACGAGGTCGCGCGAAGCCGGGTCTCTCGGCCTGCCCATCTGCTTCAGGGCGACATCTGTCGCGAGGCCCCGCAGGAGCGCGACGGTCTCGGGGGCGAGCGTGTTGCGGCCCGCCCGGGTCCAGTCAAAGGTCACCCCCCGCCGTCCCACGAGCGCGTTCACGAGGACGAGGGCCGCCACCAGCAGCAGCGTCGACAGCGCGGTATTGAGGGCTAAGACGCCGCGCGGGTCGCCGAACCACTCGCGCACGTCCTTCCAGTTGGCTGCCACGCCGACGGCGAGCGCGAGGACGCCGCCGCCGAGCAGCACGCTCACGGGCGCGGTCCATCGCGCGGCGATCGCGGCCCACAGGACGGCTGCCACGATCATGACGGCGCCGGGCAGGAACGCGAACTTCCTCATGACCGTTTGTACCGCAGCGCGTCGACGGACCGCTGCGCCAGAAACAGCCCCAGGGCGATCCACGAGGCGAAATAGACGATGTCGGCGGCGGCAACCACGCCGCGCGTCGAGTTCAGGTGCCGCGCGTAGAAGGACAGCGAGCCCAGGAGCCTCGCCCAGATCGATCCGCCCGCGGCGGCGCCTGTGTCGATGAACTGCAGCGTGACGATGAGGCCGTAGGTGCCAATGGCGGAGACGAGCATGTTCTCGCAGAGCGACGAGACAAACAGCCCCAGGGCGATCTGGGCCCCGCCGAGCAGCAGCAGGCCCAGGAGGCCGCTCGCGATGACGCCGGCCTCCCAGTTGCCGCCAACGCCCATGAACGCGAACATCGGCACGAGCGGCAGGAGCATCAGCGCGAGGAACGCGAATGCGCCGAGGAACTTCCCGCCCGCAATCTCAATCCCTCTCACCGGCGACGTCATCAGAAGCTCGATCGTCCCCTTCCTCCGCTCATCCGTCACGAGCCCCATCGTCAACAACGGGATCGCCAGCATGAGCAGGAAGGCCTCGTTCTGGAAGAACTGGGCCAGCACGACCGTCGGGACGTCCAGTTGGAGGTCGGATCGGCCGAACTTCTGGATCTGCGAGTCGGCGAGCGCCGCCTGCCGGACGTAGTGCACGAGCATGTTCGAGAAGAAGAGGCCCGAGACGAACGTGAACACCGTCATCACGGCGTACGCGATGGGCGACACGAAGTAGGACTCGATCTCACGGCGCGCGATGGCCAGGGCATGCCGCATCACGCGCCTCCTGCTTCCTCGCTCCGAGTCAGCGCGAGGAAGACCTCCTCGAGCGAGAGCGCCTCGCCCGACAGGCCGAGCAGGTGCCATCCGCGGCCCGTGACGAGCGCGGCGGCCTCCGCGCGCAGATCGACACCGATGGCACTCTCGATCCGCGCCGTGATGGTGCCGGACGCGCCACGCTCCGCACGGACATCGCGCACGCCCGGCAGCGCGGCCAGCGCCTCGCGCACGCGCTCGGGGGTCACCGGGGATCCGCCCGCGCCTGCGCCGATCTCGAGCCTCACGGACTCGCGCGCGCGCAGGCGCCCGGCGAGGTTCGCCGGCGTGTCCACCGCCATCACCTTCCCGCGGTTGATGATGACGACGCGGTCGGCGACGCCGCTAACTTCGGGGAGGATGTGCGTGGAGAGGATGACCGTGTGCCGGCCCTTGAGCGCCGTGATGAGTTCGCGGACTTCGTAGCGCTGCTGCGGGTCGAGGCTCGACGTCGGTTCGTCCAGCACCAGCACCGGCGGTTCGTGCACGATGGCCTGTGCGAGGCCCACGCGCTGGCGATAGCCCTTCGAGAGCGTGCTGATGCGCGTGTCGGCCACGTCGCCGATTCGCGCCCGTTCGATCGCGAGGGCGACGGCGGCCTTCGTCCTGGCGGCCGGCACGTCTTTCAGGGCCGCCACGAACGCCAGGTAGCGGCGCACGGTCATCTCCGGGTAGAGCGGCGGCTGCTCGGGCAGGTAGCCGATCCGTTGCTTCGCCTGTATGGGATGGTCGTAGAGGTCGAACCCGGCGACGCTGACCCTGCCCTTCGACGGCGGCAGGAACCCCGTCACCATCCTCATCGTGGTGGTCTTGCCCGCGCCGTTCGGGCCGAGGAGGCCCAGCACCTCGCCTTCGCGGACGTCGATCGAAAGGTCGTCGACCGCAATGAAGGCGCCGTACTTCTTCGTCAGGTGCGAGAGACGGATCACGACTACGGAGTATCGGCAGGGAAGGGACTGGGGACTAGGGGCTCCCGCCTTCGCCGCGGTCCGGGGGATCTACTGTCCTCCCACGGCTACGGCGTGGCAGGCGGGACTCGGGGAAGAAGCAAGAAGTCAGAAGCGCCCACTGACGCTCGTCAGAAGCCGGAAGAAGTGTGTCCAGCTGGGCAAACCTTCTTCTGGCTTCTGGCTTCTGACGGCTACTGCACGTCGATGTACGGCCCGCTCGGACCCGTCGTGAACGGCGGAGGAGGCGGAAGCCCGGGCGCCGCATTCTTCTTGAAGAAGAACGCGCCAAGCAGCCCGCCGAGGCTCGAGAAGATGGCGCCCAGGATGAGCATCATGAAGAACGCCATGATCGTGCCGACAACGGAGACGGCGCCAACGCCCACGCTGTCGACCATCTGGCGGACGTTTTCCGGCAGGTCGGGCTGCGACTCCGTGATGCGCTGGATGAGCTGCTGCTGGAACGGGCCGGTGAGGATGTTCATCGGCACCGAGACGACCAGGTTGACCACGGCGCCGAAGAGGCCCGCCAGCAGGCCGACCAGCGCGCCATCGCCCATCGAGATGGGCTGGGACGTGCCCGACTGGAGCACATAGGCGGCCACGAGGCCGCCCGTGACGAGCCAGGCGCAGCAACAGCAGTTGCCGAGCGACACGCCCGGAAGGGCCGACAGCACGCCCATCACCAGCCCGCCCATCAGGGCCGGCTTCAGCATCATGTTGCCATTCATGCTCGGCTCCCGGGCGGTGCGTGCACGACCACCGCCCCGAAAGTAGTCAGTAGCCAGTAGTCAGTAGCCAGCAGGGTTTGCCGCCGTGCAGCTCGCTGGCCTTCCTACTGAATACTGGCTACTGTCTACCGACTACTGTCCACGAATCCCGCTTGCCACGCCGAAGCCGCAGGAGGAACGTGTCTCCCCGAACTGCGGCGAAGGCGGGAGTCCCGAG
>JAWOGY010000265.1:0-8641 GCA_046496425.1 Vicinamibacterales bacterium
CTTCGTCTACGTCGCCATCGCCAACCGCGCTGGCAAGGGGCGCGCCTACGCCGTCGGGCTGGTGATCTGGGGCGCGGCGCTGCTCGCCGGGCTGGCGATCGTGCGGCCCGACAGCGCGACGGCGACCATCGTCGCGCTGTTCGTCGTCGCGGCGGCGTTCGGCATCCTGACCGGCGTGCTCGTTGCCTACACCGGCGACCTGCCCCAGGTGTCGGCCCTCGACGAATACAAGCCAAGCACCATCACCCGCATGTACGCCGGCGACGGGCGCGTCGTCGGCGAGTTCGCCACGCAGCGGCGCGTCAATCTGAAGTACGAGGAGATTCCGCCGCTCATGCGCCAGGCGATCCTGGCGGCGGAAGACGCCGAGTTCGAGCATCACATCGGCATCCGGCCGATGCGCCTCCTGGTGACCATCGTCCGCAACCTCGTGTACGAGCACCGGCTGTTCTATGCCGGCGCCAGCACGCTCACGCAGCAGCTCACGCGCAAGCTGTTCCTCAAGCCGGAGAAGACGCTCGAGCGAAAGGTCAAGGAGGTCGTGCTCGCCCTCCAGATCGAGAAGCGCTACACCAAGCCGGAGATTTTCACGCTCTACTGCAACCAGATGAACCTCGGCCACGGCGCCTACGGCGTCGAAGCCGCGGCGCGGGTGTACTTCGGCAAACCGGTGAAGGACCTGTCGCTCGAGGAGGCCGCCACCATCGCGGGGATTCTGCAGCTGCCCGAGCGGCAGAGCCCGTACGTCAACCAGAAGTGGGCCACGCAGCGCCGCAACTACGCCCTGCGCCGCATGGCGGAGGAGGGGTTCATCACGGAGGCGCAGGCTGAAGCGGCGCGCAAGAAGCCCATCGTCCTTGCCGGCCTGCCCGGCCCCTCGAACACCGTCGCCCCGTACTTCACCGAGGAGGTCCGCCAGCACCTCGAGCGGCAGTACGGCGCACAGGCCCTCTACGAGTTCGGGCTCTCGGTCCAGACCACGCTCGACTACGACCTCCAGGCGGCCGCGTCCAGGGCGCTCGATCGCGGGCTCCGGGATCTCGACAAGCGGCGCGGTTACCGGAAGCCGTCGCGCAACGTCGCCGCCGGCGGCGCGTCGCCGGCTGAGCACCGGGAGCGCCGGTGGAACCGTCCGATTCGCGCGGGCGACATCGTGCCAGCCGTCGTGATGGAGGTGGCCGCCGGCGCGCCCAGAGGGAGGGCGTCAGCCGCCGTGAAGACGGGCCGGGGCCTGCCGCCCGGTACGGCACGCGTGCGGGTCGGGAAGTTCGAGGGCATCCTCGCGAGGAACGGATTCCGGTGGACGGGCCGCTCGTCGGCGTCGGACCTGGTGAAGGTCGGCGATCTCGTCGAGGTCGAGGTCACGGCCATCGACGAGCCGGCCGGCACCCTCTCCCTCGTGCTCGAGCAGACGCCGCTCGTGGAAGGCGCGCTGCTTGCCATCGACAACCGGACAGGCCAGATCCTCGCCATGATCGGCGGCCTCGATTTCAACCGCAGCAAGTTCAACCGCGCCGTCCAGGCGCCGCGCCAGGTCGGCTCGGCGTTCAAGCCGGTGGTCGTCACCGCCGCGATCGATCGCGGCTACACGCCCGCCTCGCTCGTCGTGGACGAGCCCGTGTCGTACGACACGGGGCCCGGTCAGCCGCCGTACGCGCCGCAGAACTACGATCGCAAGTACGAAGGCCCCATCACGCTCCGCCGCGTCCTCGAGCAGTCGCGCAACGTGCCCACCGTGAAGCTGATGGAACAGCTGACGCCGGCCCAGATCGTCAGCTACGCGCGCCGCCTCGGCTTCGAGTCGCCGGTGCAGCCGTACCTGTCGACGGCGCTCGGGGCCTCGGAAGCCACGCTGATCGAGGTGACCAGCGCCTACTCCGCGTTCCCCAACCAGGGCGTCCGCATGCAGCCGTACAGCATCGTCAAGGTCTCGGAACGCGACGGCACCGTCCTGGAGGAGCATCGGCCCGTTGCGCGCGAGGGCATCCGCGCCGACACGGCGTTCGTCATCGTGAGCATGCTGAAGGGCGTCGTGGATCGGGGCACGGCGGCCAGAGCCGCGGCCCTCGACTGGCCGCTGGCCGGCAAGACCGGGACCGTGGACGACTACACCGACGCGTGGTTCGTCGGCTTCGATCCGCGCATCACCGTGGGCGTATGGGTGGGCTTCGATCTCAAGAAGCCGCTCGGGACGAACGAGACCGGCGCTGCCGCGGCGCTGCCGATCTGGATGTCGTTCATGAAGGCCTACATCGACCGGTACGGCGACCGCCAGAATCCGCCGGCGTTCGAACCGCCCGGCAACATTGTCTTCGTGCCCGTCGACCGGGCGACCGGTGCGCCCGTGGACGCGGGCGCCCCCGGCGCGATCAACGAGGCGTTCATTGCGGGCACGCAGCCTGGCGTCGGATTCCCCAGGTGAACCGCTTCCCAAGCGGCGCCTAGTCCTCCGCCCCGCCCCCCTGCCCCAGCGTCCCGCTGGCCTTGGCCTTCAGGTAGCTCTGGATGAAGATGTCGATGTCGCCGTCCAGCACGCGCGTCACATCGCCGACCTGCGCCCTGGTCCGGTGATCCTTGATCATCTGGTAGGGATGGAGCACGTAGCTGCGGATCTGGCTGCCGAACGCGATGTCCTTCTTCTCGCCGCCCAGCTTCTCGATCTTCGCCTGCTGCTCCTTGATCTTCATGTCGTAGAGGCGTGACTTCAGCACCTTCATCGCCGCGTCCCGGTTCCGGATCTGCGACCGCTCGTTCTGGCACGAGACGACGATGTTGGTGGGCAGGTGCGTGATCCGCACGGCCGAGTACGTCGTGTTGACGCCCTGGCCGCCCGGCCCGCTCGCGCAGAAGGTGTCCACGCGCAGGTCCTTCTCGTCCACCTCGATCTCGACATCGTCTTCGAGTTCGGGCCACACGTAGACCGACGCGAACGACGTGTGGCGCCGCGCGGCCTGATCGAACGGCGAGATGCGGACCAGCCGGTGGACGCCCGCCTCGGCCAGGAGCATCCCGTAGGCGTAATCGCCGGTCACCGTCAGCGTCGCGCTCTTGAGACCGGCTTCGTCGCCGGGCTGGTAGTCGAGCATCTCGCGCTTGAACCCGCGGCGCTCGGTCCACTTGAGGTACATGCGCAGGAGCATGTCGGCCCAGTCCTGCGACTCGGTGCCTCCGGCGCCCGGGTGAATCGTGACGACGGCGTTGGCGCGGTCGTGCTCGCCGCCGAGCAGGCGCTTGGTGTCGGCCGCCTCCACCTGGGCCTCGAGGCCGTCGAGAGCGGTGTCAAGGTCCGCGACCACGTCCTCGCCGGCGCCGGCCCATTCCACCAGCACCGCCAGGTCGGCTTCCTGCTTCGCGAGCGAGGCGATCAGGTCGACGTCGTCCTGGAGGCGCCGGCGGCGCTGGAGCCGGCGCTGCGCCTCCGCCTGGTCCTTCCAGAAGTCGGGCTGGCTGATGAGGGCTTCGAGTTTCTCGACTTCGTCGCGGGGGCCGCCGGCCTCAAAGATGCCTCCGAAGCTCCGCCGATCGCTTCACCATGTCGTCATGCCGCCGGATCAAGTCGTCGAGTTCGAGTGCCACTGCGATGCCTCCTGCCCGGCCCAGGACCCGAAACCCCGTCCGGCCGCGTTGTCGGCGCCGTGCCGACCTTCCATGTTAGCGCGAGCGGGCCGGCCCTGTCGCCCGGGACCGGGTCACCCACCAGGCCAGCAGCGTTGCCAGCCCGCAGGCATAGGCGAACGCGTCCCCCGTGCGGGCGTAGACGGTGTGCCCGTCGAGGTACCGCACCTCGCCCGTCGCCACGGTCTGCTCGAAGATGGGCGTCTTGACGACTACGCGCCCGTAGGGATCGACAATGCCGCTGATGCCGGTATTGGCGGAGCGCACGAGGTACCGGCCGTGCTCCACGGCCCGCAGCGTCGCCTGCCAGAAGTGCTGGTGGGGCGCCGACGAGTGGCCGTACCAGGCGTCGTTGGTGATGGTCGTGAGCAACTGGCTGCCGCGCCGCGTGAACGACGCCACCAGGTCGGGGTAGACCACCTCGTAACAGATGGCCACCGAGAGGCGGTGCTCGCCGAGCTCCATCACCACCGGCTCCTCGCCCGCCGAAAAGTCGGACACCGATTCGACCAGCGGCGCCACGAAGAACAGCAGGCGCTTGAGCGGCACGTACTCGCCGAACGGCACCAGGTGCATCTTGCGGTACACCCCCGATGTCTGCCCGTCCGGTCCCAGCAGGAAGGCGGAATTGTAGAAACGCGGCGGCGGGCCCGCCTCGTACTGGTCGCTGCCGAACAGCAGCGCCACGCCGAGCTCCTGCACGAGGCGAGTGATCGCCAACCTGCCCGCGGCGTCGTGCTCGAACATGAACGGCGTCGACGACTCCGGCCAGACCACGAGCGACGCGCCCCGGGCCGCGCCCTCCCGCGTCATCGTGAGGTACCGGTTCAGGATGGCCGTCGCGCGTCCCTTGTCCCACTTCTCGTCCTGCAGCACGTTTCCCTGGACCAGCGCCACGGTGAGGGGCCGTCCACCGCGGACCAGCGCGCCATCGTGCACCCGCCAGGCGCCCCAGGCGGCCAGCACACCCACCAGGATCGCGGCCGCGGCAGGCGCCAGAGCGCGCGTCCGGCCCCGTCCGGCCACGGCGAGCGCGAGCGCCGACGACACGAACGCGACCAGCGCCGACAGGCCATACACGCCGGCGAGGCTGGCCGTCTGCACGATTGGCGTCACGCCGGCCTGGCTGGAGCCGAGCAGCACCCACGGGAAGCCGCCGAGAATCCAGCGTCTCGCCAGTTCAGCGGCCACCCAGAACACGGGCGCCGCAAGCACGCCGGCAGGACCGGCACGCCCGCACACGCGCGCGACGGCGACGGCCACGAAAGCCGGGAACAGGGCGAGGTAGGCGACAAGCAGGCTCCCCGCCGCCACGGCGAGCGGCAGGCTGATGCCGCCGAAGGTCCGCAGCACGTCGGGAGTCCAGTAGAGGGTGCCCCCGAAGTACACGGCGCCGGAGGCCAGGCCGAGTCCGAACGCACGGCGCGGCCGCACACCATCCGGGTGCATCAGCGCCACGAGCAGGGGCGACAGCGCCACCCAGGCGACGGCCGGGTGGCCGAATCGCGGAAAGCTGAACGTCAGCAGGACGCCGGAGAGGACGGCTAGCGGGTAACCCAGGGCTTGTATCGCTTGTCTTCGCGCAGCAGTTGCTCCGCGAGCATGTCGGCTCGGCGTTTGTCCTTGAAGGACCCGATACGGACGCGGAACACGGCGGGCGTGTCCCCGGGCCCGGGCGCGACGACGTAGGCGTCGTACCGCTTCGTCTTGAGGTGCTTCACGATGCCGTCGGCTTCTTCGCGGCGCGACACGGCCGCCACCTGCACCGTGTAGGCGCCCGCCGGAGGGGCGGCGGCGGGGGCCGGAGCGCCAGCAGGCCGGGAAAGCTGCTGAGCGGCGGTTCCACCGGGGGCGGCAACAGGCGCGATCGGTTCCTCCGGCACCTCCGGCGGCGCGATCGCCCGCAGCGCGTCGTCACTCGCAGAGGGTGCCGGCCTGAGCCGTTCAGCCGGCGGATTCTTGCCCAGGCGCTCCGGGTAGGAGAGATCGCCGAGGCCGGGCCCGCCGCCACTCCGCCGGGACGCGGCGTCCGCGGCCGGCGCCTCTTCCGGCGCCCGGTCCGGCACGACCTCGCCGGCCGCGGCCGTCATCTCGGTGTCGCCGCCCGGCCCTCTCGTACCGTGCACGCCCCGCCCGACGAGCACCCCGAACAGGAAGACCACCACGGCCGTCACCGTCGCGGCCATGAACACGAAGACGAGTTGCTTGTCGCTCAGATGCAGGCCGCGGGTCTCGTCGTCGGACATGGCTCGCAACGCCTCGCATGCGTCTACAGTTTGTTGAGGAGGCCCCGGAACAGGTCGATCGGCAGCGGGAATACGATGGTCGAGTTCTTTTCCGCCGCGATCTCGGTCAGGGTCTGCAGGTACCGGAGCGTCATGGCTTCCGGCGCCGTCGCGATGACGTTCGCGGCCTGCGCCAGCTTCTCCGATGCCTCCAGTTCGCCTGCCGCGTGGATGATCTTCGCACGCTTCTCACGCTCGGCTTCCGCCTGGCGCGCCATCGCGCGCTGCATGTTCTCGGGCAGATCGACGTGCTTCACCTCCACCGCCGACACCTTGATGCCCCACGCGTCGGTGTGCTCGTCGAGAATCTGGGCCAGTTGCGCATTCAGCCGGTCGCGCTCGGACAGGAGGTCGTCGAGAGTCACCTGGCCCAGCACGCTTCGCAGCGTCGTCTGGGCGAGCTGCGACGTGGCGTAGTGGTAGTTCTCCACCTGCACGATGGCGTTCTGCGGGTGCACCACGCGGAAGTAGACCACCGCGTTCACCTTCACCGACACGTTGTCGTGCGTGATGATGTCCTGCGACGGCACGTCCATCACGACCGTGCGCAGGCCGACCCGCACCATGCGATCGATCGGCGCGAAGACGAGGACAACGCCCGGCCCTTTCGGCGCCGGAAGCAGCTTGCCCAGGCGGAAGATCACGCCCCGCTCGTACTCCGCCAGGATCTTGATCGACCCCACCAGGTACATCACGATGATTGCGGCGACGATGAGTAGCGGATTCACGATCATGGGATGTGCTCCTCCTGAATCGGCCTTCTCCGGACGGTCAACACCAGCCCGTCGAGGCCGCCGACAACAACCCTCTCGCCTTCGGAAATGGGTTCGGCCGAGCGGGCCGTCCAGATCTCGCCGTGGGCCGACACCCGGCCCGTCCCGCCGGCGGGAATCGGCGTCAACGCGACGCCGGCGGCGCCCAGCATGCCCGACACGCCCGTGACCGACGGCCGGCGCTGCGAAACCACCGCCAGGCGCACGAGGAACAGCAGGATCGCCGAGAGCCCGAGCACGACGGGAATGATGAGGCTGAGGCTCACGCGCAGTTCGGGCGTCGGCGCGTCGATGAGGATCATCGACCCGAGCAGCAGACTGACCACGCCGCCCGCGCCGAGCAGGCCGAAGCTGGTCACCTTGATCTCGAGCACGAGCAGCACCAGGCCGAAGAGGATCAGCAGCACGCCGGCATAGTTCACGGGCAGCACCTGGAACGTGAAGAACGCCAGGAGCAGGCAGATGCCGCCCACGACGCCCGGCAGGATCGCGCCCGGCGACCACAGCTCGATGGTCAGGCCCAGGATGCCAAGGCTCAGCAGGATGTAGGCGATGTTGGGATGCGCCAGCGTGCTGAGGAGGCGCTGGCGGAGGCTCATCGCGAGCGACTCGACACGGGCGTCGGCGGTCCAGATCGTCTCGGTATGCCCGTCGAACCGCTTGACGACCCAGCCGTCGAGCTGCTTCAGGAGATCGGGCACGTCGGCGGCGACCAGGTCGATGAGCGGCGGCGTGGCCTCCAGGGCCTCCGTCTCGGTGAACGCGCGGCTCTCGTTCACGGCCTGCTCGGCCCAGTCGACGTTGCGCCCGCGCCCCGTCGCCAGCGTCCTGGCGTAGGCCGCGACATCAGAGGCCGCCTTCTTCGACATCGTCTCGTCCATCTTCTCGCCCTGGCCCGATACCGGGTGGGCCGCGCCGATGTGCGTGCCCGGCGCCATCGCCGCGATGTCGGCGGCGATCGTGATGAGGAAGCCGGCCGACGCCGCGCGGGCGCCGGAGGGCCCCACGAACACGGCGACAGGCGTCTTGGCGGCGAGCATGCGCGTCACGATCGTGCGCGTCGAGTCGACCAGACCTCCCGGGGTTTCGAGGACGAACACGATGAGCGCCGCGCGCTCGGCGTCGGCGCGGTTGATCGCCTCGACCATGAACTCGGCCGACACGGGGTGGATGAGGGCGTCGACATCCGCGACGAGCACGAGCGGTTTGGTCTCGCGGGTGACGGCGGCAGGCCCGGTCCAGGCGAGAATGCCGAGCGACAGGAGAACGGCCGAAACGCGACGGGAGCGAATCATGGGACCGCCTCCGTGCTGATTATAACTGAGAGTCCGGGACGCGGCGGAGCCGTTCGACCAATTGCCGGGCGTGCAGCGATTTCGGGTCGAGGAGGAGGGCGCGCTCCGCCTCGGTCAGCGCAGCGGGGTTGTCGTGCGCCTCGAGGTAGGCCTCGGCAAGCGCCACGCGGGCGGCCGCGGTATCCTCGCTCCAGATCGAGACCTTGAACGCGTCGATGGCCTCGCGCAGCCGGCCGGTGCGCAGGTAGCTGCGGCCGAGCAGCAGGTGCGCCTCCGCGTCGTACGGCGCAAGGTAGAGGGCCCGGGTGAGCTCGGACTCGGCGTCCCGGTCGTTCTCCTGGTCGCCGAAACGCCGGCCCCGCTCCAGGTAGAACCGCGCCAGCTCGCGCTGCTGCCGCAGCCCGACCATCTCCAGCGCCGCATCGATGCGCTGGGCCCGCGGCGGCTGAAACGCCTCCTTGAGACGCTCCAGCCCTTTCGGGGCCGACGTCGGTCCGCCCTCGAGTTCGAGGCCCTCGAACGACGCCGACAGCCGCTGCGCCAGCGTGAGCTCGCGCGCGGCCTCGGTCGCGTGACCGCCGGCATGGAGCACCTGCGCGAGCAGGGCGTGGGCGGAGGCGTCGGTCGGGCTCAGTCGCACCGCTTCGCGGAGCCAGTAAGGGGTCGGCGAGGG
>JAWOGY010000271.1:0-2798 GCA_046496425.1 Vicinamibacterales bacterium
CAGGGATTTCGGTAGTGATCCAAAAGAGAAAAAAACGGCCGTTGAGTTCCTTGAAAGAGCCCTTGGAAGAAAAGGCACCCATTACCATTTTCTGCCGCAGAGGCCGTGGAACCCTGTTATATCTATTCATCCGCACGTCAACCCGAAGGCGCGCCTTCGGGTTGAGGGGAGTACGCTAGTGGTACAGCTCGTACGCAACGGCCAGATCGGCCAGGCGTGCCATGCCCCTCCAGAGCACCTCGGCGCCCGGTTCCTCGTCGCCGGCGCGGCCGAGATGGCCGCCCAGCGCTCCGATCATCCCGACCGCCTCGTGGAGAGTCGGGGGCGCTTTCGGTGGTTCCTTCGCTCTGGCCGTGAAGGTCGCCAGCGCCTTCCATTCCGCATCGGCGAAGTATACCGTGCAGGGGACGTCGGGCGTCTCCTTTCCCAGCATCGTCAGGTAGTAGATGCGCCACGCGACTATCATGTCGATGGCCATGCAGTTGCGCAGGCGGTGTGCGTTCTCCAGCTGCCGCGATTCGATGCGACAGCCGCTCTTCAGAACGCGGTGATACACTTCGATTCCCCACCGCCGCTCGTACCATCCCAGTCGCTCGCTCGCGTCCGCTTTGTCCTTCACCTCCACGGTCGTCAGGAGCATCCACTCGAGCGCTTCCGCACCGTCGGGAGCCTCGGGTTCGTACGCGTACACCGCCCACACGGGTACGGGTTCGAGCTTCGATTTCCGCTTCGGCGGATGCAGCGTCACGCGCGTCCACCTCACCTCGAGCCTCGCCTGGCGGCCTGGTCGGCCCTCCCGCGGTCTGACCATCACTTCGCGCGTGTCCAGCACGGGCTGAGCCGCGAGCGTCGCCCAGAGGTAGTCGTGGTTGTCATCGTCGTCGATGACTCTGCGATTGCGCGCGCGCTCCGCACGAATGAGCAGGTCGGCCCCGTGCCGCGTGCCGGCCTGCTCCGCGAACAACTCGTGGATGTCCGCTTCGCGGTCGGCCACGACTACGAGGCGGCTCGTGCGGCAACGCTTCTGCACCGCCGAGGCGGCCCGGTAGCTCTCTATCCACTTGTAGCTTTCCTTGTCCTCGATCGGCTTCTCGTGCCGTTCGTGCCTGCTGCCATACCCTTCGCGCGCCCAGCACTGCGCGTCGAGAAGGCCCAGCGGCGTGCCGGCGGGCGTGAAGGCCATCGTGCCGTGGAGGACCAGACCCGCGAGGTCCTGGTGCTCGGTGCCGATCGGCCCGAGTCCCGTCGTGTTCGGATGCGACGTGTAGTTCAGAAACGTCGTGTCCTGCACCACCAGCGTCACCGACTCGGCCCGCACGCGTTCCTCGGTCGCCGAGAAATGCGGCTTCAGAATCGCCTGCCAGTCCACCGCCTCGTTGTCCAGAAAGCGATAGGCGGCCTTCGTGGCCGCCGCCGAGCCGCACTCTCCTGGGATATTCGCAGTCGGCTTGCCATAGAACATCCCGGTCATCTGCAGCAGACGCGCCGTCAGTCGTCGATCACCCAACTCCGCCCCTCCCACCTCCGCTTCGATCCAGTCCCGGGGCGGCGGCGGTTCGGGGGCCCGCCGCACCAGGATCGTGCCGTCGCTCTGCCGGCACAGCGTCGACTGCCACTGCGCTTCCAGCGGCATGACGTAGACGTCTTTGATCGTTGTGCCCGTCCCCTTTCGGCCGCGGCCTTTCGTGGATCCTACCCGCAACCAGTTGGCCGCGCGGTAGCAGGTCCCTTCGAACCGGTCGCGCTCGACGTACGTCTCCAGCATGACCGGCCGGTACCCGTACAGTTCGTCCCAGTCGTCACCCACCCGCTCCCTGCATCGCGCCAGGACGTGCGAGGCCAGATTCTTCACCTTCACCGACGGCGGGACGAGAAACCGACTGTTGTTCACCACGTAGATATGGTTCCGCCTGCGGGCTTCCTCGCTCCAGCCGAACCACACGTCACGCGCCTCGACCTTCAACGCGCTGGCGCTGAAGCTCAGGCCTGCCACCCATCCGCAGTGTTCGCTCCGAATCAGATATCGAACCTGCGCGCCGCACAACGGTCCGCTCTTGAGATAATGATACGCGTCCATCATGCCGGTCCACAACCTCGACAGCGCACCCCGCGTTACCTTCACGATCTCCAACGTCCCCAGTTCGGCAAGCGGACACTCAACCGCCGCGATGGGCGGCGGCGCGGCCGGCGCCCTCTTCTCCTGGAACGAGAACCGCTTCTGCACGACCGGAAGCCGGATCGCCCCCCGACGCTCGAGCTCCAGCAGCGCCTTGCGGCAACTCATGTCCTGCAACGTGCCGACCGTGTTGCGCCAGTCCATCATCTCGCACACTCGCGCCGACAACTGCCGCCGCGAAATGCCCGGCTCGTCCTCGACGAGCCGGGTAACCCGGCACAGTATATCGTCAGTGAAGGTCCGCCCCTCGATCGTCTCCATGCGCGAAGTCTACTGGACGCCGTGGCCGGTGTCCAGCGAAATCCATGGGAACTCCCGAGCTCGGCGGGGAGGGGTGGCTCGTGCGCGTTCTCGTGATCGTGCTCGACGGCGTACATGCTGCTCGGATCAGCCCGAGGCCCGAAGCCCGAAGCCCCGCCGTGCCCTTCCCCCCCCCCTTTTTGCGGCAGCCAGCCGCTCCGCTGCGCAGATTCTGTCCGGCGCACCGGCGGGGCCGCGACTGCGCTCTGGCGCTGTGGCGGGGCGGCTAAGACGTTGTCCGCGCACGCGTTACTGGACGCCGCGGCGATTGTTGGGTACTAGTAGTGCCGTGTCAGCCTCGCCCCTGCGGGTCGAAGCCGAC
>JAWOGY010000275.1:0-3117 GCA_046496425.1 Vicinamibacterales bacterium
TCCAGATGCGCCTGCACGATGGTCGCCTCCAGTTCGGCAAGCTGGTTTCGTCCGGTCGTCTTTGCCATGGCACGTTCGACCACGGAAATGGCCTCATCGAGTGAAGCCGACCGGGCGCGAGGTGGCGATCATCGGCGCGGGCCCCGCGGGGCTCGCCGCGGCGGACGTCCTCGCGCGCCATGGCGTGCGCCCGGTGGTCTACGACCGCTACCCGCGCATCGGCGGCCTGCTCACCTTCGGCATCCCGCCCTTCAAGCTCGAGAAAGAGATCGTCGAGACCCGGCGCATGCTGCTCGAGGGCATGGGCGTCGAGTTCATCCTCAATTGCGAGATCGGGCGCGACGTCACGCTCGACCAGTTGCTGAACGACTATGACGCGGTGTTCACCGGCACCGGCGCATATCGCTACGTGAAGGGCGGGCTGCCGGGCGAAGACCTGCCCAACGTCTACGAGGCGCTGCCCTATCTCGTCGCCAACGCGCGGCGCGAGCTCGGCCTGCTGGCGGACGGCGAGGGCTTCGTCTCGATGGCCGGCAAGCGCGTGGTGGTGCTCGGCGGGGGCGACACGGGCATGGACTGCAACCGCACCGCGATTCGCCAGGGCGCCGTCAGCGTGACCTGTGCCTACCGGCGCGACGAGAAAAACATGCCGGGCTCGCGGCGCGAGGTGAAGAACAGCCGCGAGGAAGGCGTCGAGTTCCTGTTCAATCGCCAGCCGATCGAGATCGTCGGCACGAGCGCGGCCGAGGGCGTCAAGGTCGTGCGCACGCGCCTGGGGGAGAAGGGCCCCGGCGGCCGGCGCCGCCCCGAGCCGATCCCCGGCACCGAGGAAGTGCTGCCGGCGGACGCCGTGGTCATCGCCTTCGGCTTCCGGCCGGATCCGCCGGCCTGGCTGACGGCCGCCGGCGTCGAGACCTGGCCCGACGGGCGGCTGCGCGTGGACGCGGCGGGGCGCTATCCCTTCCAGACGACGCATCCGAAGATCTTCGCCGGCGGCGACAACGTGCGCGGCTCGGACCTGGTGGTCACCGCGGTGTTCGAGGGGCGCGAGGCGGCGATGGGGATTTTGAAGTTTTTGGGTGTTTAGGGCCCGCAAAGATGGTCCCGCAGAGGCGCTCCCGCAGAGACGCGGAGACGCAGAGATGGTCCCGCAGAGGCGCGGAGACGCAGAGATGGGCCCGCGGGGGCGCGGGGGAGGTCTTCAGGCTGTTTGGGGTATGCTCGCGGGCCATTGCCTGACTGGAGACGCCTCATGCACCGCCTTGCCGCCGGCACGATCGCTTTCGCCCTTTGCATCGGCGCCGCTCCGGCGCTTGCCGTGGAGCAGTCCGCGCTGCGGGAAAAAGTGGCGGCACTCGAGCCAAAGGTGATCGAGTGGCGCAGGGACATCCACGCGCATCCCGAGCTCGGCAACCGCGAGTTCCGCACCTCGGCGCTGGTCGCCGAGCACCTGCGCGCGCTCGGCATGGAGGTGCGCACCGGGATCGCCCACACGGGCGTCGCGGCGCTGCTCACGGGCGGCAAGCCCGGCCCGCTGGTCGCATTGCGCGCGGACATGGACGCCCTGCCGGTGACGGAGCAGACGGGCCTGCCGTTCGCCTCCAGGGTCACGCTGGAATACGAGGGGCAGCAGACCGGCGTGATGCATGCCTGCGGGCACGATGCCCATGTCGCGATCCTGATGGGCGTCGCGGAGCTCCTGGCCGGCATGCGCGATGAACTCTCCGGCTCGGTGCTGTTCATCTTCCAGCCGGCCGAGGAGGGCCCGCCGGAGGGCGAAGAAGGCGGCGCCGAGCTGATGCTCAAGGAAGGCCTGTTCGAGTGGCATAAGCCGGACGCGGTGTTCGGCCTGCACGTGTGGTCGCCGCTAACCGCCGGCCACATCGGCTACCGCGCGGGCCCGACGATGGCGGCCTCGGACGAGTTCAAGATCCGGGTGGTGGGTCGCCAGACGCACGGCTCGCGGCCGTGGGGCGGGATCGACCCCGTCGTCCCGGCGGCGCAGATCGTGCTCGGGCTGCAGACCATCGCCAGCCGCCAGGTCGACATCTCCCGCGTGCCCGCCGTGATCTCGGTGGGCAGCATTCATGGCGGCATCCGCAACAACATCATTCCCGACGACGTCACCCTGGTGGGCACCATCCGCACCTTCGACGAGGGGATTCGCGACGATATCCACGCGCGGGTGCGGCACACGGCGACCAGCCTGGCGGATGCTTCTGGCGCCGCGGCCGACGTGCACATCCATCGCGGCTATCCGATCACGAGCAACGATCCGGGCCTGGTCGCGGCCTCGCGGCCGAGTCTCGAGCGCGTGGTCGGCGCAGAGCGTTTGCTCGAGATTTCGCTGGTGACCGGCGCCGAGGACTTCAGTTACTTCGCCAACGAGGTGCCCGGGTTCTTCTTCTTCCTGGGTGCGACCCCGGCAGGCGTGGATGCCGCCACGGCGCCCTCCAATCACTCGCCGCTGTTCGACACCGACGAGAGCACGCTCAGCGTCGGGGTCGAGGCGCTGGCCACGCTGGCGCTGGACTTCATGGGCCGCTGACCGCCTGCCGGGCCAGCCTCAGGGCGAAGAGGCTGATACCTTCGCGATCGGAAACGTGAGCGAGAAGCGCGGCACGCGCAGGGCCATAGTCACCCGCGCAGCCGCGAGGTCCGGGAACAGCTCGGGGTCGCTCTCGAGGGACGTCACCCGCGCCAGCCCGGCACGACCGGCGGCCAGCGGCGCCAACTCGAAGCGGCGCCCCTCGTAGTGCTGCACGAGGCGGCGCATGGCCGCCGGCAGGAGGCCGCCGCGCAAGGGCAGCGAGGGTCCCCGCGGCGCGAGTGCGAAGCTGGCGACGACCTGGCCGCTCGACTCGACGCAGATGGTTTCGCCGCGGCCGGCGCGCTCGCAGTGGAAGTCCGCGTGGTCCTTGGGGATGCCCCCGTTCAGGCGGGCGGTGACGACGCTCTCCCAGGTGGGACGGCACCCCCGAGGCCGTCCAGCCGTTGCTCGACAAGCTGCTCGAGGGCTTCGGCGAGGTGTTCCGGACGATCTCCTACCAGCAGATCCGCACCTCGACCATCCAGTCGCGCGCTATCGCCGGCGTTGCCAACGGCACTTACGTGTTT
>JAWOGY010000175.1:0-7034 GCA_046496425.1 Vicinamibacterales bacterium
GCCAGAACCCGTGCCGCACCAGCGGACGCGGGTTCTGGCCCGAGGACTACTACCCGCTCCGGCGGGACGCGCTTCCCCGGAGCTTCGAGGACGATGGGCGGCCATTCCCGTTCGGGCAGGTCGAAGGACCTGGTGTGTACGAAGTGCCCGTCGGCCCCGTGCATGCGGGCGTCATCGAGCCCGGCCATTTCCGCTTCAGCGCGGCCGGCGAGACGATCATCGACTTGAAACAGCGGCTGTACTTCACGCACAAGGGCACGGAGAAGCTCTTCGAGGGGCGCAGCCCGGCAGACGGCGTCAGGCTGGCGGAGCGGATTTCCGGAGACTCGACCGTCGGCCACGCCCTCGCCTTCTGCCAGGCGCTGGAGTCGGCCGCCGGCGTGACAATCCCGGCGCGCGCCGCCCACATCCGCGCCGTCCTTCTCGAACTCGAGCGCATCTACAACCACGTTGCGGACTTCGGCATGATCGTCAGCGACACCGGCTTCGCCGTGGCGCAGGCCCACTGCGCCCGGATTCGCGAGCGCCTCCTCCGGTTGAATCACGCCGTGACGGGGAACAGGCTGCTCCGCGGGGGTGTCGTCCCGGGCGGCGTCGGCTGCGACCTGCCTGGAGCGGACAGGCCCTCGAACGAAGGCGCGGCGGCGGCGCGGCCGCTCGATGTCGCAGCCGAAGTCGACGCGGCGGTGCGCGACTTCCTCGAGGTCACCGGCATCTGCCTCAGCCACTCGCTCGTGCTGGATCGCCTCGAGAACACGGGCGTGCTGGACGCGACCATCGCCCGAGACCACGCGGTGCGGGGCTATGTCGCGCGCGCGTCAGGCCTCGACGTGGATGCCCGGCGCGACCACCCCCGCCCTCCGTACGACGAACTGCGGTTCGAGGTGCCGGTGCTCGACTCGGGCGACGTGCGGGCCCGAACCCTGGTTCGGGTGGCGGAAGTGCGGGCCTCCGCGATGCTGATTCGCCGGGCCATCGACACGATGCCGGACGGCCCGCTGACGACGCCGGTTCCGGCCCCGCCTCCGTTTGCTCCCGCATTTGCGATCGTCGAGGGGTGGCGCGGCGCCATCGTGCACTGGGTAATGGGAGACGGCAGCGGCCGCCTGCGCCGTGTGAAGGTCGTCGACCCGTCCTTCCTCAACTGGCCGGCTCTGTCGCGCGCGGTGCTCGACAACATCGTTCCCGACTTCCCGCTGTGCAACAAGTCGTTCAACCTGTCGTATTCGGGGAACGACCTGTAGGGGCTAGGGGCTAGGCGCTAGGGACTAGTCGGACAGAGACTCGGGACTCGGGGCTCGGGATTCGGGATTCGGGGTGGGCAAACACAGGGAAGCGACTGGGGCCTCGACTATCCGGGCGCCCGCGGGGTGTCTCGCAGCGCGAGCGATCAAGCGCCAGTTGTGAGCGTGTCCCTCGAAGCGGGACCGCCGCGCGAGGCACACCGCAGGCGCCCGGTCGGCGACGGCGGGGATTCGGCATCGGCCGGCGCACGGTACAATGAGTCGGAGATGCCACAGTTCGTTCACGAGTCCGTCGCCGAATATCTGGCCGGGTTGAACGCACCGGAAGATACCCTCCTCTCCGAGGTGCGCGCGCGATCGACAGCAGACGGCGTGCCGGCGATCAGTCCGGACACCGCCCGGCTGCTGCACGTGCTGGCCTTCGCGGCCGCCCCGATCCGGATCCTCGAGATCGGCACCGGGTACGGCTATTCGGGAATTCACCTTGCGCGAGCGCTCGCGCCCGGCGGTATGCTGTTCACCATCGAGCGCGACCCGGCCCGGGCGGCCGGAGCGCGGCAGCACTTCGAGCGCGCGGGGCTCTCCGGCCGCGTCAGCGTGATGGTCGGCGAGGCGGCGAGGCTCGTGCACAAGGTGGCCGGCCCGTTCGACCTGATCGTCCAGGACGGTTCGAAGGATCAGTACGACATCGTGCTCGACCGGCTCGTCGAACTGCTTCGCCCGCGCGGCGTGCTCGTGTCGGACAACATCCTCTGGCAGGGCGACGTCGTTCCCGGCTTCCGCGCGGACCCGGCGCACCCGGCCGGGAGCACGGCCATCATCGCCCGATACAGCCGGCGGCTGGCCGCGGATCCCCGCCTCCGCACGACGTTTCTCCCGGTCGGTGACGGTGTGGCGGTGTCGGTGAAACACGACAACCCATCCCCCGATGAGCGACAGCCATCATGAAGATTGACGACTGGCTCGAGAGCGCGTGCGCCGACGCCGAGGGCAGGGGCCTTGCGGATCTGAAGCCGCTGCTTGTCGCGCTCGCCGACGCCACCAGGGCGCTGAGGGAGGCGGGATGGAACGCTGACACGCGCCAGCAGGCCGCGGATGCGCGCGCCGCAGAACCCGGCGCTGCGGCCCCGCCGCCCGCGGAAGGAGCGGCGCGATGACGGCGCCGCTCCACTTCCACACGATCACCGAGCTCGGGCCGCTCATCGCGGCGGGCCGCGTGTCGTCGGAGGCGCTGACGCGCGCCTGCCTGGAGGAAATCGAGGCGCACAACAGCGCCCTGAGGGCGTTCATCACCGTGCTCGGCCCCAGCGCCATCGCACAGGCCCGCGCACTCGACGCCGAGATTGCCGCCGGCGTCTGCCGCGGCCCGCTGCACGGCATCCCGATCTCGCTCAAGGACCTCATCGACCAACAGGGCGTGCCGACCACCGCCGCCTCGCGCGTGCGCGAGGGACACCTGGCCGCCTGCGACGCGCCCGTCACGGCCCGGCTGCGGGCTGCAGGCGCCGTGCTCATTGGCAAGACCAACCTTCACGAGTTCGCGTTCGGCACGACGAGCGACGAAACGGCGTTCGGCGCGGTCCGCAATCCGCACGACCCCTCGCGCTCGCCGGGCGGGTCGAGCGGCGGGTCGGCCGTCGCTATCGTCACTGGCATGTCGGTGGCGTCGATCGGCACCGACACCGGCGGTTCCATCCGCATCCCCTCGGCGGCGTGCGGCACGGTCGGGCTCAAGCCGACCTGGGGAGAGGTGCCGTGCGACGGCGTGGTGCCGCTCAGTCCGTCGCTCGACCACGTCGGGCCGCTGGCCCGATCGGTTTCGGACGCGTGGCTCGTCTACCTCGTCCTGCGCGGCGAGGCGACGGCCGCCCGCTGGCCGTTGCCCGTCCCGCGGTCCGTCAAGGACCTGCGCCTCGGGGTTCCGCGGCGCTATTTCCACGACGTCGTCGACGACGAGGTGCGCACGCGTTTCGCCGCCTCTCTTGCGTGGCTCCGCCAGGCCGGTGCCGAAACGGTGGACGTCGACATCCCCCACGCGCCGGGCGTCGCACCGGTGTATCTCCACGCGACCCTTGCGGAAGCGGCGGCGTATCACGCGCATGCGCTGGAGTCCACTCCCGAGCGCTACACGAAGAACGTGCGGCTGCGCCTCGAGATGGGGCGCTACGTGCTCGCCGAGGATTACGTCAGGGCGCAGGAGGCGAGGGCCGTGCTCAGGAGGGAGGTCGACGCCGCCCTCGCCGGTTGCGACGCCCTCGTGCTGCCGACGCTCCCGATCCCGGCGCCGCCGATTGGCGCAGCCACCGTCGATGTCGCGGGAGCGCCTCAGGCGGTCCGCTCGATGATGCTGCGGATGACGCAACTGTTCAACCTCACCGGGCACCCCGCCGTGTCCCTGCCCATGGGCGAAACGGCGGCGGGCCTTCCATGCGGCCTTCAACTGGCCGGGCGCCTGAACGAGACCGAAGCCCTGCTCGCCATCGCAGCGGCCTGCGAGCCGCTCGTCATCGCATGACCCCCGACCGACGATGCTGAGCCGGATCATCTATCGATGGGAGCGGTCGCTCGCGGCCGCCGACAGCAACCGCGTGGTCCGCCCGTTCGAGTGGGGCGCCGACTGGATTGCGGAGGGCGGGATTTCGCCAGACGGCGATCCGGAGACGCTGGTGCGGGATTACGTGGAGCGGGCCATGCGGGACTCGCGCGCGTGGTACGCCGTCGAGCCCCCCGAGGACTGCGGCACGGCGCCCCTGCCCGCCGGCGCGCGGCCGGGCGAGCGGATGATCACGTTCCCGAGCGCCATCACGACGCCGCACCCCGAAAACAACATCGTCTACCTGCGCCACTTCCCGGCGGCGCCGACGCGACGTGGGAACCGCCAGTCCCGGCCACGCCGGGCCGTCGTCGTCATGGCCCAGTGGAATGCCGACGAGGGCGGGCATGTCGGCGTCTGCCGGCTGATGGCGGCGCTCGGCATCAGCGCCGTGCGCCTCAGCCTGCCCTACCACGACCGGCGAATGCCTCCGGAACTCGCGCGCGCCGACTACATCGTGTCGAGCAACGTCGGGCAGACGCTCCAGGTGAACCGCCAGGCCGTTGTCGACGCCAGGCGGGCGGTGGCATGGCTGAAGCAGCAGGGCTACGAACGCGTCGGCATTCTCGGCACCAGCCTCGGGTCGTGCCTGGCGCTGCTGACGGCCGCGCACGAGCCGCTCATCGACGCGGTGGTGCTCAACCACGTCTCGTCGTGGTTCGCCGACGTCATCTGGGAAGGCTTGACCACGGCCCACGTCCGAGCCGGGTTCGACGGACACCTCGACCTGCCGGCGCTGCGCGACCTGTGGCGCCCCATCAGCCCCAAGTGCTACATGCACCAGTTCGGCAACCGCCAGGTGCTGTTCGTCTACGCGCTCTACGACCTCTCGTTCCCGCTGCACCTCTCCCGGGACATCGTGCGGGAATCGCGCCGGTGCGGCGTGCCGACCACCGTGCGCGTGCTGCCGTGCGGGCACTACACCACCGGCAAGGCCCCGTTCAAGTTCATCGACGGCTACTACATGGCGTCGTTCCTGAGACGACACCTGTAATGGGGTCAGATCCCCTTAGAGGTAGCGGAGGATGCCTTTGAACGCGTCGTAGAGGACGCCGGCGAGCGCCTGGACGAGGGGGGACACCTGCCCCGTTTCGACCGCGTCGGCTACCGTCACCGGGTCGGTGATGAGCAGCCAGATTGTCGCGCTCGCCAGGACGGCCGACACGACAGCGACCGTGCCGAACAGGCTCAAGCTCAAGCGGATCACGCTCATGGTTGAAGAGGCGACGGCCCCAGTTTACACCCGGGACCCGGCGCCCGATTAGTAATACGCACCCCGCCGGAAACAGGTTGCACAGTATTGGACGCCGGCCGGTGCCCTGCGGTTGGGAAGCGCCCTACGAGTTTACCCCTTGCCCCATGTCCCTTGCCCCTGACTACTCTTCCTTCACCCGCGGCCTCATCAGCGCCACCATCGCCTGCACGCCGAGAATCGGGCCCGGCAGGATGAGCAGAAACGCCCACTGCCACCCCACCCATTCCGCGGCCGCCGACGTTAGCCGAATCGACACCATCGTCAGCAGGAACCCCAGGCAGGTCTGGACGGTCAGGGCGGTTCCGAGGTACTCGTCGTCGGCCGTCTCGGAGACAATGGCCGAGAACTGCGCGGAGTCGGCCACCACCGAAACGCCCCATACCACCGCGAGCAGAAGGAGCACGCCGAACGGCGCGTGGAACGCCGGCACGGTCAGCGCGCAGCACGTGGCGCTCACCATCATGGCCCACGCGGCGACATTCGCGCGGCCGTGCCGGTCCGCCGAGAACCCCGCGGCGACGGCCCCGAGCGCTCCGGCGCCGATGGCCGCGAAGGCGGCGAGCGAGCCGAGGCGTCCGGCCGACTCGGCCCCGCGCGCCGCCATGGCAGCCGTCACGTAGACCCCGAACCAGGTCCACATGGCATAGAGCTCCCACATGTGGCCGAGATAACCCAGGACGCCGAGCCTCGTGCCGCGCCGGCTGAACACGCGAAACGCCGCTCTGGGATCGAACGCCGCGGCCGCCATCGCCAGGGGGCCATCCTTGACCGTCAGGATGGCCACCAGGCCGCCCGCCGCGGCCAGCCCCGACGAGAGAAGCATCATCGACCGCCAGGTGCCTCCGGTGATGGCCGCCAGCAGGTACGGCACCGCCTTTCCAAGCGTGAGCGACGCGACCAGAATGCCGAGCGCCGCCCCGCGCCGGCTGCTGAACCAGCCGGCGACGATCTTCATGCCCGGCGGGTACACGAGGGCGAGCGCGGTTCCCGTGGCGAAGCGCCACGCCACAGCCTCGACGGGGGACGCCGCCGAGGTCACCAGCGCGTTGGCCGCCGCAGCGCCGAAACAGCCGATGCCGAACACCCAGCGGGGATTCACCAGATCCGACAGGTTGAGCAGCGCGGCCACCAGCGTGCCGGCGACGAATCCGCCCTGGACGGCCATCGTCAGCCAGGCGGCCTGCGCGGTGGTGAGGTGATACTCCGCCACGATCGACGACGAGACCGCCGAGGCGGCGAACCACGGCGCCATGCCCAGAAGCTCGGCCAGGCCGACCAGCGCCAGCATGCGCCACGCCTGCGGGCCGTTTACCATGCGAGGGGTTTCCCGGTACGATGCATGAGAGGGGTCAGTATAACGCCGAAGAGAATCACGGTGCAGACACCAGGACTCGACATCCCGTTCCGCAAGCACGTCCTCGACAACGGACTGGAAGTAATCGTGCACGAGGACCGATCGTGCCCGATTGTCGCCGTCAACGTGTGGTATCACGTGGGCTCGAAAAACGAGGTCCCGGGCCGGACGGGCTTCGCCCACCTGTTCGAGCACCTGATGTTCGAGGGGTCGGCCCACCACGACTCGGGCTACTTCGAGCCCCTCCAGCAGGCGGGCGGCACGCTGAACGGGTCCACCGATTCCGATCGCACGAACTACTGGGAGGTCGTGCCGGCCGGCGCGCTCGAACTTGCGCTGTGGATGGAATCCGATCGCATGGGGTTCCTGCTGCCGGCGCTCACCGAGGAGAAGTTCGCCAACCAGCGCGACGTCGTGCTGAACGAGCGGCGGCAGAACTACGAGAACCGCCCCTACGGCATGGCCGGGCTGGCCATGGTTGACGCCCTCTTTCCCGACTGGCACCCGTATCACTGGGCGACGATTGGATCGCCCGGCGATCTTCGGGCCGCAACCGCCGAGGATGTTCGCGCGTTCTTCCGGCGCTAC
>JAWOGY010000274.1:0-2942 GCA_046496425.1 Vicinamibacterales bacterium
AGCGGCGCGTCATTGGTGCGGGTCGCACGCAGCTTCGCCACCCACTTGGCCGGCTCCCAGTACTGCACCTGGGAATCGTGCAGCCCGGTGGTCACGAGCAGCGGCGGGTAATCCTGCGCGGAGACGTTGTCGTAGGGGCTGTAGGACAGCATGTAGTCGTGCCAGGGCTGCAGCTTCGGATTGCCCCATTCGTCGAATTCGAAGGTGGTGAGGGGGATGGTCTCGTCCAGCATGGTATTCATGACGTCGACGAAGGGGACCTCGGCGATCATGCCGGCATAGAGCTCCGGCGCCATGTTCGCGACCGCGCCGATCAGCATCCCGCCGGCCGAGCCCCCGGTCGCGAATACGCGATCCGGCGCCGCGTACTTCTCTTCCACCAGGAACCGGGTGACGTCGATGAAGTCATGGAAAGTGTTCATCTTCGCCAGCAGCCGGCCATCCTCGTACCAGCGCCGGCCGAGTTCCTGGCCGCCGCGGACATGGGCGATGGCATAAACGAAGCCGCGATCGAGCAGCGACAGGCGGGCCGAGCTGAACATCGGGTCCTGGCTGTACCCATAGGACCCGTAGGCATACTGGTGGAGCGGCGCGCTGCCGTCCCGCGCCAGCCCCTTGCGGTACACAAGGGAGACGGGAATCCGTTCGCCGTCACGCGCGGGCGCCCAGACATGCTCGGTCCGGTAGTTGTCCGGATCGAAGTCGCCCAGCACCGGACTGCGCTTCAGCAGGGTCCGCCCGCCGGTGAGCACGTCGATCTCGTAGATGGAGGCCGGCGTGGCCAGCGAGGTGTAGCCGTAGCGCAAGGTCGTGGTATCCAGCACCGGATTCTGACCGAGCCAGGTCGTCGAGGCCGGCTCGTCGACGGCGATGTGGAAGGACTCGCCCTCCCACGGCATGACGCGGACCCTGAGCAGCCCGCCCGAGCGCTCGCCGATCGCCATGAAGGTGTCGAACACGAGGAAGTCCTCGATCAACACCTCCTCGCTGTGCGGCACGACATCCACCCAGGCGTCGCGCTCCGCTTCCTTCCCGACGGGCACGCTCATCAGGCGATGGTTCGGCGCCTGCCAGTTCGTGCGCACGATCCAGCGCTCGCCCACGTGGTCGACGTTGTACAGGTGCCCGCGCTCCCTGGGCAGGAAGATCCGGAACGCGCCACGCGGTTCATCCGCCTCCAGGATGCGCATCTCCGTGGCCTCGGTGGTGCTGAGCCCGATGACCAGGAACTCCCCGGAGCGGGTTCGGCCGACATCCGTGTAAAAGGTATCGTCGGTCTCCTCGTGGACGATGGTATCCGCGCCGGCGCTGCCGAGCTCGTGGCGACGCACGCGGTAGGGGCGCAACGTGACCGGGTGGGATTCGACGTAGAACAGGGTGCGGTTGTCGGCCGCCCAGGCGAATCCCGCGACCGGCTCGATCGCTTCGGCCAGCACCTCGCCGGTCTCGAGGTCGCGGACGCGCAGCACGTACTGCCGGCGCCCGAGCGTGTCTTCCATCCAGGCCAGCAGGCGGTTGTCGTCGGAGACCGACCAGGCGGCGATATCGAAATAGGCGCGGCCCTCGGCCATCGCATTGCCGTCGAGCAGGATTTCCTCCGGAGCCTCCATGGTGCCCTTGCGGCGCGCGTGGATGGGGTACTGGCGGCCCTCCTCGAAGCGGGTGTAGTACCAGTAGCGGCGTTCGAACACCGGCACCGTCGAGTCGTCCTGCTTGATCCTGCCGACGATCTCCTCGTACAGGCGGTCGACGAGGCCGGCGTAACGCGCCTCGTGGGCCGCATACCAGGCGTTTTCCGCCTCGAGGTAGGCGATGACGTCCGGGTCGTTCCTATCGTCTTCGCGCAGCCAGAACCAGGGGTCCTCGCGGTTCCCCTGGGGTGATTCCACGGTGAAGGGACGGGGTTCGGCGCGTGGCTCCGCGGGCGGGACGCCGGCATCGCGCATCGGAGCGCACGCCGCGAGCGCGAGCGCGCACAGGAACAGCCATCCGCGGGCGCGGTATTTCATCGTCGAATCTTAACCGCGATGCGAGGCCTGTGCGCGCTCTCAATCCCCGACGGGGACCACCAGGTCCGTGAGACGACGGGTGAGCTGCTCGTGCTTCCACGCAGGCAGGCGATACAGCCAGCGGCCGAGCCGTTCGTTCAGGGCCTGCGTCCTGGCCGCCGCATCCCCGGCTGGCGCCTCGCCGTCGCCGGCGGTGGCGGAGAAGGCCACCCAGTGGGTCGTGCCTTCCGCCGGGCTGTCCGTTTCCCAGCTCCGCGCCTCGATCGTCAGCCCGTCGCGCAGCCTGAATGTCGCCCGGGTCGGCGGCTGCTCGGGCGGCCCGCCGTCCATGGCGCGAACATCGTCCAGGCGCAGTGCGGAGAGCGCGCGCGCCATGGACTCCGCCGCGGTCGGGCCCGAGGGACGGAATCCCTCGGGTACGTCGGCGATGCGGAAAATGTCGAGCTCATCCCGATCGATGCGCAGGGTCTCGCCATCCGGGCGCGAGATCTGCAGTGCGGCGATGTCCTCCGGCGGAATGTCGAGCACCTCCCTATCCAGCCAGTCCACCACCGTGCGGTCCGGCTGCAGGTCCTGGTCCACGAGCAGCGCGGTGGGGTCGCCGGCGAGGCACACGTAGGTGCCCCTCGAGCAGCTTACCGAGGGCTACCAGGCCCACCCGGAGCTTCCCTCCATCGAGCCGCGGGTCCTCGAGGGAATCGTCCGCAGAAGCCCTGACGGTCACGTCCCCACGCTCAACACCCCGATCACGCCGCTCCTGGACACGACGGTGCTCACGAACAGCCGCCAGGACCTGAACATGTGGGCCCATCTGAAGTCCGAGGCCAACTCCGCAGCCGGTGTTGACGCCATCGTGGCGTTCATCAGGATCGCCGGCATCAATCCGCTGATCCCAGCCTTCGAGAGCCAGATCGAGGCCGGCCACCGGCTGCG
>JAWOGY010000283.1:0-5051 GCA_046496425.1 Vicinamibacterales bacterium
CGACAAGACCTGCCGGAAGCTGGCCATCAGCAAACCCGCGCCGAGCAGCAGCACGAACGCGACGGCCACCTGTGTGACGACCAGCACCCGGCGAAGCGCGCTGGCTCCGCGCCCACCGGCTTTCGTGCGCCCGCCTTCGTGGAACACCGACACCATGTCGACGTGGAGGGCGCTGGCGAAGGGAAGCGCGCCGATGATGACGCCGATCACCGCGGCGACAGCCATCGTGAACGCGACCGACACGCCGTCGAGCCGGATCTCGCCGCCGCGGGGGATTTGATCGAGGTTCAGCGATCCGAGCACGCGGAGCGCCGCCCATCCGAGCAGCAGCCCCAGCACGCCGCTCACCGCGGTGAGGAGCAGGCTCTCGGTCACGAGCTGGCGGGCCAGCCGCCAGCGTCCCGCGCCGAGCGCCAGCCGTGTCGCGATCTCGCGCGCGCGGACCCGCGCGCGCACCAGCGCCAGGTTCACGACGTTCACGCATCCGATGAGGAGCACGAACAGCGTCCCGCCCCAGAGCAGGTAGAGCGTGCCTTTCACGTCGCGCACGAGGTCGTCCTGGAGCGGCACGACCGCCGTGCGGAAGCCGGCGTTGATGAGCACCTGCTTGAATGACGGGAATCGCTCCAGGTTCGCCGCATTGATGGCGTCCACCTGCGCCTGCGCCTGCGCGATGGTCGCGCCCGGCTTCAGCCGCCCGATGCTCGCCCAGCTATTGCTGTGCCGGGCATCGTCGGAACGCTGCTCGGGCGTGAACGCGAGCGGCGTCCAGATTCGCACGTCGTCGTTGACGAACCGGAACGTGTCCGCCATCACCCCGACGACGGTGAACGGCCTGTCATCGAGACGCAGCTGACGCCCGACGACATTCGGGTCTCCACCGAAGCGCTCCTGCCAGAACGCGTGGCTGAGCAGCACTTTGTCTTCGTGTCCGATTTCTCCCTCGTCTTCGGTGAAGGTACGCCCCAGCTGGGCCTTCACGCCCGTGACGCGGAAGAACGACGGGGTCACGCCCATGCTCAGGACTCGCTCGGGCCTCCCGCTCTCACCGGAGGTGCGGTTGTCGGTGCTCAACATCGAGAGCGCCTCCAGCGCCGGCATGCCTCGCAGGCGGTCGAAATAGTCGGGCGCTCCGTTCGCTCCCCGCTCCGCCCCCGCTCGCGGGTAGCTGTTGTAGAGCAGCACCAGGCGGCCGGGCTCCGGCACTGGCAGGGGCCGCAGCAGCACCGAGTAGACGATGGAGAAGAGGGCCGTGTTCGCGCCGATGCACACTGCCAGGGTGAGCACGGCGGCCAGGGCGAACGCCTTGTCCTTCCAGAGCAGGCGGAGCGCGAACTTCACGTCGTGAAGCGCTGAGTCCATCTACATGCCTATACGGGAACCGGAAGCGGCGGTTTCAGCAGGTATGGCGACACCAGGGCAACTTCCCTGCGGTCCGCTCCGTCCTATCGAGTGGCGGCACCAGTGCGCGCCCGGCCCCCGTTGAAGCGGAGCAGCGATGTTCTCCACATTACTGTCGGATCTCCGGATGGCCGTTCGATCCGCGCGCCGGCAGCCGGCGTTCACGGCCGTCGTGGTCGGAACGCTGGCCCTCGGCATCGGATCGACCACGGCGATGTTCGCGCTCGTCCACGCGGCGCTCCTGAAGCCGCTGCCGTACGAGGATCCCGGGCGCCTCGTGCTCGCCCGCCGCACCGTCGGCACGAGGGTGCTGATGTGGAACTCGGCGCCCGACTATTACGACTACCGTGCGCAGACGGACGCCTTCCAGTCGCTGGCCGCGGCCGGGGCCGGTGCGATCAAGCTCACCGTCACGGGCGGGGAACGGCCCGAACGCGTCGCGGCCACGCGCGTCTCTCACGATCTGTTCACGACGCTCGGGGTCGCGCCCCTCGCCGGCCGCTGGTTCACCGCCGACGAAGGCAAGACCGGATCGCCGTTCGTGGTGATGATCAGCGAGCGCCTCGCACGGCGCCGTTTCGGCGACGCCGGCGCGGCGGTCGGACGCAGCCTCGTCCTGGCGGGGGCCGCCCCGCAGGACCTCCCTGCGACCATCGTGGGCGTGATGCCGGCGGCCTACCGGTTCCTCGACGATGTCGACCTGTGGGCGGTCATCCGCGAGGGTGAGAACGACGGGCCCGTCACCCGGCAGTTTCACAACTGGGTGCTCGTCGCCCGCCTGAAGCCCGGTGTCTCGATCGAAACAGCCCAGGGCCAGGCCGACGTCGTCTCGAGGCGCCTGCAGCAGCAGTACCCCGCCACGAACAAAACCAAGGCCCTGCGCCTCGACCCGCTCCAGTCGGCTCTCTTCCAGCGGCAGACGCCCCGGCTGATGCTGCTGATGGGAGCCGTCGGGCTGGTCCTGCTCATCGCCTGCGCGAACGTGGCCGGGCTGCTGCTGGCGCGCGGCGCTGCCCGGCGTTCCGAACTGGCGGTGCGGACGGCCCTCGGGGCGTCGCGGGGGCGCATCGTGGGTCAGTTGGTCACCGAGAGCGTCTTCCTGGCAGTCGTGGCCGGCCTTGCGGGCATCGCGCTCTCGGTGTGGCTCCAGCGCCTGCTGCCGATCGCCACGGGACTCGCCGATCGCGGCGTGGCGGCTTCGGGGCTGGAATGGCAGGTGCTGCTGTTCGCGCTTGCCGCGTCGGTGGCGACCGGGCTGCTGTTCGGGACCGTCCCGGCCCTACGCGCCTCCTCGCTGCGCGTGGCCGAGAGCCTCGCGCCCGGCTCGCGCGCGACCGAGACCAGGAGCGGCACCCGGCTGCGAAGCGCGCTCGTCGTCGCGCAGGTCGCCGTGTCGCTCGTGCTGCTGGTCGGCGCGGGACTGCTGATTCAGAGCCTGGCACGGCTGGCCAGGACCGACCTGGGGTTCGACCCCGGGCACGTGCTCACCGGACAGATTCAGGCGCCCTACCCGGATGCCGAGCGCCGGCTTCAGTTCTTCGAGGGGCTCCGCGACGATCTGGCGGCTGTGCCCGGTGTCACCTCCGTGTCCTTCACGAGCCACGTCCCCGTTCGAGACACGGCAGGGGACCCGCCGATGTGGGCCGCCGAGCGCCCGCCGGTCGACTCGTCGCAGGAACAGACCGCGGCTCTCCGGCTCGTCCTGCCCGGCTACCTCGAGGCGCTTCGCATTCCGCTCGTCGCCGGGCGCGACCTGGCGGCGACCGATCGGGAGGGAGCCCCTCGCGTGCTGGTCATCAACCAGGTGATGGCGCGAACGCTGTTTCCCGGCGAGAACCCGCTCGGCAGGAAGGTGATGGTGGCCACCGGGGCGGAACCGGTCGCGTTCGAGGTCGTGGGCATTGCCGGCGACGCCCGCATCTACGGCGTGGGACAGCCCGCCCCGATGACCATGTATGCGACGGCACACCAGTTTCCCCGGGCGATGGGGCTGAACCTCATGGTCCGGACGAGCCTGGACCCGGCATCGCTGGTCGGCACTGTCCGCACACTGGTGGCCGCGCGCAATCCCGACGTCCCTGTGGAGAACCTGGTCGGCCTGGACGAACTCATCGGGCAGTCGCTCGCTGCGGACCGCGTCATCGCCGTCACGCTGTCGCTCTTCTCCGCCGCGGCGCTGCTGCTGGCGTCGCTCGGGTTGTACGGCGTACTGGCCTACTACGTCACCCAGCGAACGCACGAGATTGGCGTGCGCATGGCGCTCGGCGCCGGCGCCCGAACCGTCCTGGCGCACGTGCTGGCGCGCAGCGCATTCATGGTGATTCCGGGGCTCGTCCTGGGTCTCGGCGTGTCGCTCGCCGGCGGTCGCCTGATCGAGCGTCTGCTCTACGAGGTGACGCCCACTGATCCGCTGGCCCTGGTGACGGCGACCGCGAGCCTCGCGGCCGTCGCGTTCCTGGCCAGCGCGGTGCCAGCCTGGCGGGCGGCCCGCGTCGACCCGGTCCAGGCGCTCCGCGGAGAGTAAGAGCGGCGCGGTCTACGCCCCATCCGACTTGAGCGCCTCGACCGGGTCCGCGCGCGACGCCCGGCGCGCGGGAAAGCCCGATCATCCCGCCTCTCGCACGGTCCTGCCTATTCCAGACGCTCACGCCTGTGTATCATGTTCCTGCTTCAAGCCGCGATCCACGATCCAGAACAGGAGTCTTCAGATGCCACCGCGCGATCCCCGACGTTCCGTCCGGATGCTCATCCTCCTGCTTGCAGTCCTTGCTCCCGCACAGCCCGCGTTCGCGCAGGCGCGCGCGGCGACCGCGCCGCCCGCCCCGACGGCCGACGACTACGCGCGAGCCGAGAAGTTCCTGGGCCCGGCCGTCACGCCGCTGGTGGTCGGAGGAAGCGTCAGCGCCGCGTGGCTGCCGGACGATCGGTTCACCTACCGCAGCACGACCGCGGAAGGCATCCAGTTCCTGCTCGTCGACCCCGCCAGGGCGACGAAGGCGCCGGCCTTCGATCACGTGAAGCTGGCGGCGGCGCTCGGCGCCGCGGCCGGCGGAACGTTCGACCCGAAGAAACTGCCGTTCCAGACCGTTGAACTCTCGGCCGACGGAACGTCGGTGGCGTTCGACGTCGAGACGCGCCGCTGGTCGTGCGATGTCGCGGGCGAGGCGTGCAAGGACGCCGGCTCGGCCAAGGGCGGCCGCGGCGGGGAGGAAGGCGGCAGGGGAACCAGCCGGGGCGGAGGCGCGGGGAACGCGGTCACGTCGCCGGACGGCAAGCGGGCGGTGTTCATCAGAGACTGGAACCTCTGGGTACGCGACGTCGCAACGGGCCAGGAGAAGGCGCTCACGACAGACGGCAAGGAGAATTTCGGCTACGCCACCGACAATGCCGGCTGGCGGCGCAGCAGCCGTCCCGTCGTTCTGTGGTCGCCGGATTCGAGGAGAGTCGCCACCTTCCAGCAGGACGAGCGCAACGTCGGCGACATGTACCTGGTGGAGACGAAAGTCGGGCACCCGGTGCTGCAGCAGTGGAAGTACCCGCTGCCCGGCGACGAGCACGTGGCCATGCTCCACCGCGTGATCATCGACACCGACTCCGGCGCGACCGTGCGCCTGAAGATGGACCCGGACTATCACCGCGCGATGCTCGGC
>JAWOGY010000300.1:0-2685 GCA_046496425.1 Vicinamibacterales bacterium
CAGGGAGTCTGTATTACCAGTATTATGATAAGCCAATCCGGGTTTACCTGCAAAGGGAGACCCTGGCCATTTTCCTTTCTTCAGAACCTGCCTGTCCCCATTTTGAATAACCAGGCGAGCAACCCCGGCAAGGAAGCGCTCTTCCGCAACGTCAACTTCCGTAAGGCGATGGCGCACCTCGTCGACCGCGAGGCGATCATCGAGCTGGTCTTCAGCGGCGCCGCCGAGCCCATGTACTCGGGCGGGTACCTGCCGAACTCCTTCTGGCTCGACGACGCCACCCCGCGCTACGAGTTCGACCCCGAGGCCGCCCTCGAGTACCTCGCGCGCGCAGGCTATGGCCAGCGCGACGCGCAGGGGTTCCTGGTCAACGCCGACGGCGAGCGCATCAGCTTCACGTTGGCGACGAACGCCGGCAACCAGTCGCGCGAGCAGATGACCCAGATCTTCGCCGACAGCGCCCGCGAGATCGGCGTCGAGGTCGAGCTCCTGGCGCTCGACTTCTCGCTGCTCGTCGACCAGCTGCTCTCCACCGGCGACGACCGCGCCTTCGACGCGATCCTCATCGGCCTGACCGGCGGCAGCCGCACCTGGCCGTTCGGCGACTCGGTCTACAACTGCAACGGCTTCCTGCACATGTACAACACCAGCGGCTCCTGCCTCTCGCCCGCCGAGACCCTCATGGAGCAGCTGAACAAGCAGGGCAAGCAGACCCTCGACACCGATGCGGCCCGCGAGATCGGCCTGCAGATCCAGGAGATCGAGGCGGGGCTGGCCCCCGTGCTGTACCTCGTGAGCGCGCAGCTGCACGCCGCGTGGTCCGCCAAGATCGGCGGCGAGCACCCGGACGCGTACATGGGCGCCTTCACGGGCACCCGTCAGCTCGTGCTGACGCACATCCGCTGACCGCGCGCTAGGCGCCGAACCCCGGGGGGCGGTCCGCTTCACGCGGACCGCCCCCCGGCCCTGCTCTAGGGGCGTACGGTCGGCCACGCACGTCCCGTTCACCGCGCGCTATGTTGACCGAGCGGCAGCCGCCGCCAGACCCAATCGCGGAGGTCGAGCTTGCTCCCGTATGTGATCCGCCGATTCTTTCACCTGATCCCGACCTTTATCGGGGCGACCCTGCTGGCGTTCATGATCTCGCAGCTCGTGCCGGGCGACTTCCTGACCACGAAGGCGCTCGAGCCCAACGTCCGGCAGGAGACGATCGACCGCCTGCGCGCCCAGTACGGGCTCGACCAGCCCGTCATGGTGCAGTACGTTCGCTGGATGGGCAACATCGTCCGCGGCGACCTCGGCCTGTCGTTCGCCAGCAACCAGCCGGTGATCAACGTCATCCGCCGGCCGATCCAGAACTCGCTCTACCTCGTGGTCCTGGCGACGGTCCTGCTGTGGCTGATGGCCGTCCCGCTCGGCGTGTTCTCGGCGGTCCGCCAGTACTCGCTCGGCGACCAGGTGGTCTCCGCCGTCAGCTACTTCGGTCTCGCGATCCCCAACTTCTTCTTCGCCCAGGTGCTGATCCTGGCGATCTTCCTGTTCCGCGGGTTCACGCGCGACACCTTCGGCTACTCGGGGCTCATGTTCCCGGTCGCCGGCATGACCAGCAACGGCTGGGAGGAGTTCGGCCCCTGGCGCCAGTTCTGGGACATCGCGCACCACATGGTCGTGCCGGGCTTCGTGGTGGCCACGGCGGGCATCGCGGGGTTCACCCGCGTCCTCCGCGGCCAGATGGTCGAGTACCTCGAGAGCGACTTCATCCGCACCGCGCGGGCGAAGGGCCTGGGATCACGCTCGGTCACCTACAAGCACGCGCTGCGCCCGGCGATCATCCCGTTCGTCGCGGGGATCGGCGCCCTCCTGCCATCGCTGATCGGCGGCGCCGGCCTGGTCGAGATCGTCATGGCCTGGCCCGGCATCACGCCACGGCTGATCGACGCCATCACCCGCCAGGACATCTACGTGGTGCTCGGCTTCCTGGTGATCTCCTCGCTGCTCCTGATGATCGGCAACCTCATTTCCGACCTGTTGCTCGCCACGGTCGATCCACGGATCCGGTTCAGCTGATGGCCGCGCGCAAGGCTTCGGACGTCCTCCCGGTCCTGCCGCCGGCTGGCGGGCCCACCAGCAAGACCCAGGCCCGCATCGTCTGGGAGCAGTTCCGGCGGCACAAGATCGCGCTCTTCGGCCTCCTCATCCTCGCGTTGATGTACCTCATGGCGGCCTTCGCCGGCTTCATCGCGCCGTACGGGATCAACGAGTACCGGCGTACCCCCGTGTCCGCCTTCATGCCGCCGACGACCGTCCACTGGATCGATCCCGAGACCGGGCGTCTCACGCGCCCCTTCGTGTACGAGTTCGTCTCGGAGCGCGACCCGGTCACCCGCCAACGCGTGTTCGTCGAGAACGTCGAGGGCCCGCGCCACCCGATCCAGTTCCTCGTTCGGCGCCCCTCGCAGCCCTACAAGATCCTGGGCACGTTCACGAGCGACCTGCGCCTGTTCGGCGTCGAGGATCCCGCCCGTATCTTCCTGTGGGGCACCAACAACCTCGGCAAGGACGTGTTCTCCCGCGTGCTCTACGGCGGGCACATCTCCCTCACCATCGGCGTCCTCGCCGTGTGGGTCTCGCTCACGCTCGGCATGGTCTTCGGCGTCATCGCCGGCTTCTACGGCGGCCTCATCG
>JAWOGY010000098.1:0-4264 GCA_046496425.1 Vicinamibacterales bacterium
CCTGCGCCGCCGCGCCGCCGGCAGGCGCGATCTTCCACACGTTGAAGAACCCGTCGCGCTCGGACACGAAGTACACCTGGCCGTCGGCGCCCCACATGGGGTTCACGTCCTGCACGTGGGTCTTGACCGCTTTCCGGTCGGTGTCGGTGAGCCGGGTGAAGGCCTTCGTCTTCAGGTCCTGCACCCAGACGTCTTCGCTGCTGTTGCCGCGGTAGCCCTTGCGGGTGAAGCGGAACGCGCCGCGGGTGAAGGTCACGGCCGCGCCGTCCTGCCTGATCATCCCGTCGCCGGCCCGGTCCATGGGCAGCGGCTCGGGCAGCCCGCCGTCCTTCGACACGGTGTAGAGCGGACTGCCCCAGGCCCCCGGGCCGCGCGACGTCGAGAACAGCACGCGCTGCCCGTCTGGCGTCCAGCCGAGCACCGCGTCGCCGCCGCTGAAGAACGTCAACTGGCGCGGTTCGCCTCCCGTCGCCGGCATCACCCACACATCGTCGTTCCCCATGCGATTGCTCGTGAACGCCACCCACTGGCCGTCCGGCGACAGGCGCGGGAACGTGTTGCGGGCGAGGTTGGCGGTCAGCCGGAGCGGGCTGGCGCCGTTCGCGTTCGCGATCCAGATGTCGCCGTGGTAGCTGAAGACGATCCGGCCCTGGGAGACGTGAGGTGTCCGCGCGAACAGGATGGGCCGCGCCTCGGCCGGAGACGCCGCCGCCAACCACGCCAATGCGAGAACCGCGAGTGCTACGCCGCGCCAGGCTCGTTGCCGCATGTCTCTCTCCTATGTCCTGTCTTCTTTCTTCTGTCTTCTTGCTTCTTGCTTCTGACTTCTTGCTTCTGCCTACTTCCCCATCATCTTGTCCCGCCGCGCCTTGAACTCGCTGCCGGGCTTCCACTGCGGCCACGTCGAGGTCGACGCGGCGCGTGCGCCGATAGCGTAGTAGATCCGCATGTCCTCGAGCGCGCCGCTCAGGTCCCAATCCGGGCGGATCTCGTCCGACGGCTTGTGATAGTGCTGCGCGATGTAGGCCTGGGCCACCTGCTGTCCCCACCCCGCGGGCCGCCCGACGTAGTCGTCTCCGCCGCCGGCGTTGATGGCGGGCACGCCCTGTTTGGCGAAGGAGAAATGGTCCGACCTGAAGTACCCGCCGTTCTCGGGCGTGGGGTCGGCGCGCAGCACACGGCCCTGGGCGGCTGCCGCCTCGGCCGCGTAGTCGTCGAGGTCGGACGCGCCCAGTCCGACAACGGTGAGGTCTCTCGTACGCCCGTAGATGTTGAGGCCGTCCATGTTGATGGCAGCGAGCGTCCTGTTCAGCGGATAGATCGGATGGCGGGCGTAGTGGTCGGAGCCGAGCAGGCCCTGTTCCTCGGCGGTGACCGCGAGGAACACCATCGACCGTTTCGGCGCCTGGGGCAGGGCGGCGAAGGCCCGGGCCATCTCGATCATGCCGCCGACGCCCGTCGCGTTGTCCAGGGCGCCGTTGTAGATCGTGTCGCCGTTGACCTCCGGCCCGATGCCGTAATGGTCCCAGTGGGCCGTGTAAATCACGTACTCGCCCGCCAGCGCGGGATCGCTGCCCGGGAGGATGCCGACGACGTTGCGCGATTCGAAGGTCCGGATCCGGTTCGTCAGCGTCATCGACGCCGTGACGGCCAGCTGTACGGGGGTGAACGCCCGGGTCGCCGCCCGCGCCTTCAGCGCGTCGAAGTCCTGGCCGGCGAGCGCGAAGAGCCGCTTCGCCCGATCGAGGGTGATCCAGCCCTCGATGGCTGCCCGGCTCCGGTTTCCGTCGGCCGCCACGAGATCGATCTGCTCGGTGACCTTGCTCTGGACGACCGAGAAGGGGTACGCGGCGGGGCCGGTTTCGTGCACGATGAAGACGGCCGCCGCGTTCTTCTCCGCGCCCATCTCATACTTGTAGGTCCAGCGGCCGTAGTAGGTCATGGCCCGGCCGCCGAAGGTCCGCGGGTCGAGGCGCGAGGGGTCGGCCGGATCGGGCACCGGAGGGTCGTTGACGAGCATGATGACCGTCTTGCCGGTCAGGTCGACGCCCTTGTAGTCGTCCCACTGGTACTCTGGCGCCTGGACGCCATAGCCCACGAACACCACGTCGGCCGCATCGACGCTGACGCGTTCTTCCACGCGCTTCGTCCACGCGACGACATCGTCCTTGAACGCGAGGGTCTCGGTGACGCCGCCCTTCCGGAAGACCAGCGACGAGGCGGGATTGGCGGTGATGCCGACCAGCGGGACCTTCTGGAGGTAGGTGCCGTCCGTCGTGCCGGGCTTGAGACCCGCTTTCCGGAACTGGTCCGCGATGTAGGCGATCGTGAGATCCTCGCCCCTCGTTCCCGGCGCCCGCCCCTCATACTCGTCCGAGGCGAGCACCTTCACGTGGGCCATCACCGCGTCGGCGGTGAACGCGGGCGTCGTCCCAGGCTTCGCACCCTGTGCAACAACCTGCACCGTTACGATGCCCGCTGTCAGAATCAGTCCGGATCCGAACGCCGAAAGCCTTCGCACCATCATGTGACCCTACCTGTTGAAGAAATCCGCCCGCGTCCAGGGCCCGCCCGGCGACGCTCTCGCCTGTCTCCAGTCCCCAGTCCCCAGCCCCTAGCCCCCAGCCCCGTCGTCCTCGAACACGCCCGTCTTCCTGTTCTTGCTGACCCGGTCCCCGTGGAAGAACCGCCCGTTCATCGCCACGTAGACGCCGGGCGGCAGCACCTGAGCGAACGACAGCGCGCTGCCGAGATTGAACAGGCCGTCCGAGCTGCCGAAGGCGTACGGCACCATCGCCCCGGTCAGCACGACCGTCTTGCCCTCCACGCGCGAGGCGATCACGCGCGCGGTCTCCACCATGGTGTCCGTGCCGTGCGTGACGACGATGCGCGACTCGGGGGCCTGGAGGCAGTTCTGGGCGATGAGCTCGCGGTCGGCCTCGCTCATGTCCAGGCTGTCGACCAGCATGACGGTGCGGACCGCCACCTCCACGCGCGAGCGGCCCAGGCGGAGCATGTCGGGCACCTGCGACTCGGTGAAGTGGAGCCGGGCGCCGATCTCGTCGTACCGCTTGTCGAAGGTCCCGCCGGTGATGAGGATGCGGATCATTGCGGCGCATTGTAGCCCGGTTCGGCGGCTGGATCGCGCCGGCCGGGGACTTGCGATTTTTTATCACTCTATATAGATTTATAGATATGAATGAGGCCGCCACGCTCTACCGCCTGCTCGGGGAAGCCGTCCGCCTCCGGCTGCTCCGGGTGCTCGGCCGCGAGCGCCTCAACGTCACCGAGCTCACCGCCGTGCTCGGCCTCGCGCAGTCGGGCGTCTCGCGGCACCTCGGGCTGCTCAAGGACGCGGGACTCATCGCCGAAGAGCCCTCGGGCGGCTTCACATACTACCGGCTCGACACCGCGGCGCTGCACGGCCGCCTGGCGGGCCTCTGGGCACACCTGCAAACGCAATTCGACGAGGCCGGCCCGTCCGCCGCCGCCCGGGCCGACGACGCGCGGCTCCAGGAGGTGCTGCGCCAGCGCCGCGAGAACTTCGACGCCCACGGCACCGACGCGGGCCAGCTCGTGCCGGGCCGCAGCTGGTCCGCCTGGGCGCGCGCCCTCGGCCACCTCCTCCCCCCGCTCGAAGTGGCGGACCTCGGCTGCGGCGACGGCCATCTCACCATCGAGGCCGCCAGGTGGGCCAGGCGGGTCTACGCGATCGACCGCTCAGCGGCGGTGCTCCAGCGGGCCCGCGCCCTGGCCCGCAAGCACGGCGCGTGCAACATCGTCTGGAAGCGCGGCGAGATCGAGCGCGTGCCGCTGCCGGCGTCGTCGGTGGACGTGGCCCTGCTCTCCCAGGCCCTTCACCACGCGGCCGACCCGGGCGCCGCGCTCGCCGAAGCCGTGCGCGTGCTCCGGCCCGGCGGCCGCGCCCTGCTCCTCGACCTGCGGCCGCACGACCAGACCTGGGTGAAGGATCGGCTCGGCGACCACTGGCTCGGCTTCTCCGACAAAGCGCTCGCCTCGCTGATGCGGTGGGCCGCCGGCTCTTCGCGCCCCGAGTTGCAGCCCCGCAGACACACGAGACGCTCGACGCCCTGTTCCGCGACCGGATCCTCGTCCTCGACGGGGCGATGGGCACGATGGTGCAGCGGCACGGCCTCGCCGAGGCCGACTTCCGCGGCGAGCGGTTCGCCGCCCACCCGCGCGACCTGAAGGGCGACAACGACCTGCTCGTGCTGACGCGGCCCGATGTCATCAGCGGCATTCA
>JAWOGY010000225.1:0-16114 GCA_046496425.1 Vicinamibacterales bacterium
GTGAGGCCCTGCTCGATCAGCAGGCGCTGGACGAGTTTGCCCTCGGGCCCGGTCTGGTGGGTCACCAGCGTCATGCCGAGGATGCTGCCGGAGAGCTGCTGCACCTCCTCCATCGTCCTGGCGAGCTTCACGCCGCCGCCCTTGCCGCGGCCCCCGGCGTGAATCTGCGCCTTGACGACCACCGGCAGGCCGAGGCGCTGGGCGATGGCGACGGCTTCGTCGGCGTTGAACGCGACGTCGCCGCGGGGAACCGGCACGCCGAACCTGGCGAGGATCGCCTTTCCCTGGTACTCGTGGATTTTCACGGGATGTCAGCCGTGACGGGCCCTGGCCAGGGGATGCGCCGCGCAGGCAGAGGGGCCCGCCGTTCACTCCGCCGCGGCGCGTGGGGACCGAATGGACCTTCGGATGCTACCGGGCCGTGACGGCGGCGTCAAGGAGGACGGCGTGACGGTCAGCGAGGCGCATTCCGCCCCGACGTCGTCACGCCGAGGGCGCGGGAGGTTGGAGCCGGCCGCACGGGTGGCGCGCCGGGGTCGAATCTCACGGTGGTGCGATAGAGATCGTACGTGGCGTCGCCTCCCACGCGTTCGAGGGTGAACGACTCCACCGCGTAGTCGAGCAACGCCGGCGGGGTCCTCGCGCGATTCACCACGACATAGCCGAGACCGGCGCGCCTGACAAACAGTGCACCGCGTTTGCGCAGCACGGCGCGCGGCGGCGGGGCGTACGGAACGCCCTCGCCGAGGAGCACGAGCGTTCTGAGGATCTCGGAACGGCGGAGGTCGCTGATCCTGGAGCGGCTCAAGCGCGAGATGTACCCGCCGATCAGCCGCTTCTCGTGAAAGGTCTGGTAGTACTGCCTCGCGTTGTTGTAGTAGCCGATCGTCTTCGTCCCGTCCCGGAATCCGAACGGCAGGTGCAGGACGGACACCGGCCGAGGGTCGGCGGCCACGACCGTGAATACGTCCGGCACATCCGCCGCATGCAGGACGCGCGGCGCCGGCAGCAGCTCCACGGCGAGCGCCGCGGAGACGGCGCCGATGAGCACGCGGCGGCGCGGCCCGGCTGAAGCGGCCAGTGCCGCCAACGCCAGGGCGAAGAGCGCCGTCAGCCCGAGCATCATCACCGCGGCGAATCGGGCCGGCGTACTCGCGGCCCCCAGCATGGGCACGAGCCGCAGGAGATACCATGGCAGCGGGACGTGCGTATTCACGCCGCCGACGGTCAGGAACGGCCCCAGCGCGAGCACCGCGAACCCGATCGTGATCCCCACCCAGAGGGCCGGCAACCGCACGCGCCGCCGCCACGCCGCCGCAAGAATCACCACGAGCGCCACCAGTGAGACCGACACGACGTTCTCGATGACGCCGCCCGGCCGATCCTCGAACCAGCCCTGCACGAGCGGGCGCATGAGCGGGTGCTTCGGATTCGGCACGATGAATGCGAGCAGGTCTGCGCCGGGCACGCTGCTGCGCCAGACGAGGGGCCGGCTGAACTGGGCGCCATCCATCACGCGCAACCATAGCGCCGACAGCCACGGCGCGAGCAGGAGGAGGCCCGAGGCGCACGCGACGCCCGCATTGCGCGCGTTCAGGCGGCCGAGGCGCTGCCACGCGAGACCGAGGCGCCACCGGTATCGGAGCGCCCACCAGACCGCGCCGGCGATTGTGGCCGCAACGATGGGATTGTGTACGCCGCGCACCGAGATCGGGAAGGGTCCCAGCCGGAACGTCCATCCCCCCGTCACCCAGATGGCGCCCGCCAGCGCCGCCGCAGCCATCGCCGCCAGGCCGGCGAGGCGGGCGGGCCCTCCCGTCAGAGACGCCGTCCGCCGCTCGCGCGACACCGACAGGGGCGTCAGCACGATGGCCGCCAGCATGACGCAGTAGACGAGGTAGTAGGGATCGCTGTAGAGCGCCCACGCGAGGCTGGCGCCCGCGCCAACCGCCGCGCGGTACCTGCCGGTCGAGCGCAGGGCGTCGACGCTGAGCCAGAATGCCGCGAGCGGCGCCACGGCGACGAGGCTGAGGTGGCCCGCCGTCCGCGCGATCACGAACGGCGAGAAGCCGAACAGCAGTCCGGCCACCCACGACACGTCCTGCCTCCCCGTCAACCGGAGCGCCACCAGATACCCGAAGAACCCGTTGAGCGTGAGCGACAGGAGGAGAACCGCGTTATAGACGGCGGTGATGTCCAGCCAGTTCGTGAACACCATGGCGGCGGCCCCCGCCAGCGCCGTGTAGTTGTGGAGCGCCAGGTTCACCGGCGGCGCCAGCGAGAAGATCGCGGTGGAGAAGAACGGGGTCCGTCCCTGCGACAACTCGTGGCCGAAGGACCACAGGTTCCAGAGGTACAGGCCCGTGTCGCCCGAGAGCGTTCCGAGCACGTGCGTCGACAGACGGGAGGCCAGGGGCCACGTGAAGACCACGGTGGCGGCGGCATAGCCCATGAACGACAGCAGGCAGGCGACCGTTCGTCGGGGCATCGGGAAGCTGGCGCAGTCTATCACGAGAGGAACCGCCATCCGGCGTTCACGCCAGCGACAGCTGAGAACGGGACGCGTCGCCGGCCGGCTTGCGAAGGCCGTGGCGCGCCACATACAATCTCGGGCGGGACAATCGAGGCCTTCCCGGGTCCCCCCAATCCTTGCGCCCGGCATTCGTCTGCCCGGGCTGGAGATCGACATGGCACCGCGCAGGCAATGGTTGTTCTCGACGGTGGCGACGAAAGTGCTCGTCGGCCTGACCGGTCTGAGCCTGGTCGGCTTCCTGTGCGTGCACCTCGCCGGGAACCTGCTGCTCTACCTCGGCCCGGAGACGTTCAACGCCTACTCGCACGCCCTCATCTCGAACCCCTTCGTCATCCCGCTCGAACTCGGCCTGCTCGCCCTGTTCGTCGTCCACGTCCTGCAGGCGGCGACCAACTGGTGGTCGGATCGCGACGCGCGCCCCATCGCCTACCAGGTCAAGCGGGGCGCCGGCGGCAGCAGCCGGAAGTCGGTGGCGTCGAGTACGATGATCTGGACCGGCTCCGTCATGTTCGTCTTCGTCGCCGTGCACATCGCGACCATGAAGTACGGGGCGTGGTACCCCGCCATCATCCACGGCGAAGACGGCCGGGACCTCTACCGGCTCGTGCGCGAGGTGTTCCAGAACCCCGCGTGGGTGGCGTTCTACGCGGCCTGCATGGCGGTCATCGGCTTCCACCTGTGGCACGGCTTCTCGAGCGCCTTCGAATCCCTGGGGCTCAACGGGCCCAGGCTGACGCCGAAGGTCCTGGCCCTCGGCAGGATCCTGGCGGTGCTGGTCGGGGCCGGGTTCCTCTCCATTCCTCTGTACTTGTTCTTCTTCGGGGGCCGATCATGAACGGCGCACCGCGCATCGCCCCGGCAGGCACCCGCCAGCTCGACGCGAAGATCCCGTCGGGCCCCATGCCGGAGAAGTGGGATCGCTGCCGGTTCGAATCGAAGCTGGTGAACCCGGCGAACCGCCGCAAGTTCACCGTGATCATCGTGGGCACGGGCCTCGCGGGCGGAGCGGCCGCGGCGACGCTGGGCGAGGCGGGCTACAACGTCCTCAGCTTCTGCATCCAGGACAGCCCCCGGCGGGCGCACAGCATCGCGGCCCAGGGCGGGATCAACGCCGCGAAGAACTACCGCAACGACGGCGACAGCGTCACCCGGCTGTTCTACGACACGGTCAAGGGCGGCGACTACCGCGCCCGCGAGGCGAACGTGCACCGCCTGGCCGAGGTGAGCGTCGCCATCATCGATCAGTGCGTGGCGCAGGGCGTGCCCTTCGCGCGCGAGTACGGCGGGCTGCTCGACAACCGGTCGTTCGGCGGCGCGCAGGTGTCGCGCACCTTCTACGCGCGGGGCCAGACGGGCCAGCAGTTGCTGCTCGGCGCCTACCAGGCGATGATGCGGCAGGTCGGGGCCGGCACGGTGAAGATGTTCCCCCGGCACGAGATGCTCGACCTGGTCGTCATCGACGGCCGCGCGCGGGGCATCATCGCCCGCAACCTGGTCACCGGGACGATCGAGCGGTTCCAGGCCGACGCGGTGATCGTCGCCACCGGCGGGTACGCCAACGCCTACTTCCTGTCGACCAACGCGGTGAACTCCAACGCGACCGCGATCTGGCGCGCGTACAAGCGCGGGGCGCTGTTCGCCAACCCTTGCTTCACGCAGATCCACCCGACCTGCATCCCGGTGTCCGGCGACCACCAGTCCAAGCTCACGCTCATGAGCGAGAGCCTGCGGAACGACGGCCGCGTCTGGGTGCCGAAGCGCGCCGGAGACGCGCGGCCGGCGGCCCAGATTCCGGAGGACGAGCGCGACTACTACCTCGAACGCCGCTACCCCGCTTTCGGCAACCTCGTGCCGCGCGATGTCGCGTCCCGCGCCGCGAAGGCCGTGTGCGACGAGGGCCGCGGCGCCGGCGAGACAGGCCTGTCGGTGTACCTCGATTTCGCCGAGTCGATTGGCCGCCTCGGCGAGCAGGTCATCCGCGAGCGCTACGACAACCTCTTCCAGATGTACGAGAAGATCACCGACGAGAACCCGTACACGACGCCGATGCGGATCTACCCGGCCGTGCATTACGTCATGGGCGGACTCTGGGTGGACTACAACCTGATGTCCACCATCCCTGGCCTGTTCGTGCTCGGCGAGGCCAACTTCTCGGACCACGGGGCGAACCGCCTGGGGGCGAGCGCCCTGATGCAGGGCCTCGCCGACGGGTACTTCGTCGCGCCCGCCACGCTGCCCCACTACCTCGCGGGCGCCTCGCTCCCGAAGATCACGACGGACCACGACGCGTTTCGCGAGGCCGAGTCTTCCGTCAGCGCGAAGATCGACCGGTTGCTCGCGGTGAAGGGCCGCAGGACGCCGCGCGACATCCACCGCGCGCTCGGCAGGCTGCTCTGGGACAACGTCGGCATGGGCCGGACCGAGGAGCGGCTGAAACGGGCGCTCGCGGGCATTCCGGGCCTGCGCGAGGAATTCTGGGCGACGGTGTCGGTGCCGGAATCAGGCGCCGGGATGAGCCAGGTGCTCGAGTACGCGGGGCGCGTGGCCGACTATCTCGAACTCGGCGAACTCATCGCCCTCGACGCCCTGGAGCGGCGCGAGTCGTGCGGCGGGCACTTTCGCGAGGAGTACCAGACGCCGGACAACGAGGCGCTGCGCGACGACGAATCGTTCACCCATGTCGCGGCGTGGGAGTACGCCGGCGACGGCGCACTGCCTGTCCGCAACGTGGAGCCGCTGGCGTTCGAGTACGTGAGGCCGAGCCAGCGCAGCTATAAATAGGCATGGCGCCATCGCCTGCGCTGGCGCCCGGCTCCCCGGGCGCGAGAACGGGCGATGTCACCAGTTGTCAGCGACGACAACGGATACGACGATGGCCAATATGAATCTCACGTTGCGGGTGTGGCGGCAGGGTGGCTCGTTCGGAGACGGGCGCCTGGTGCCGTACGAGGCCCGGGACATCTCGCCCGACATGTCCTTCCTCGAGATGCTCGATGTCGTCAACGAGCAGCTCATCGCGGGCGGCGAGCCGCCGATTGTCTTCGATTCGGACTGCCGCGAGGGCATCTGCGGCATGTGCAGCCTCGTCGTCAACGGCGTGCCCCACGGCCCGGACCGCGGCTCCACGGTCTGCCAGTTGCACATGCGGAAGTTCAAGGACGGCGACACGATCTCCGTCGAGCCGTGGCGCGCGGCGGCCTTCCCCGTCCAGCGCGACCTCGTGGTGGACCGCGGCGCCTTCGACCATCTGATCGCCTCGGGCGGCTACGTGTCGATCAACACCGGCAGCGCGCCGGACGCCAACGCCATCCCGGTCCCCAAGGATCTCGCCGAGGCGGCCATGGACGCCGCCGCGTGCATCGGCTGCGGCGCGTGCGTCGCGGCGTGCAAGAACGCGTCGGCGTCGCTCTTCGTGGGCGCCAAGGTCTCGCAGTTCGCACTCCTGCCGCAGGGCCATCCCGAGCGCACGAGCCGCGTCAGGGCCCTGGTCGCCACCATGGATGAGCTCGGGTTCGGGAACTGCTCGAACGAGGCCGAGTGCGAGGCGGTCTGCCCGAAGGACATCTCAATCGCCAACATCGCGCGGATGCGCCGGGAGTATTTCCGGGCGCTCGTCGTCGGCGCCGGCCGGTAGGGCCGCGCCCCGCCGCCGAAACTTGGCCTTGACTCGGCGGAATAATCCTGTAAATTGTGCGGGACGCGCCGCATGAAATCCCCATTTGGACTGCTCGCCGTCGTATGGCTGGTGGCGCTGCCGCCGGGAACCGGTGCGCCCCTGGCCGCCGCGCCCGCGCCGCTCGAGTCGCCGTCGCGCGACACGCCCGCGGCGCTGCTGAGCCTGAGCGACGAGGAGTTGGCCCGCCGCGCGGAGCTCGACCCGGCCACGCTGGGATCGCTGTCCATCGGATCGCCCGGCAGCGCGCTGCTCATCAATCCGGTCACGCTCCCCGCCAGCCCGCACTGGGAGATCGCCGATCGCGCCGAGACGTTCGGCACCGCCGAGACCATCGAGGCCGTCGAGACGGTCCTTGCCAAGGTGCACGAGCTCTTCCCGGACGCCCATCCCATCGTCGTCGGCGACATCAGCGACGAGGACGGCGGCCGCCTCAAGCGCCACCAGTCCCACCAGGGCGGCCGGGACGTGGATCTCGGCTTCTTCTTCAAGAGCGGGGCGACGTCCCACTTCGTGGCCGGCACGGCGGCGAACCTGGACCTGGAGAAGAACTGGGCCCTGGTGCGGGCGCTGGTGACCTGCGCCGACGTCGAGACCATCCTGCTCGACACGCGGATTCAGCGGCTGCTCTACAAGTACGCCAGGGGCATCGGCGAGGACCCGGACTGGCTCGACCGCGTGTTCCACTTCGTCAAGGGCTCGAAGTCGGCCATCGTGAAGCACGTGGCCGGTCATCGGAACCACTACCACGTCCGCTTCTACAACCCGGTGGCCCAGGAACTCGGCCGGCGCGTCCACCCGGTGCTCGTCGAGCTGAAAATCATCGAGCCTCCCGTCTACACGGTCCGTCACGTCGTGCGGCCCGGCCAGACGATGGGGCAGCTGGCTGCGCGCTATGGGACGTCCGTGCGCGCGATCAAGTCGGCCAACGGCCTGTCGACGACGCTGCTTCGGGCGGGGCGCACGTACCGCATCCCGGTGAAGACGCCGGCGCCCTCGAGCGCGCCGCTCGTCGTGCCGTTCCGGTTGCTTCCGCCCGCGACGCCGGCCGCGATGGCGTCGGCCGCCTGGCCGACCGCGGAGTCGCTCTACGGCGACGGCACCAGCCTGCGCTACGAGAACCCGGCTTTGCTGGCCCGCGCGGCGCACGTCCTCTGACACGAGCCGGGAGAAGCAAGAAGCCGAGCCCCGAGCCCCGAGTCCCGAGTCCCGAATCCCGAGTCGTGGCGCCAGCATCTCTCCTGGCTACTGGCTACTGACTCCTGCAGGCCCTCGCGGATAGAATCCTCGTGCCCGGCACCGCCGGATGGCGCGACGGAGGGCCCTGATGAGCGCGATCGACATCGTCGTCTTCGTGACGTTCATCGCCGCCGTGATCGGCGTGGGCCTCTACAAGAGCCGCGGCGAGGCCACCGGCGGCGAGCACGGCGCGCGCGACTATTTCCTGGCGGGACGCGGGCTGTCGTGGTGGCTGATCGGGTTCTCGCTCATCGCCGCGAACATCTCCACCGAGCAGTTCGTCGGGATGAGCGGCCAGGCGGCCAACTGGCTCGGCATCGCCATCGCGAGCTACGAGTGGATGGCGGCCATCACGCTCGTCGTGGTGGCGTTCGTCTTCCTGCCCACGTTCCTGCGCAGCGGCATCTACACGATGCCCGAGTTCCTCGAGTACCGGTTCAACGCCTTCGCGCGGACGATCATGGCGGCGAGCACGATGATCATTCTCGTGGGCGTGCCCACCGCGTCGGTCATCTACTCGGGCGCGAAAGTGGTCAGCGTGTACTTCGCGGGATTCACGCTCCTCGGCCTCGATCTCGGCAACATTGCCGTCGGCTGCTGGATCATCGGCATCGTGTCGGCGGTCTACGTGTTTGCCGGCGGCCTGAAGGCCTGCGCGTGGGCCGACCTGCTGCAGGGCACGGCGCTGGTGGCCGGCGGCGCGGTCGTGATGGTGCTGGCGCTGCGGGCCCTGGGCGCCGCCGACCCGGCAGCGCTTGCCGCCACCGCCGCCGCGCCCGGCCTCGATCCCGCCCAACTGGCCGACGCCGGGGCCTGGGAGCGGATCCGCCTGCTGAACGGAGGGGCGCTGCCGGACGGCAAGCTGCACATGGTGCGGCCCGCGAGCGACCCGTCCATCCCGTGGACGGCGCTGGTCGTCGGCCTCTGGATCCCGAACTTTTTCTACTGGGGCCTCAACCAGTACATCACGCAACGCACGCTCGGCGCGCGGACGCTCAACGAGGGCCAGCGCGGCATCGTGTTCGCCGCCTTCCTCAAGCTGGTGATCCCGTTCATCGTGGTGTTCCCGGGCATCATGGCGTTCAACCTGTTCAACGCGGACATGCGCCAGCTCGGCGCAGACAGGAACCGGCCGGTCGTCGAGGCGTTCGCGAGGGGCGAGGCCCAGGTCTACGCGTTCGACAGCCATTTCGCGGCCATCGACCCGGCGACCGCCCGGGCCATGCTCGCGGCCAATGCGGCGGCGCTCGGCGCGACGGCGGACGCGGCGGCCGGGCCGGCGGCGGTGGCGGCGGCCAACGACCGGCTCGTGGCGGCGGCGGAGACCGCCGGGCGCAGGGTGTCGTCACGGCTCGTCGGCTACGATCACGACGCGGCGTTCCCCCTGCTCCTGAAGCTGCTGCCGAAGAACGGGCTGCTCGGATTCGTGCTGGTGGCGCTGTTCGGCGCGGTCATCAGCTCGCTGGCCGCCATGCTGAACGCGGCGTCGACGATTGCCTCGATGGACATCTACCGCCAGATCCGGAAAGGCGCGACCCAGTACGAACTGGTGACGGCCGGACGCGTCTGCATCGTGGTCTTCGTGCTCGCCGCCATCCTGATCGCCCCGCAGCTCGGGCGGCCGGAGTTCGGCGGGATCTTCACGTTCATCCAGGAGTTCCAGGGCTTCATCTCGCCCGGCATCCTGGCGATCTTCGTCTTCGGGCTGCTGGTGCACCGCGCGCCGCGCGTCTGCGGCACAATCGGCCTGCTCCTGAATCCCGTGCTCTACGGGGCGCTGAAACTCGTGGCGCCCCAGGTGGCGTTCCTCGATCGCATGGCGATCTGCTTCGCGGCGGTCGTCGCGGTCCTCGGTGCCATCACGCTCGTCAAGCCGCTCGACCGGCCCGTCGAACTCCCGGTGAACGCCTCGATGGACATGCGGGTGGATTGGGGCACCAAGCTCTTCGGAGGCGTCGTGGTGGCCCTGACGCTGCTGCTCTACGCCGTGTTCTGGTGAGGGCTGCCGGCGGAATCGTTCCGCTCGCGCCCGGAGGACGCAGACATGATGCGACGGACATTTGGCTTCGCGTGCGCGTGCGTGGCGGCGGCGATCATCTCCGCGGGTTGCGGGAGCGCCGGCGGGCGGGCCGGCGGCAGCGCACGCTACGACGATCTCGTGGCGCTCTTCGCCGACTGGCGGGCATTCCATCGGCCGGTCCTCGTCAACAACGTGCCTGACTATACCGGCGCGGCGATGGCCGCGCAGCACCGGGATCTCGCGCCGTTCCGGCGCCGCCTCGCGGAGCTCGACACGCGCGGGTGGCCCGTCGGCCAGCAGATCGACTGGCACCTCGTGCGGGCGGAAATGAACGGGCTCGACTTCGACCACCGGGTGCTGCGGCCCTGGGCCAACAACCCGGCGTTCTACGTCACCGTCTTCCCTTCCCAGAGCGACCAACCGGCGCGCGAGGGCCCGCTGGCCCACGGCGCCGTGGAGCTCTGGAGCCATGAGTTTCCGCTTTCAGCCGACAGCGCGGCCGTGATCGAACGGGGCGTGCGGACCATCCCCGCGCTGCTCAGGCAGGCCAAGGGCAACCTGGTGGGCAACGGCCGCGACCTGTGGAGGTTCGGCATCGGCAGCATCCGGGAGCAGGCCGCCGACCTCGAGCAGTTCGCGGCGCGGCTCGGCGGCGAGCACGCGGACCTGAAGACGCACGTGCTGGAGGCGACGCGTGCGACCGGCGAGTTCGCCGCGTGGCTCGAGGCCGAAGCGCCCCGGAAGACCGGGCCATCGGGCATCGGCATCGATCACTACGACTGGTATCTCAGGAACGTCCACCTCGTGCCCTACACCTGGCGCGAACAGCTGACGCGGCTCGAGCGCGAGCTCGGGCGCGCCCGCACGTTCCTCGCTCTCGAGGAGCAGCGCAACCGCGACCAGCCGCAGCAGGAGCCGATTGCCGGCGCCGACGAGCACGCCGCCCGGTTCCCCGCCGCCGTCGCGGAGTACATGGCGTTTCTCCGCGATCACGACATCCTCACCGTGCGCGACTTCATGGAGCCGGCGCTGCTCGCGCGGGTTGGGCGCTTCCGGCCGGGGCCGCGGGAGTTCTTCACGGAGGTCGACTACCGCGACCCCGTGGTCATGCGGACGCACGGCTACCACTGGTTCGACCTCGCGAGGATGGCCGCCGAGCCCCACCCGAGCCCCATCCGGCGCGTCCCGCTGCTCTACAACCTGTTCGACAGCCGCACCGAGGGGCTGGCCACCGGATGGGAAGAGATGATGCTGCAGGCGGGGATGTTCGACGCGCGCCCGCGATCGAGAGAGCTGATTTACATCCTCGTCGCCCAGCGGGCGGCGCGCGCCATCGGCGACCTGAAGATGCACGCCAACGCGTTCACGCTGGAGGAGGCGGCCGCGTTCGCCTCGGCGAACACGCCGCGCGGCTGGCTGCGCCTCGACGGCAGCCTCGTGCGCGGCGAGCAGCACCTGTACCTGCAGCAGCCGTCGTACGGCACGAGCTACCTCATCGGCAAGATGCAGATCGAGGAATTGATGGGCGTCCGCCGGCGCCAGCTCGGCGACACTTTTACGCTCCGCCGCTTCATGGACGAACTGGACGCCTGCGGCCTGATTCCGATGTCGCTCATCGCGTGGGAGCTCACCGGCGAGCAGCCGGCGTTCCTCGCGCGCGCGGGCGCCGGCGCCCGCTGAGGCCCGCAGCGTCGATCAGCCGACGGGGCTCGGCGGCGACACGCCGGGAAGGCCAGGCTGGGGTAACATCCGCGCCAGTCCATCCGCCCGGGAGGTTCCATGACGCTCTCTCCAGTCTCCGCACCGTCCGCGCGCCGCTCGATGAGCGCGGCGCTGCTTCTTGTGGTCGTCGCGTCCGCGGGCACGGTCGTGCCGGCTTCCGCGCAGGCGCCAGGCAGGCCCGCGAAGCCCGCGGCGGCAGCTCCCGCGCCCGTGTACTTCCCCGACCGCTTCGACTGGCTGACACGCAGCCCGTCGGAGGCCGGCATGGACCCGGCCCTGGTTGCCGAGGCCGTCCAGTTCGCGATCGCCAGCGAGAACCCCGCGACGAAGGACCTGGCAATCGATCTCGCCACGACGTTCGGCGCCCGCGAGCCCTTCGATACGCCGATCGGGCCCGTCACGGCGCGCGGCGCCGCGAGCGGCCTCATCGTGCGCCGGGGCTACGTGGTGGCCGAATGGGGCGACACCGCGCGCGTGGACATGACGTTCAGCGTGACGAAGACGTTTCTCTCGACGGTGGTCGGCCTGGCCTGGCAGAAGGGCCTCATCCGCGACGTCACCGACCTCGCGCGCAACTACATGCCCGAGCCGGGCTACTTCGAGGGCCACAACGCGGCGATCACCTGGGAGCACCTGCTGCGGCAGACCAGCGACTGGCAGGGCACGCTGTGGGGCAAGCCGGACTGGGCCGACCGGCCCGAGGGCGCGACGCCGGCGGACTGGCCGAACCGGCCGCTCTTTGCGCCGGGTACGCGCTACAAGTACAACGACACGCGCGTGAACCTGCTCGCGCTGCTCGCGCTGCACGTGTGGCGGCGGCCGCTGCCCGTGGTGCTCCGCGAGGAGATCATGGAACCGATCGGCGCGTCGTCGACATGGCGCTGGCACGGCTACGACAACGCCTGGGTCGAACTCGACGGCCAGCGCATCCAGTCGGTGACCGGCGGCGGGCACTGGGGAGGCGGGATGTTCATCAGCGCGCGCGACATGGCGCGCTTCGGCTACCTGTTTCTCCGGAACGGCCAGTGGAAGGACCGCCGGATCGTGTCGCCGGACTGGATCGCCATGGCGCGGACCGGGGGCCCGGCCAACGCCGGGTACGGGTTCATGAACTGGTTCCTGAATCCTGGACGCAAGTCGCTTCCGGCGGCGCCGGACACGAGCGTCACCTTCAGGGGCAACGGCCAGAACATCATCTACATCGACTGGGACAACGACCTGGTGGTCGTGACGCGGTGGATCCGAGGCGGCCCGGCCCTCAACGACCTGCTCGGGAAGGTGCTCGGCGCCATCACACGGTGATGGCCGTCATGCGCGGGGATCTCCGCAACGCTGAGATCTTCGCTTGCGTCAATGGCCGCACCGCGACTAGAATCCCGCTGTCCCATGGCGCCGCCGAGGCGCCACCCGCCCCCGGGATCCAACGTCTCGACCGCCACACGTTGAGGCATTCCCCGTTGTCTGTCATCCCTCAAGGAGGCCCCGCATGGCGCAAAGCCTGACCCACGACGTCCTGATTCTGGGCGCCGGGTTGGCAGGATTACGCGCGGCCGTCGAACTCTCGCACCGGACCGAAGGCCACATCGACATCGGCATCGTGTCGAAAGTGCAGCTGATGCGCGCGCATTCGGTGTGCGCCGAGGGCGGCACCGCGGCCGTCCTGCGCGAGGACGAAGGCGACAGCATCGCGCTCCACGCCTGGGACAGCGTGAAAGGCTCCGACTTCCTGGCCGACCAGGACGTCGTCTGGCGCTTCTGCAAGGCCATGCCCCGGGAGATTCGGCTGCTCGATCACTGGGGCATCCCGTGGACGCGCGACGCGCAGGGCCGGATCAGCCAGCGCCCGTTCGGCGGGCACTCCTACCCGCGCGCGACGCTGGCCGCCGACAAGACGGGCTTCTTCGAGATGCAGACGCTGTACGACCAGCTGCTGCGCTACCAGTGCTTCAAGCGCTACGACGAACTCTTCATCACCGACATCGTCATCGAGGACGGCCGGTTCGTGGCGCTGGTCGGCATCCACGCGCCGAGCGGCGAGACGGTGGTCCTGCAGGCGAAAGCGCTGCTCATCGCGTCGGGCGGCGGGGGCACGCTGTACGGCTTCACGACCTACTCCGAAACGGTGACCGGTGACGGCATGGCCATGGCGTACCGCGCCGGGCTGCCGCTCGAGGACATGGAGTTCCTGCAGTTCCACCCGACCGGTCTCGTGCCCTCCGGCATCCTGATGACGGAAGGCTGCCGGGGCGAGGGCGGCTACCTCAAGAACAACAAGGGCGAGCGATTCATGGAGCGGTACGCCGCCAGCAAGATGGAGCTGGCGCCCCGCGACATGGTGTCGCGCGCGGAGATGACGGAAATCCTCGAGGGCCGCGGCTTTCCCGGTCCCGAGGGCAAGGACTACCTGCACCTCGACCTGACGCACCTGGGCGCGGAGGTCATCAACACCCGCCTGCCGCTCATCCGCGAGGTCTGCATCAAGTTCGTGGGGATCGACCCCATCGAGAAGCCGATCCCCATCCGGCCGGTGGCGCACTATTCGATGGGCGGCATCGAGACGGACATCAACGGCTTGACGCGGGCGAAGAACGTCTGGGCGGCGGGAGAGGCGGCCTGCGTGTCGCTGCACGGCGCAAACCGGCTGGGGTCGAACTCGACGGCAGAGTGCCTCGTGTGGGGCGGCATCACCGGCGAGGAGATCGCCCGGGCCCTGCCGTCCCTGCCCAAGCCGTCCCGCCTCTCGGAGCAGAGCTGGCTGGCGCAGCAGGCGAGGCTGAAGACGATCACGAGCCGCGAGGGGAACGAAGACCTGTATGTCCTGCGGCGCGAACTGCGCACCCTGATGGACAACTACGTCGGCGTCTTCCGGAAGGGCGAGGAGCTGGCGAGGGCGCTCTCCGAGATCCGCGGCATCCGCGAGCGGGCGGCCCGCGCGCCGATCGCGGACCGGAGCGCCGTGTACAACTCCAACCTGTTCCACGCGCTCGAACTCGACAACCTGCTCGACCTGGCCGAGGTGACGGTGATGGGCGCGGTGGCCCGCGAGGAATCCCGCGGCGCGCACGCCCGCCGCGATTTCGCGGTCCGCGACGACGAGAAGTGGCTGAAGCATACGCTGGCGTGGCATACGCCCGGCAGCCATCCGAAACTGGACTACAAGCCGGTGGCCATCGACACGTGGAAACCGGTTGAGCGCAAGTACTGAGGGTGGAGGATCTGATGCTCGACAACAAGGGTCATCCGAACAGGCTCGGCGTCTGGGGCTGGCTTGGCGGCGGCAAGTGGGGCCTCGAGCGGTACCTGTACACCCTGCACCGCCTGACGGGCCTCGGCCTGGTGGTCTACTTTCTGCTGCACATCGTCGTGACCTCGGCGCGAGCCTTCGGGCCCGAGGCATGGGCGGCGTCGATGGGGCGCGTCAGCGGGGGCGTCTTCGTCATTGGCGAGTTCCTGGTCTTCGCCGCGTTCGCCTTCCACGCGAGCAACGGCGTCCGCCTCATTCTCGTCGAGCTCGGCTGGGCGATCGGGAACCCGATCGAACCGATCTATCCGTACCGCACGTCGGTGCACGAGCAGCGGCCGCTCGCCCTCGGCATCCTGGTCCTCGCCGGACTGGTGCTCGCCGCGGGCGGCTACAACTTCCTGGCCCACCTGTCGCACTGAGGACAACGATGCGCGATCAACGACTCTGGACGTGGCACGTGCTGGCCGGCCTGGTGATCCTGGTGTTTCTCGGCCTGCACATGACCATCATGCATCTGGACATCATCTTCGGGTTCTTCAACCCCGGGGACGTGAAGCCGATCGACTGGGTGAGCGTCGTCGGCCGGGCCAGGATGGGCTTTTTCACGGTGAGTTACATCGTGCTGCTCGGCGCCGCGCTGTTCCACGGGCTCTACGGCCTGCGCAACATCCTGTTCGAGCTCGGGCCGGGGCGGGGCGTGAAAAGCGCCCTGAACGTCGCCCTGACGCTGGGCGGCGTCGGCTTGTTCGTGTTCGGCGCGTGGGCGGCGTGGGCCGCCGGTGCCCTGGCGCGGACGCTGTAGGCGGGCGGAGGAGCGACCATGACGGCACCAGCCACTGTGACTTTCAGAATCCGCCGGTACGACCCGGCCACCCAGCAGCCGCCCGTCTGGGAAGACATCACCATCCCCTACACGCACGGGATGACGGTACTCGACGGCCTGCGGGTGATCAAGGAAACCCGGTCCGCCACGCTCGCCTGGCGGTCCTCCTGCCGCATGGGCGTGTGCGGGTCGTGCGGCATGTTCATCAACGGGCACCCGCGGCTCGCCTGCAACACGCAGATCACCGAACTCGGCACCCAGCTTGTGACGGTGGCGCCGCTGCCGAACTTCGATATCATCCGGGACCTGGTTCCCGACCTGCGGCCGATGTTCGACGCGCACGCCGCCCTGATGCCGCACATCATCCGCGACGACGTGGAGGAGATGCACGAGCCGACTGGCGAGTACTTCCAGACGCCCCACGAACTGGAGCAGTTCCTCCAGTTCACCTACTGCATCAAGTGCGGGTGCTGCATGGCCGCGTGCCCCACGGTGGCCACCGACCCGGCGTACTCCGGCCCGATGCCGCTCGCGCAGTCGCACCGCTACAACGCGGACAGCCGCGACGGCGGCTTCGACAGGCGCAAGCAGGTGCTCGGCACCGAGAAGGGCCCGTGGAGGTGCCATTACGCCGGCGAGTGCTCCCAGGCATGCCCGAAGGGCGTGGACCCGGCCCGCGCGATCCAGCTGATGAAGCGCCAGCTGGTGTTCGACTACCTCAAGCTCTACAGGCAACCCTGCCCGTCGAAGGTCGTGGCGAAGCCGACGGAGATCAAGCGGCGCGCGGACGTGCCGGACGCGCCCGCGGCGACTATCTAGGGGCTAGGGGCTAGAGGCTAGAGGCTAGGGGCTAGGGAGTA
>JAWOGY010000100.1:0-3142 GCA_046496425.1 Vicinamibacterales bacterium
CCGCTGACCACCAGCGCGTTGCGGATGCCGCCTTCCGTCGTCATCCCCTTGTACTGGCTGAACGGCGTCATGGATACCTGCGCCCATCCCGGGCCGTAGACCGGGTACGAGCCCGGGTCGCCCCACGACTTCGGATCGGTCTTCGACCACTTGGCGGCGGCGAACAGGTAGTTGAGCGTCCCCGGGGTGCCGGCGATCATCTGGAAGAGGTCGGCCCCCTCGGCGCCGTTGTCCCCGAAGACGATGAAGATCGTGTTCTCGTACTCGCCGATCTCCTTCAGGTGCGCCACGAGCCGGCCGACATGGAAGTCCATGTTCTCCATCATGCCGGCATACAGTTCCATCTTCCGGCCGAGGAGCGCGCGCGCCGCCGGCGCCAGGACGATCGGGTCGGGTACGAACCACATCCGTTCGGCGAGGGTCGTGCCCGGCGGCACGATGCCGAGTTCGATCTGGCGCTTGAGCCGCTCGTGTCTCAGGACGTCCCAGCCCCTGTCGTACTCGCCGACGTGCCGATCGCGCCACTCCTTCGGGAGGTGGTAGGGATCGTGCGGCGCCTGGTGGGCGACGTACGCGAAGAACGGCTTGCCGTCACCGCGGTTCGCGTCGATGAAACTGATCAGCTTGTCCGTGTAGGTCTTCGTCGCGTAGTAGCCCTTCGGCAGTCTGGTGAGGTAGCGCCCGTCCTCCGTGAACACCAGCCGCGGCGAGGCGGCGGCCATGTTGTCCATGTTCCAGTAGCTGCCCGCCCCGTCCAGCAGCGAGAAGTCGCGCTCGAAGCCTCGTGCGGCCGGGATCTGGTCGGGCGCCTTTCCCATGTGCCACTTGCCGACCATGTAGGTGTGGTAGCCGCTGTCCTTCAGCAGCTGCGGCAGCGTGACGACACGGTCGTTCAGGAAGCCTTCGTAGCCCGGCACGCCTTTCTGGTTGGGCGCCGTCCACTCCTCCATGTTCCCGATGCCGTTGATGTGGGTATCCACCCCGGACAGCAGCATCGACCGGGTCGGCGAGCACGACGCATGCGTATAGAAACTCGTGAATCGCACGCCGTCCTTCGCCAGGGCATCGAGGTTCGGCGTCTTGATCTCGCTGCCGAACACGCCCATATCCGAGTACCCCATGTCGTCGCCGAGGATGATGACGACATTCGGCCGGCGGGGTCCGTCCGCGGCGGAGCTCTCGGCAGGCAGGCCAAGCGCGGCGACCGCGCCGAGGACGCCCATCATTGTCACCAAACGGCTCAGCGTGCCGATTCGCCTGACTTCCATGTCACACTCCCTCCGCAGCCAACCGGGACCTGATCCCCGAGCGGCGTGGCCCTAATGCGGTGCGCCGGTTCCGGATCCGCGGACGGCCTCGACGGCGTCCAGCAGGTCCGTCGCGATCGCGCGCTTGAGCACGAACGCGTCGGCGCCGGCGTCCATCGCCGCGCGCCGTATGCACTCCTCGTCGTGCACGCTGAGGACGACCACTTTCACGTCCGGACACGCCTGCCGCAGCGCCCGAAGCCAGCCCAGTCCGCTATCACGGGCCAGCGAGATGTCGACGACGGCCACATCCGGGCGGATCCGGCTCGCACCCTCGAGCAGGGACGCCTCGTCGGCCACCATGACGACGGTTCCGAAGGCCGCCATGAGCAGCCCGCGCACGCCTTCCGTCAGGCCGTGGTGACGATCCGCCAGCAGCACGCAGCTCGGCCGGGTGTTGGGCATGCCGTGGTTCCTTCGCGCCTGCGGGCCACCGCATTGCGTGGCGGCGCGAGGCGTCACACGAACGGTAATCCGAACCCGGCAGGCCGTCTGCTAGGGAGATTACGAGCGCCGCCTGGGAAAATTACGAGGGTCGCCTGGGGAGAGTACGAGTGGGACGAGTCACAGTTCGACGAGGCCATGCTTGATGGCGAAGTGAATCAGCTCGGCGTTCGTATGCAGGCCCAGCGTCTCCATCATCTGGTACTTGTGGAACTCCACGGTGCGGGAGGAGATTGAGAGGCTGGACGCGATTTCCTTCGCCGAGCGGCCCTCGGCGATCAGTTGGAGGATCTCCCGCTGCCGCGGCGTCAGCGAGACGACCGGGTCGGCGGCCCTGCCCGGATCCTGCTTCACGGAGTCCAGGACCTCGCCCGCCAGCCGCGGCGTCAGGTAGGTCCGCCCCTCGAGCGCGGCGCGGATCGCCGCGACCAGTTCGGCCGGCGCCGAGTGCTTGAGCACGAAGCCCGATGCCCCGGCTTCCAGCGCGCGTCGCGCGAAGGTCACATCCTGATGCATCGTAAGGAACACCACCGGCGTGCGGTCGCCGCCTTGCCTCAGTTTCACCAGCGCGTCGATGCCGTTCAGGTGTGGCATCGAGACGTCGGCGACGATGACGTCCGGCCGAAGCGTGCCTGCCGCCTCGATGAGCGCGCGGCCGTCTTCCACCACGCCCACCAGATCGAACTCGGGCGCGAGCAGGCTCTTCAGGGCTTCGGCCACCATCAGGTGGTCGTCGCAGACGAGAATGCGCGGACGACGGGTCGCGCTCATTGCGGACCTCCGTTCCCGGGAACCCAGGCGACGATGACCGTCCCCTGGCTGGGGGCACTCTCGACGTCGAGCGTGCCGTTCACCAGCCGCAAGCGCTCGCGCATGCTCACCAAGCCAAGGCCTCCCCGGCCTCTGGGTTCCCCTGGGTCGAACCCGACACCGTCGTCCCTGATGGCCAGGAGCAGGCCGCCATCGACCTGCCGCAGCACCACGCTCGCCGCGTGCGCGCGGGCGTGGCGGGCCACATTGTTCAACGCTTCCTGGGCCACCCGGTACAGGCAGAGCGTGGCTTCCTTCCCGACGGCGGAGGGCAACGTGTCGAGGTCCAGGCTGACGTCGATGCCTCCGTGGCGGCCTTTCCGTTCGCATTCCGTGCGAAGCGCCTCGGCCAGGCCGAGCTCTTCGAGCACCGACGGATGCAGCTGGTATGCGAGCGAGTGGATGTCCTCACTGAGGCGAACGAGTCCCTCGCGAACGGTCCGTAACGTGTTGGACTGCGCGCCGCCAGGAGCGGCGGACTCAGCCTGGCCAAGCTCGATGGCCAGCACCGCCATCCGCTGCGTCACGTCGTCGTGCAACTCTCGTGCGAGGAGCGCACGCTCCGCCTCCTGGGCCTGGAT
>JAWOGY010000257.1:0-2830 GCA_046496425.1 Vicinamibacterales bacterium
GGTGTCCGCCGTCCGCGCCACCGACTTCGTGGCGCGGTGGGCGGGCGACGAGTTCATGGTGCTGCTCGTCGGCCAGACAGGCGCCGACCTGGTCGCCGAGACCGTCCGTCGGCTCGGCGAGGGGATCGAGCTGCAGTTGCAGTCGGTGCCGGAGGAGGTCACCGTTTCGTTCAGCGTCGGCCACCTGGGCGACATCGCGCCCGAGATGACGCCCGACGACATCCTCGCGGGCGCCGACGCCAGGATGTACGCGCACAAGCGCGAGCGGCGTCAGGGGGATCGGTAGGGCGGAGGTGTCGAGGTAGCGCATCAGCGTTCCTCGACGCGCTGCGCGTCGATCTCGCGCCCAGACGAAGCAGGGCCTGATCATTGGACCCAGAAGGCTCGCGCAACGGTGCGGGTGCTATCCTTATGTCGAACGATTCGTCGGTGTGGGCTGCTCGTGTCCTTGCAGAAGGGAATGCGTCATGAGGCGGATCGTCATTCGCTTCTTGCACGCCGTCGTGGTCTTGGCGGTGTGCTCGTCGGCTCTGGCCAGTGCGCCTGCCGAGTATGGCGTGGTGGAGCAGTTCGCGACTCGGTTGTCGGAAGGCTACTTGACGCAGTTGCACCAGGTGCTGTCCAGCGAGGTGGTCCTCGTGGAGCACGGCCTGTTCGTCGAGGCGGCCGTGGGGCTGGAGGCACGCACGCGGTTCCGGGCCTGGGCCGCTGAGGGTGCGCGGCTCGAGGTGTCGTTCGAGTCCGCGTCCGTGGATGGCGCAGTCATCGTGACGCGTGAGCAGATGTGGCGCGATGACGTGCCGGAGCACTTGGCGCCGCTGCGGTCGACGGGCGTGTACGTGGTGGATGGCGGGCGCATCCACAGCATCACGCGCTTCCTGGACGCTGACCAACGCGACGGCCTCATGCGCGATGCGATCGTCGGCGACTGGCGTTGGTCGGTCCTCGTGTTCAGCTTCAACGCTGACTCCACCTATGACGTCACCCAGTCCGGGCTCCCGTGGGACAGCGGCGATTTCTCCGTCGAGGGCGGTGCCCTGCAGTTCGTATCGAACGACCAGTCACCGAACTGCCCACAAGGCGCCGTGGGAACGTGGTGGATGTCCTTCACGGATGCGGACCGGTGCACGCTGACCAAGATCGAGGACATGTGCGCGGCTCGTGAGGGCGCGACGGTCAGGCTGCTCCGGATCATGGAGTGATCGCGCGGCAGTGCTCGGCACGAGACGGCCTGACGGTTCGTGCGGCGCCGCGCCGTGTACGAAGGGCTCGAGCCTGCCGACCTGGAGCGGGCGTTCGACTACCTCGGAGTGGCCAGGTACACGGTGGCACAGCTCGTGCGGACCCATGCTGCCCACTTCACCGGCCACACCTGGCAGGTCCGCTACGTGCGCGGCACGTACAGCCGCGCCTTCGGCACCGACAAGACGGCGTTCGATCCGTTCTGAGGGGCGTCATGGGCGGCGCGTCGGGTCGGGACGGCTGGAAGGGGGCGACGTCGCAGTGGAGGAGTCGACCGAGTCCGGTCGACGCATGGGACCTTCGGCCCGGCGACGGTTTCGGACCGTCGCATACGTTGCGTTGCATCGTGAGCCAACGCATCATCCGCGCGACCGAGAAGCGAGCGCTTGAGCCGACGAGCGATGGCTTGCCGTCCTCGTGCCCGCCCCACGACCCCACTCGGGCGGACTCGAGCGGTCGAGAGGGCGAAGGCGCGCCCGCACCTCCACGCCCCTGGTGGCACGACGCCGTCATCTACCAGATCTACCCGCGCAGCTTCCAGGACGCGGACGGCGACGGTGTGGGCGATCTGGCGGGCATCGCCCTGCGGCTGGACTACCTGACCTGGCTCGGAGTGGACGCGATCTGGCTCTCGCCCATCTATCCGTCGCCGCTGGTGGACTTCGGGTACGACGTCTCGGACTACACCGCGGTCGACCCGGTCTACGGCACGCTCGACGACCTGGACCACCTGGTCGCCGAGGCGCACGCCCGCGGGCTCCGGCTGATCCTCGACCTGGTCCCCAGCCACACCTCCGACCGCCATCCCTGGTTCCAGGCGTCGCGGAGCTCGCGCGACGACCCCAAGCGCGACTGGTACCTGTGGCGCGACCCCGCGCCCGACGGCGGGCCGCCCAACAACTGGCTCAGCCACTTCGGCGGGCCCGCCTGGGAGTTGGACCCGCACAGCGGCCAGTACTACCTGCACAGCTTCGTGCCCGAGCAGCCCGACCTGAACTGGCGCAACCCCGAGGTGCTGGACGCGATGGCGGGCGTGATGCGCTTCTGGCTGGACCGCGGCATCGACGGCTTCCGGGTCGACGTCATCCACAACCTGCTCAAGGACGAGGCGTTACGCGACGACCCGCCGAACCCGGACTTCGTCCCCGGTCCGGGCGCCAACCCCTACCATTCACTGCGCCACCTCCACAGCAGCGACCAGCCCGACGTGCACCGGCTCATGCGCTGGTTCCGGCGCCGGATCGACGCCTACCCCGGGCGGGTGCTCATCGGTGAGGTCGAGTACGGCTCGTCGGTCGAGCGCCTGGCGCGCTTCTATGGCGACGATGACGAGCTGCACCTGGCACTGAACTTCTCGCTCATGACGCTGCCGTGGGAGAGCGCGGCGATCGCCGACCACCTCGCTCGCTACGACGCGGCGCTGCCCCCGGGCGCCTGCCCCACGTTCGTCGTCGGCACCCACCACCGCGCACGGGTCGCCACCAGCATCGGCCAGGCGCAGGCACGGGTCACCGCCATGCTGTTGCTGACCAGCCGCAACACGCCGTTCGTCTACTACGGCGACGAGCTCGGCATGCGCAACGCCGAG
>JAWOGY010000208.1:0-6752 GCA_046496425.1 Vicinamibacterales bacterium
CCCTCGCCGCGCAGATCCGCCGGGCCCTGGCGGACTACATCGGCGATGGCGAGGGTATCCGGAATCCCGGCTCGCAGGAAGGCGGATCGGATCCGCAGCGCGGCGTCCCACAGCTCCTCCCACCGCATGGCGTCCAGGGGCTTGCGGCCCAGCTCCATCGCGATGTGCCCGCTCAGGCTGGCCTCGGCGACGAACTGTTCGTACGCCCTCGTCGTGATGCAGAATCCTCGGGGAACCCTGAATCCCGCCTGGATGAGCGAGCCGAGCCTGGTCGCCTTGCCGCCAACCAGCCCGTCTCCCGCACCGGCGGCCCCGACCAGGGGGACTATGCACGACCCTTGGGAACCCACTGCCGGACCTCTTGAAAACGGGTGACGTGAAGGTACCGCACGATCTCGATTCGAAAAAGACCGCAGGAGACGGAGCGGACGAACGTGTCGAGGTAGGGGTGCCGGTCGGTGAGCAGGCGGGACCACTGCTCGAGCTCCGGTCCCGTCGCCACTTCGTGCGCGCGGCCGGTCGCCGTCACGGCTTCGACGTCCATGAGCCGGCCGGGAAGCGCCGAGCGGTTGTCGACGACGAGCGCCACGTGAGCGCACTCGGAGAGCAGGCGGTACTTCCTGGTGGCCTTCTGCGTCGCGAAGACCGCTGAATCGAGGTCGGGGGTCATGGCGTATGCCACCAGCGAGCCATAGGGTTGCCCCTGGCCCTGCGTGCACAACACCCCGTACAGCTGGCCGTCGAGGAGCCGCCTGATGGTTTGGTCGAGGTTCTTGCCAGGACCAGGGTCCGGGGCGGCCTCGCCCGCGATTTCGTCCGGGACGCACATGTCGCTCTCCTCACTGTCTGCGGCTCTTGCGGATGTATCATACCCGCATGCACGACCTGGCAATCGTCCTGCAAGCCCTCGTCGCGGCCTCCATCTTCTTCGTGTGGGTGGTCCGCTACGCCAACATCGTGGACGAATTCAAGCAGTACGAACTGCCCAACTGGCTGAGGGACCTCGTTGGTATCCTGAAGATGACCTTCGCGTTGTTCCTGCTGATCGGGATTGAACGCGGATGGTTCGCGGTGCTCGGCGGCATCGCCATCGCCGTGCTCATGGGAGCCGCCGTCTTCACCCACGTGCGGGTGAAAAACCCCGTCTTCAAGATGCTGCCGTCCTCGACGTTGCTGGTGCTCTCGGCGCTGATCGCCTGGATCAACTACCGGATGCTGGCGGGCTGAGCCTTTTCGTGGCGCCGGCGGCAAGCGTGATATGCTCAAAATCTAAGAGATCAGCACCTTGACATCTGCCCGAAGCGGCGGGGCAAGCTTCCCGATCGGAGGCAAATTCCGCTTCGACGGCGCGCTGGCCTGCCGGAGGTTCGATCGATGTTCCGAGGACGCGACTACTTCATCCTGATAGCCGCTTTCGTCTCGTTCCTGTTCTCCGTCTACCTCTGGTTCGGCGGACAGCGGGAAGCTGGGATGTTCGTCGGCATCTGGGTACCGTCCATCCTCGCCTTCGGCGCCTTTGCGAAGGCCGGTGGGAGTCGCTGAGATGTTGTCGGACTCGACCATCTTCATCATCGGGCTATGCGTGTCGGCGCTCTGCGTCGCGTTCGTCGTGGCGTCTGTGGTGGGGCTCCGCGAGTCGGGCCGCGACGGGCCGCGAGGCGAATCGAGCAGCACACCCCGGCCGTGACGGCGGCGGCCGCCCAACAGCCGCGTCACGTGGCTGCGCCTCACCAGCCTGTGGGTAGTGCACGATCTGCACGAACCAGATCACCCCCGTCATGTGCAGCGTCACCGATGCGTGCACGATCAGGAGCCACGCACGCGCCTCGGCTGCCGTCACAACGCACTCCCCAGCACGGCCTCGGCTGCAGCCCAACCCGAGAGTGCCGCACCCTCGACCCGCGAGCCGGCGAACGCGTCGCCGGCCAGCACGAGCGGCGGGCTCTGAGCAACCATCGCGCAGCGGTGTTCGTCCACCTGCAGCGGCTTGCTGAAGAGCCAGCCGTGCACCTGGAACGTGCGTACGTCCGCGCCCAGCCAGCTGTCCGCGGCGTCGAGCAGTCGGCGGCCGCTTTCCTGCCGGTCGCGCTCCCAGTGTTCCAGACTGAACGCGTGGCTGGCATGAATCGTGACAGCGGGCTCCGCCGAGATTCCCTTCAGCTGATTGTCCGCGATCCACGCGATCGGTCCGTCGTCGGGCGCCAGGCCGCCTGGAGGCGCCAGACGCGACGGGCCCGCGAGCACGGCCATCACGGCCAGACACCGCTCGTATTCAAGGCCCTCGAGTCTGGCGCGGGTCTCCGGCTGGAGGGCGACCGTGCCAGCCTTCAGGAGCGCCAGCGACTGCGGCACGGGCGGCGTCAGTACCACGGCGTCGGCGGAGTACACGGCTCCGGTCTCGGTCTCCGCGCTCCAATCATGCCGGGACGCCCGCAGCGCCACGACCCGCGTGTCCAGCACGATCTGGATGCCGCGAGCCAGGTATTTGGCGATGGACGTCATGGCGGGGTGTCCCCGCCAGCGCACATGGTCATTCGAGCTGTCCCCGAGGCCTCTGTGCCATTCCTCGACGGCCCCGGCGCGGCGGCCATCCTCGATCAGTGCCGCGAAACGTGATGTCCGGGCCGTGATGAACTGCGCGCCATGGTCGAACGCGGCCCCGCCGATTCGCCGGCTTGCCAGCCGGCCGCCGACGCCTCGGCCCTTGTCGAGCACCAGCACCCGGCAGCCGGCGCGCTGGAGCTCGGCGGCCACGGTCAGCCCGGCCACTCCGGCGCCGACGACGAGCACGTCTACCGTCTGTCCGGATTCCTGCGTCACCTCAGGCATCCTACTCCACAGGGCCGATTTGCGAGTGCGCGCTCGGCGCCCTCTTCTACAACGGCCAGCGCTGCACGGCGCTCAAGATCCTCGTCGTGCACCAATCCGTGCTGGACGGCTTCCTCGACCGTTTCAGCCGCGTCGTCGGGGGATTCCGCGCCGGCATGCCCTGGGACGACGGCGCGACGATCACGCCCCTGCCCGACCTGGCCCAGGTTCGCAAGCTCCTCGATCTCGTCGATGATGCCCTCGGCAATGGCTCCCGGGTGGTGAACCGCGGAGGCGGCGAGAGCTGTCAGACGCTGCTGCTGCCGACGGTGTTGCACCCTGTCCTGCCGGGCATGCGGCTCTACGACGAAGAGCAGTGGGGACCAATCGTGCCTGTCCTGGCGTTCGACGATCTGGAGACGCCGGTGAGCTACGTGCTCGACTCGAAGTACGGCCAGCAGGTGAGCGTGTTCGGCCGCGATCCGGAAACGATCGGCCGCCTGATTGATCCCCTGGTGAACCAGGTGTGCCGCGTGAACATCAACTCCCAGTGCCAGCGGGGGCCGGACCTTTTTCCCCTCACAGGTCGCAAGGACTCGGCGGAAGGCACGCTCTCCGTGAGCGACGCGCTCCGGGTCTTCTCCATCCGCACGCTCGTGGCCGCAAAGGAGCATCCGGACAACCGGGCTCTTATCGCACGCATCGTCCGGGAGCGCAGGAGCGACTTCCTGAACACCGACTTCATCCTGTAACGGACCACATCAGCGTGGCGGGGCCGTCGAGAGCCTCAGCGGCGGAACACGAGGATCCGGTGGGGGCGCGGCGGCGTCAGAAGAAAGGGGACGAGGTGTTCCGGATGAATCGCGCCATAGTGGTCTCAGCTCTGATCGTTCTGATGGGAGTGCCGTCGATGGCGCAAGCCCCGCAAGTGTCGCTGTTTGACTTCGCGTCGCCCGACGCGGCCGCAGCGTGGCAGACCGTAAACGACGGCGTGATGGGCGGCGTGTCCGACGGCCAGTTCAGGATCACCGAACGCCAGACGCTGGAGTTCTACGGGACTCTCTCGCTGGAGAACAACGGCGGCTTCGCCTCGGTGCGATCCCGGCCCCGGCCACTCGGGCTGCAGACTGGCGACACGCTCGTGGCCCGCGTGCGGGGCGACGGGCGTGAGTACCAGTTGAACCTCTACACGTCCGGGCGAACGACGGCCTTCTCGTACCGGGCGCCGGTCAAGACCCGCTCGGGCGAGTGGATCGAGGTGGCGGTCCCGCTGGAGCGGTTTGAGGCCACCTCGTTCGGCCAGGTCCTGCGGGGAGTGGGGCCGGTGGATCCCGGCAGCGTCACGTCGGTCGGCTTCCTGCTGGCCGAGAAGGCACCCGGCCCGTTCGCGCTGGAAGTGTCGTGGATCAACGTCCTTCGCGGCCCCGGCCGCTGAGGAGCCCGAACCGGCCTGTTCGAATTCTGCCGACAATCCTCCTGGGCCGCGGCCGCGTTGCTTCCCTACGTGGACGTGCTGGACTTCCCCGACGACGCGGCGCCCCACTACGCGGAGATTCGCGCTGATCTGAAGAAGCGCGGCTCGCCCATCGGCGCCAACGACCTGTTCATTGCCGCGCACGCGCGCAGTCTCGGCCTGACGCTGGTGACCAACAACACGGCGGAGTTCCGGCGCGTCACGGGCCTCCGCGTCGAGAACTGGACCCAGCCACGGCGTCCTGGCCGTTAGGGGGATCGCGCCGGTCCCTGCGCGTCGGCCCGGGTCGCGGCACGCAGCACGAACTGAGCCAGAGCCCGCATCCGTCGGGTGTCAACCAGCCAACGGCGGTAACGCCGGACGTCAACGTCACCGTCGCCTCGAGAGTTCGTGGAGCCTGGCTCGGCTTCCCGCGATGAGGGCGTCCTTCTCTTGGCTCGCGTCCAACGCCTGATCTGGGCTTCGCGCCTTTGCGCTGCCAGGCGTGAGGGGTGCTTTTCGGAGTAGACCAGTTTGACCGGCATACGATTTGCCGTATACGTCCCGCCATGTCCTTCATTGTGTCGGCGTTCGCGTCCCGTCAGGTCCGACGTCGATCCGACGTAGAGCGTCGCGTCTGAGCACAGAAGGATGTACACGAAGTAGGGGACAGGGCCAGGCGCCATCGTCTGGCCCTTCGACTTGCCTCCTGACGCTCGATCGCTCAGGGCATTCTCCATGGGCGCGGCGGGCGATGAGCCCGCCATGAGCGAGCGGGGCGGGCCGTCGAAGACGGCCGCTCGCGAGTCGAATGGCGGAAGCGCCTGGGAGTCGAACCCAGCCCTCCCGCGGTCAGCGGGAGGCGACCGATTTTGAAGACCGGGAGGGCCACCGGGCCCCGTTCGCTTCCGTTCGAGAGCGAAACCGCCAGAGACACGACAGCCGGCTCCGAACGAATCGGAGCCGGCCGGTTGGAAGGCGCCTAGTCTTCGATCAGACGGACATCGCCGGCCCGCGGGCCCTTCTGCGAGTCCTCGGGGGTGAATTCCACGCGCTGGCCGTCGCGCAGCAGTTCGAAGACGGCGCCCCGGACCGAGCTCCGATGGAAGAAGTGCTCGAGGCCGTTCTCGTCACGGATGAATCCGAAGCCCTTGTCGATGAGGAGACGTGCGATCGTCCCGGTCGGCATACCTCAACCCTCCGATGCGAAATCCCTGGGCACAAACCCGGGCCCGGGTTCCGGTGCCGCCGCCGGCACCGTCCGGCGTACAGGCACACCGGGGGCACCCAGGACAGGCGGCGCCGAAATTTGCGCCAGTGTAGGGAGGTATTGCTCGGAAAGTCAAGCCGGATTATGCCGCGGCAGCCTTGTCCTTGCCGCCAGGCGGGGGGTAGGTGGACCAGAAATGCCGGCCGCACTTTGGACAGACCCAATACTGCTCCGGCGTCCAGGCCATGCCCGGGCCGGGGTCCTTCATGTCCATCTGTTCGCCGCAGCGCTGGCACCGCACGCGCGGAAGCGTGTCGCTCATCAGCGGATTCTAGCATGCCGCCGCCGCATTGCCACCGGGCCGGCGCCGGCTGTACCATGCGGCCCATCATGGTAGTCGGCATCATTCTCGCCGCGGGGGCTTCTACGCGCATGGGGCGGCCCAAGGCGCTCCTGCCGATCGGCGCGGACACCTTCGTGACGCGCGTCTGCCGGTCGCTCCTCGACGGTGGTGTCGACGACCTGGTGGTCGTGGCCGGGGCCGAGCACGAAGCGGTGGCTGCCGCGGTCGCATCCGCGAACCTGCGTGCGAGGGTCGTCGAGAACACGCGCCGCCAGGAGGGCCAACTTTCCTCGGTGCTCGCCGGGCTGGCGGTGGCGGACCGGCCCGGCGTGGACGCGGTGCTCGTCCACCTCGTCGACGCGCCGCTCGTGCTCCCCGGGACGGCCCGCGCGGTCCTCGACGCCTTCCAGCGCACCCACGCACCAATCGTGCGGCCCGACGTTGGAGGGCGCCATGGCCATCCGGTGCTCTTCGCGCGGTGCGTCTTCGACGACCTGCGCCGCGCCGACCCGGACGTCGGCGCGAAGGCGGTCGTGCGCGCGCACGCCGCCGAGGTCTGCAACGTCCCGGTCGAGGACGAAGGCGCGTGCCAGGACGTCGACACGCCCGAGGACTTTGCCCGGCTCGTGAAGAGCGCTACCTGCTCGACTTCAGGAACTTGAAGAACTCGCCGTCGGTGGACAGGATGAGCGTCGTGTCCGAGGTCATGGTCTTCCTGTACGTTTCCATCGTCTTCAGGAACTGATAGAGCTCGGGATCCCGCCCGTAGGCCTCCGCGTAGATGCGCGTCGACTCGCCGTCGGCCTTGCCCATGATCTCCTGGGCCTTGCGGTACGCCTCCGACTGGATGCCCTTGAGCTCGCGCTCCTTCTGCCCGCGAATCTCGGCCGCCTTGCCCTGGCCCTCCGAACGGGAGCGCTCCGCGATGCGGCGCCGCT